>NZ_JBEYCF010000004.1:0-32976 GCF_040632605.1 Streptomyces sp. NPDC019224 | reverse complement strand
CGCCCCTCGTTCAACCGCGACCGTCGCGACGACCGTCCCTCGGGCGGCTTCCGTTCGGGCGGCGGCGACCGTCCGTTCAACCGCGACCGTCGCGACGACCGCCCCTCGGGCGGCTTCCGCTCGGGCGGCGGCGACCGGCCGACCGGCCGCCGCGACGAGCACCGTTCGACCGGCACGAGCACCGGCTCCTTCGGCCGCCGCGACGACAAGCCGCGCTGGAAGCGCAACGGCTGAGTGCGTCGATGACCCCTTGAAGGTCTGCTGAGAGCGGGCCCGTCCTCCATGGACGGGCCCGCTCTTCGTATGCGCCGGGAAGGTGCCCGCCGACCTGCGTGGGCCCGCCCCTTGAACGAGTTCGAAAAAGCCGTTGGCGTGTCCGCGTCTGCTGCTAAAGTCGCGACATCTGCTCGGGGGTGGGTGCGAGCGGCGACCGCCGCACCGCGTAGGCCGTATGCGTTCTCCGCCGGCCTCTCCTCGTGCCTTGTTCCTGGGGAGGGACCTTCAAAGTGACCCGCTCATCCAACGGGTGGAGACGTCGGCGTGCGTCCGCGCGCATCGCCCTTCTGGTCACCCTGGCGATGACCGCCGGGGCGAGCGCGATGGCCACGGGTACGGCCGCCGCCGGTACGACGGGCGCCACGGCCGCGGACACCGTGGTCGTGAAGCCCGGCGCCCGCTACGTACCGCGCCAGACACGCGTGCTGAACGCCGGCGAGACAGGCTTCCTGACGGCGCGTGAGGGCGACGACCGGCTCCGCTGGACCGACTACGCGTCCGGTACGGAGACCGTGCTGCCCGACCGGCTCCCGAAGCCGCTGGAGTACGACCCCGAGGCGGTCCGCCCCCGTGGCGACTGGCCCACCGGATTCGGGCACGGCTCCGACACCGTGGCGGTCTACGCGGAGAGCCCGAGCCCGCGTGTGACGCTGCAGCAGCGCGCCGGCGGCGGGCCGGTCACGAGCATCGCCATCCCGGAGGGCCAGACCTACGTGGGGACGTACGGCACGACCGTCGTCACCCGCACCGGCACCGAGACCGCCGTGACCGCCCTGCACCTGCTGCGGGCCGAGGGCGGCGAGGTCGAGGACCGGCGGCTGGAGGGGCTTCCCGAGGGGTGGCGCCTGTCGGTCTCCGACGGGGACGCCCGCTCGATCGTCGTCCGGGGCATCCTCTGGGAGGGCTCCGACATGACGCAGGGCTGGTGGTTCGTCGACCTGGCGAGCGGGCAGCTCCGGACCCTGGACCCGCATGCCGATGCCGTGACGCTGGGCCCGGACACCCTGCTGCAGGTCGGCTCGTACGCCGCCGAGCTGTTCGACCGCGACGATCTGTCCGCCGCGCCCCGCTCGTACGACCTGCGGAACCAGCCGTACGACACCAGCTTCCGGATGCTCGGAGACACGCTGGTCGGAGTCCTGCCGGCGAACCCCGGCGGCAACGAGTACCGCGGCAACCGGCTGGTGCGCATCGGCGAGGACGGCGAGAGCACCGGCGAACTGCTCGCCGTCGCCCACACCGATCTCACCGGGACGCCGGACGGCTCCCTCCTGGTCGCGGGCGCCGAGACCCACAGCTACGAGGGTGCCCTCGACTGGGGCTACTACCTGTTCACGGAGGCCGCGGACGGCACCGTGAAGCGCACCCGCGTCGCCGACATCGAGGACATGCCCGCACAGCCCGCGGGCATCTCCCTGGGCAGCGGCATCCTCACCACGGCGGACGACTCCCGCCTGTTCCAGCCGGGCACGTACATCGGCGCGTACCGGAGCACCTGGCTCAGGACGTCCGGCCGGCCCGAGGAGATCCGCACGACCGTGGACGGGCTCACCGGCGGGCGGGACGCGGACTGCGGCTGGTACTCGGAAGACCCGTACTGCGTGACCATGTTCGCGAGCGGCGACGGGTTCCACGGCCGCAAGGAAGGCACCGAGCAGGGGCAGACCATGCTGTTCCGCAACGGTGAGGAGAAATGGGGCCCGCGGCTCACCACGGGCCTGATGTCCCCCGAACTCGTGGACCTCTCCGGCCGCTACGCGGTGGTGAACGAGGCGTCGGGCAATTTCAAGCACGTCGTCGAGTTCCAGGGGAGCACCGACTCCGGGAAGGTGCTGGAGAGCCGGCGGATGGACGCCGCCGCCCTGTGGGGCAACACGCTGTGGAGCAACCTCCCCGGCTCCTCCACCGTGACCTCGAAGAACGTGACAACGGGTGCGGCGGGCGCCTCCTTCACCACGCCCAGCAAGTGTGCTCCCACCGAGCTGCAAGCCGTGGGCCGCTGGATCCACTGGGCGTGCGAGGGCTCCAACTGGCCCCACAGCGCGGGTTTCTACGACCGGCAGACGGGGAAGTTCGCGACCGCTCCGGACGCCGACACCCTCCTCGCCGACGGCTACTTCGTCACCCACGCCGAGGGCGCCGGGCTCACCCTGTACGACCTCCACGGCGGGCTGCCGGCCAGTGGCGCGCACGCCGACCTGCCCCAGCGGAAGCTGGCCGGTGAGGGGGACCTGGGCCCGCACAGCGTGCGTCGCGCCGGCTGGACCGTCGACCGCTTCGGCGGCCACGTCGCGTACACCGGCAGCGACCGGCTGGTGCGCATCGTTCCCACGGGCATTCCGGCCTCGGCGCTGTCGGTGATCGACACCGTGGCGCCGGCCGGCTCGCTCGACCTGCGGGCGTCCTCGCCGGCCGGCTGGCAGGGCTCCTGGTGGCTGTCCAAGCCCGCCGCGTCCTGGCGGCTGACGCTGAAGAACACGGCGTCGGGCGCCACGGTGCGCACGCTGTCCGGCGGGGAAGCCCGCGGCCTGGTGACGGCCGCCTGGGACGGGAAGACCGCCACCGGCGCGTACGCCCCCAACGGCTCCTACACCTGGACCCTCACCGCCGCGCCCGCCGACGGTCAGGGCGCCCCCCTGGCCACCTCCGGGACCGTCGGACTGACCGGTGGGGCCGCCGTGGCGCGGGACTTCGTCGGGAACGACGGGTTCGGTGACCTGCTCGCGTTCACCTCGGCAGGGACGGCGGACTGGCGGGCCGGTACGGGTACCGGGACCGGGCGGGTCGAGGACAAGGTGTCCGGGACCGGCTGGACCGGGGACGACACCGTGACCGCCGCCGTGCCGTTCGAGGACGTCAGCGGCGACCGGTGCAACGACGTGCTGGTCCGTACGAAGGCCGGCGAGCTGCGGGCGTACAGGCCTGGCTGCGGGGCCGCGCTCGAGCCCACCACGCCGTACACGAAGATCGGCACCGGCTGGAACATGTTCGACGCCCTGACCTCGCCCGGCGACATGTCGGGTGATGGGCGCGCCGATCTGCTCGCCCGGACGCCCACGGGCGACCTGTACTTCTACCGGGGCAAGGGCAACGGCCTCTTCGAGCCCCGGGTGAAGATCGGCTACGGCTGGCAGAAGTACCTCCTCGCCGGTATGGGCGACATGGACGGCGACGGCAAGGGCGACCTGCTGGCCCGGGACCGCGCGGGCGACGTCTGGCGCTACCCGGCCACCGGCGAGGGCACGCTCGGCACCCGCGTCAAGGTCGGCTACGGCTGGACCATGTACGACACGATGGTCGGCTCCGGCGACCTGAACGGCGACGGCCGCGCCGATCTGCTGGCCCGTGACACGTCCGGGGTGCTGTGGAGCTACCGCGGCGACGGCAAGGGCGCCCTGGCGGCCCGTACGAAGGTCGGCGGCAGCTGGCAGATGTACACGTACCTGTTCTGATGACCCACTCACCAACCGGGCTTCCCGGAAAGGGACTCCTTTGACCATGTTCATACGCGGCCGCGCCGCCCTCGTGGGCGCCGTGGCCGGGGCGACCGCCCTCGCCACCGCCGCCGTGCCGGCGAGCGCCGCCGACCCCGCCCCGGCCACCGTGGCGACCACCGGGGTGTACGGCCTCGACTTCGCGGGCGGGCGGCTGGTGACGGCGGAGCGGAGCGCCTCCGGCGACCGCATGGTGTACGACCGCCGGGTGTCCGCCGACGCCGTGACCGCGGGAGCGCGCGAGAGCCGTGCCTTTGCCGGGACGTACGCCAATGGCGCGCACCTCAGGACGGTGCCCTGTGACAACGGCGACTGCGTCGAGCTGGTCGCTTCGGGCCACGGTGACGTCGGCATGGTGTTTGTCGCCGGCGACGACGCCGGCACCGAGTCGGTGCAGTTCTGGGCGCCCGGGAACTCGTACCACAGTGGCGACATCAGCTACCCCGCGGGCACCGCGAGGATCGTGGACCTGGCCGGGCGGGCCTACGTCGTCAACGGCGGTTCCCCCGCCAAGCAGCGGGCCGGCATGTACCCGGGCTACACCAGCACCGCCGACCCCCTCGTCCGCACCCCGGGCGCGGCCTCCGTCTGGGGCACCACGCTGTGGGCGGCCACCACCGCCACCGGAGCGCTCACCGCGACCGACCTGGGGACGAAGAAGGTCGTGGAGCAGGCCGCCACCGGCGCACCCTGCGTGATCAAGGAGGTGCGCGCGGTCGGCCGCTGGGTGTACTGGAACTGCGGGACGACGGGCGCGGCCGGGGTGTACGACCGTACGGCGAAGAAGTCGTTCACCGTGCCGTCCGGGCCCGCCCTCGTCGGCGACGGCTACCTCGTCCGGCACGACCGGACCGCGGGCAAGCTGCTGCTCACCGACTTCCACACGGGCAAGGCCGCCGCTCCGCGCGCCGTGGCGGACCTCCCGGCCGGGAAGACCGCCGACCAGCGGCGGCTGACCTGGGCGGTGGACAGGTTCGGCGGCGACATCGCGTACCTCGACGCCGCACAGACCCTGCACGTCGTGCCCAGCGGGGTGCCCGCGCAGCCTCTCGCGAAGATCGCCGCCGATCAGGGCGGCTCTTCCCTGGACATCAAGGGCGAGAACGGGCCGGGGGCCTGGCTCAGCACCTGGCAGTTCAACAAGCCCGTCTCCTGGACGTACACGGTCAAGGACTGGACGGGTCGTACGGTGCGCACGCTCAAGGGCGGTTCCGGCACCGAGGCGGACGTGGCCTGGGACGGCCGGACGGACGCGGGCGGATACACGGGCAGCGGCCGGCACAGCTGGACCCTGGCGGCGACGGCGGAGGACGGCTCGGGCAAGTACACCACCAGCGGGACCATCTCGGTCGGCGGTGGCGAGGAGGGCTTCCACGACCAGGGCGGCTACAGCATCGGGGACCTCGTCACCCTCAACTCCTCCGGCGGCCTGACCATCCAGTTCGGGCAGACCCCGGGCGTCTTCAGCGGCAAGGCCTCCGGTTCCGGCTGGCCTGCCGGAACCCTCGCCGTGCCCTTCGCGGACACCGGAAGCGACCGCTGCTCCGAGCTCCTCGTCCGGATGCCGGGCGGCGAGCTGCGCCAGTACGCGGGCCACTGCGGCCGCTCCGGCTACACCCCGGGCAGTAAGCACACCGTGATCGGCGGCGGCTGGCAGCAGTACGACGTGCTGACCTCGCCCGGTGACCTGAACGGCGACGGCCGGGCCGACCTCGTGGCCCGTCAGAAGTCCACCGGCGACATCTACTTCTACGCGGGCGTCGCGGGCGGGAAGTTCGCCCCGAAGACGCGGATCAACACCGACTGGCGGACGTACGCGCAGATCACCGGCGTCGGCGACATCACCGGCGACAGAATCCCCGACCTGCTCGGCCACGACCGCAACGGCGGCCTGTGGCGCTACGACGGCCTGGGCAACGGCCGCTTCGCGGCCCGCGTGAAGGTGTTCACGGACTGGGGGCGCTCGTACAACACCCTGGTCGGCGTCGGCGACCTGAGCGGCGACGGCCGCAACGACATCGTCGTACGCGACTCGGCCGGCAAGCTGTTCCGCAACAACGGCAACGGCAAGGGCTCGTTCGGAGCCCGTACCCAGATCGCCACCGGCTGGCAGACGTACAAGGGCATCTTCTGAGCCCCTGAGCCCGTCGCCGTCCCCGATGACGGGGCCGCGCAGCCGATACCCGATCGGCTGCGCGGCCGGGGCGGGCTATGCTCGGGGGTGATGTGCCGAGGGCCGTTAGCTCAATTGGTCAGAGCAGCGGACTTTTAATCCGTTGGTTGTGGGTTCGAGTCCCACACGGCCTACCTCGTAGCCCCAGGTCAGAGCATGTGCGACCTGGGGCTTTCTGCTGTTCGGGCCCCCATGCGTGAGCCCTGCCGACCCGGGGCTCTCTCATGTCCGGGGGCGGCGGGTCTCCCGGCGGCCGGGGCCCGGGGCTGCTCGTGGCGGCGCCGGTACCGGCGTTCCGCCCTTCGTGCTGCCGGGACGTCGGAGAGGAGTTTCCCGGCGTGCTGCCGGAGGTGTCAGACCAGGAGCTTCGACTTCGCCCGCTGGTACTCCTCCTCGGTGATCGCGCCCTTGTCCTTCAGGTCGGCGAGCTTCGCCAGGTCCTCGACGTGGCCGCTCCGGCCGCCGCCGTCCGCGGCGGCCGCCTCTCTCACATACGCCTTGAAGGCCGCGTCGCGTTCCTTCGCCTGCTGGACGTCGCGCTTTCCCATGGACTTGCCGCGGGCGATCACGTAGATCAGCACGCCCAGATAGGGCAGCACCAGCGACAGGACCAGCCAGCCCGCCTTGGCCCAGCCGCCCAGGTCGTCGCTGCGGAAGATGTCCATGATGACCCGGAAGAGGAGGAAGAGCCACATGATCCAGAGGAAGAACCAGAGCATCGTCCAGAACAGGTTGAGCAGGGGATAGTCGTCCATCGTCCACTCCCGGATCCGCATCGAGATGACTGAATCTGAAAACAGTCATATCACCGCATTCACCCCATTGCCCGTCGGTGTGGGCCGAGAGGGCGGTCCGGGGTGTGGCGGCCATCGCCTCGCGTGGTCATGAAGGCCGCGAACATGCCGTAGAGTTGGGTTTACCGACGCGGGGTGGAGCAGCTCGGTAGCTCGCTGGGCTCATAACCCAGAGGTCGCAGGTTCAAATCCTGTCCCCGCTACTGAAACATCAGGCCCGGCACGCAGCAGCGTGCCGGGCCTGATGCGTTGGCGGTGCCCGATCGCGTTTCGCCCCATCGGCGGTCGAGGAGTAGCTCGCCGGCCGGGCGGCGGTGAGGCTGTGGGGGAGGTGTGCGGGTACCGTCCGCGGCCGTGGCTGCACCGGGCAGGAGACCGTAGGTGGGGAAGTGGGAGCGACGGTGGCGAGGGCGCGGCGGCGCGGGGAGCCGGCGGTTCGTCCGGGTGCTTCCGGTCGTGATGATCTTCGTGGGAGTGGTGTTCGACCTCTTCACTCCGCCCTCCTTCACGGCGGTCCCGATGTTCGCGGCCGCGCCGCTGATCGCCGCTCCCTTCTTCGGTCTGGGGGCCACCGTCCGGACCGGCGTCGCCTCGCTGCTGGCCATCGCCGGGATTCGGCTCTCCACCGGGGACCTGCTGGGCGTGGTCCCGTTCATCGAGATGCTCACGGTGTTCGTGGTCGCCTTCCAGGCCTGTGTGATCAACCGGGTCGTGCGGCGCGGCAGTGATCAGCTGGCATCCGCCCGGATCATCGCCGAGACCGCCATGCGGGCCGTGCTGCCGGCGCCGGCCGAGCGGATCGGCGGACTGCAGGTGGCCGCGCGGTACGAGGCGGCGCAGGCGGACGAGTTCGTCGGGGGAGACCTGTTCGCGGCGACCGACACCCCGTACGGCGTGCGGCTGGTGCTCGGAGACGTACGGGGGAAGGGGCTGGAGGCGGTCGGCGCCGTGGCGGTGGTGATCGGGGCGTTCCGGGAGGCGGCCGAGCAGGAGAAGTCGCTGGAGGGTGTGGCGCAGCGACTGGAGCGTGCGCTGGCGCGCGAGTCGACCCGGGGTGGCGGCTTCGACGCGTTCGAGGAGTTCGTCACCGCCGTGCTGGCGGAGATCCCGCCGGGCGGTGGGTCGGTGCGGATCGTGAACCGCGGCCACCCCGATCCGCTGCTGCTGCACGGGGGCGGGGCGGTGGAGGCCCTGGCGCCCTCGGAGCCGGCGCTGCCGCTGGGCATGGGCCTGGGTGCGCGGCCGGACCGCTCGGACGAGTGGGAGCTGCCGGCCGGCGGGACGCTCCTGCTCTACACGGACGGCCTGTCCGAGGCACGCGACGCCGACGGGGTCTTCTACGAGCCGGCGGAGCGGCTGCGCGGGCGCCTCTTTCCCGGGCCCGAGGAGCTGCTGTCCGCGCTGACCGAGGACGTACGGCTGCATGCGGGAGGCGAGTTGACGGACGACATGGCGCTGCTCGCGGTCACGCGGCCGACGAAGGGCGGGCCCGACCGGCGCAGGACGGTGAAGCTCGTCAAGCCGGGTGCCACCCTGCGTAACTGAAAGGCGTCGCTCCGCATAACGTTTGACGCAACGTCAGAAAACGGGTAAGGGGTGAGGGCCGGTCAACTCGCCCGATTCCGCCCGGTTACGTCCCGCAAAGTCCAGGCCAAAGACGTGAACGATCAGTGGGAACGGCTTGGAATCGGAGCCGTCTGTCTATTAACGTTCGATAACGCAGCGCGGTTGTCCCAGCCGTCGTCAGTGGCGGCACCGTGCGCGAGCGCCGAATTCCGCAAGGGAACCGGGGAACCATCAATATGGGGTGAATCGGGCATCTCTGTCTTCACGAGAGGCGGAGGGACCCGTAGGAGACCTTCCTGCTCCGAACCCGTCAGCTAACCCGGTAGGCGAGAAGGAAGGAAAGGAGTGCGCCCGCGTGGCGTCCAACAAGCCTGCCCCCGAATCCCCCTCCCGGTTCGTGCCCGAGTACGGCGCCGACTTCGCGAACGGCCCCGGCACCGCGTACATCCCGGAATACGGGAGCGACTACGCGACCGATCGGGGCAACGGCTACGACACCGGTTCCACCGGCGGCTTCCGCGCCGATGAGGCCGCCTCCGAGCGGGCCTGGGAGGAATGGAACCCCACGGAGGAGTCCGTCCGCCCCGTCCGCGGCAAGCACCGTGTCGCCAAGCAGCGCAATGGTCTGGCCCGTAGCTCCACCGTCCTCGGCGTCGGTGTCATCGCGGCCGTCGGTGCGGGCGGCATGGCCACCGCGCAGAGCAAACCGCCGGTCTCCATTTCTCTTCCCGATTCCATCGCGGACAATCTCCCCGACGCCAAGTCCCTTCCCGGCGTAGGGGCGTTGTTCTCCGACGAGACCGAGGCCGAGGCCGAAACCCCCGCCGTCGCTGCCGCCCCGCTGACCACCGCCGGCATCACCACCGCCGAGGCCGAGCAGGGCACCACGGACGCCGGCGAGGCGCTGCGCGCCCGCATCCTCCAGCAGGCCGAGCAGCAGCAGGGCGCCGCCGACGCCGAGGCCAAGGCCGCCGAGGAGAAGGCCGCGGCGGAGAAGGCCGCCGCCGAGGCGAAGAAGCAGCAGGACGAGGCGGAGGCCAAGGCCGCCGCCGAGAAGAAGAAGGCGGAGGAGGAGGCGAAGAAGAAGGCCGAGGCCCTGCGCCTGGCCAAGCTCGCCGCCAGCTACGCCATTCCCACGTCCTCGTACACGATCACCTCGACGTTCGGCGAGGCCGGCTCGATGTGGTCCTCCGGCTACCACACGGGCCTCGACTTCGCGGCGCCGACCGGTACCCCGATCAAGGCCGTCCACACCGGCACCATCAAGTCGGCCGGCTGGTCCGGCTCCTACGGCTACCGCACGGTGCTGGAGCTGGAGGACGGGACCGAGCTGTGGTTCTGCCACCAGTCCTCGATCGGTGTCACCGTCGGCCAGAAGGTCACCACCGGCGACACCATCGGCCGCGTCGGCGCGACCGGCAATGTGACCGGCCCGCACCTCCACCTGGAGGTCCACACGCCGGACGGCACCGGCATCGACCCGATGGCCTGGCTGCGCGCCCGCGGCATGACCGTCTGAGGTCTCCGCGGCCCTCGTCGAACCCCGCCCGTTCCCCCCTCGCGGTCCTCCGAACCCCGGCAGCCCTGACGCACACCCCCCGACGCCAGGGCTGCCGGTCCGCCCTCGGTCGGATGTATACGGCATGGAATATGTGGGTGGCCGGAGACCGTTGTGCCACCCATGACTTCTCTGCGCAATCTCGGCCCGTCCGGCCTCCAGGTCTTCCCGCTCTGCCTCGGTGGAAACGTCTTCGGCTGGACCGCGGACGAGGACCGGTCCTTCGCCGTTCTCGACGCGTACGCGGCAGCGGGCGGCAACTTCGTCGACACCGCCGACTCCTACTCGCACTGGGCTCCCGGCAACGAGGGCGGCGAGTCGGAGACGGTCATCGGCAAGTGGCTCGCGGCGCGCGGCAACCGGTCCGACATCGTGGTGGCCACCAAGGTCGGCGCTCTCCCCGGGTACAAGGGGCTCTCGGCGCCCACGATCAAGGCGGCCGCCGAGGAGTCGCTGCGCCGGCTGGGCACGGACCGCATCGACCTCTACTACACGCACTTCGACGACGAGACCGTCCCCGTCGAGGAGATCATCACGGCCCTCGACCAGCTGGTGAAGGAGGGCAAGGTCCGGGAGATCGCCGCCTCCAACATCAGCCCGGAGCGCCTGCGCGCCTCGCTGGAGTTCTCCGACCGCGAGGGGCTGGCCCGCTATGTGGCGCTCCAGCCGCACTACAACCTCGTCTCCCGGGACACCTACGAGGGCGAGCTCCAGAAGACCGCCGCCCACGCCGGGCTCGCGGCCGTCCCGTACTTCGCGCTGGCCTCCGGCTTCCTCACCGGCAAGTACCGTCCGGGCACCGTCGTGGAGAGCGCCCGGGCCGGGAAGGCGGCCGGCTACCTGGAGTCCGAGCGCGGGCAGCGGGTGCTCGCCGCGCTCGACACGGTGGCCCGGGAACGGGACGCCGAGATCGCTACGGTGGCCCTGGCCTGGCTCGCGTCCCGGCCGACGGTCGCCGCGCCGATCGCCTCCGCCCGCACGGTCGAACAGCTCCCCGCCCTGCTGGCGGTCGCCGACCTCCGGCTGACGGACCAGGAGCTGGCGACGCTTACCGAGGCGTCGGCGTAGGGCCCGTCGATGCTTACCGAGCCGTCGGCGTAGGGCCCTCGGTCCGGCTCGTGCCGGCAGTCGGCCGGGGGAGGCCGCCGGCCGGGGATCAGGCCGGCGGGCTGCCGGCGTGCGGCGGCCCGGCGTGCGGCGGCCCGGCGTAGGGCGGTTGGCCGTACGGCTGAGGAACGTACGGCGGGGCGTACGGCGGCGTGGACTGCGGCTGTTGGCCGTACGGCTGCGCCTGGGGCTGTTGGCCGTAGGGCTGGGCTGTGTACGGCGGCGAGGCACCGTACGGGTGTGGGCTGCCGTACGGGTACGGGGCGGGGGCGCCGGTGCCGGGTGGGTGGGTTCCGTACGCGTGGTGCGGCCAAGGCGGCGGGAAGCCGCGGGGGCGGCGGTGCGTGGCCCGGGCCGCGTACGCCAGGGCGGGGCCCGCGACCTCCCGGCGCTGCCACAGGTGGTGCAGCAGCTCCAGCTCGCGGGCTGCGAAGTCCGGATCGGCCGTGCCCCGGTGTGCCTGTCGGCGCAGGAAGGCGAGGGACGTCGCGAACGCCTCGTACTCGGCGACCGTACGCGCCGCGGCCCTGCCTTGTTCCTTGGCCTCCTTGGCGTGTTTCGCGTGGGCCGGTGCCGGTGCGTACGGGGACGCGTGCGCCGGGTACGGATGGCCGAAGGCGCCGCCTGCCGCCGCGTACCGCCGGCGTGCCGCGTTCCGGGCCAGGGCGCGGGCCCGCATCGAGGCGAGGGCGAAGGGTTCGGCGGGGGAGATCCAGCCGGCCTCGGCGTACGCGGGGAGCTCGACGGCCAGGGAGCGCAGTTCCTGCCGGCGGGCCCGGACGGCCAGCCAGGTCACCAGACCGAAGACGGGGACCATGAACACCCCGTAGACGACGTAGAACCCGTACGTGCCGAAGGTCGCCGAGCCGTTCCACAGGGCGTGCATGCCCATGGCGAGAAACAGGCCGAGGAGCGGCGCCGCGATCCGCCTCGCCCGTCGGCCGGGTGCGGTGCTCGCGGCCATCCCGATGCCGATGCCGGTCAGGACCGTGAAGAGCGGGTGGGCGAACGGCGTCATCACCGCGCGGATGAGGAACGTCATCACGGTCACCGACGCGAAGGCGGAGCCCGTCTGCTGGTCCTCGCCGAAGGCGTTGCCCAGATAGAGGATGTTCTCGGTGAAGGCGAAACCCGTCGCCGTGAAACCGGCGGCCACCACGCCGTCGACGATCCCGGTGAACTCCCGCCGGCGGAAGAGGAAGAGCAGCAGGACGGCCGCCGCCTTGGCGCTCTCCTCGACGACCGGCGCTATGACCGTGGCACCCAGGGTGTCCGCGTTGCCCGGATCGGTGTCGGCTATCCACCGGGTGGCGAAGGAGTTGGCGAGGATCGCGACCAGGGCCGCCGCGCACGCGCCCCAGGCGAAGGCGAACAGGAGGTTCCGCCACGGACCGGGGGCGACCCGGCCCAGCCAGCGGAAGGCCGTCATCAGCGCGGGGACCGGCAGCACGGCCAGGCCCAGTCCGACGAGGAACCCCTCGGTCCCGGTCTGGTCGCGGACCAGGGCGAGGATCACCACACCGCAGAGCGCCAGCAGGGTGAAGACCGCGACCACTCGGAGCGTCCGGTTCCGCCACAGCGGGCCGACGCGACGCGGCCGGTAGCGCCACTGGCCCCGCTCCGGCACGGCAGCCAGGATCTCGCCGACCCGCTGCTCCTGGAGCACCGGGACGACCGGCTGACCTTGCCGTTGCCGCTGAACAGAACCGTCGGACACCCCTCGACCCTAACGAGCGGCACCGACAACGGCCATGGCGCGTGGGGACGGCCGGAACGGGGGCGGGGGCGTTGGGGGCCTCGGCCCCGGCCGGTCAGACGCGTGCGAAGAGCAGGTCGTGCACCGCGTGGCCCTTGCCCAGGCCCTGGCCCTCGAACCGGGTCAGCGGCCGGAACGCGGGACGCGGGGCGTAACCGCCGTCGGCCACGGTGTTCTCGAACCGGGGGTGGGCGGTCAGTACGTCGAGCATCTGCTCGGCGTACGGCTCCCAGTCGGTCGCGCAGTGCACGATCGCCCCGGGCTTCAGCGGGCCCGCGACCAGGTCCAGGAACTCCGGCTGGATCAGCCGGCGCTTGTGGTGGCGGGTCTTGGGCCACGGGTCGGGGAAGTACACCCGCAGCCCGTCCAGCGACTCCGGCTCCAGCATCTCGCGGAGCAGGATGATCGCGTCACCGTTGGCGACCCGGACGTTGGTCGAGCCGTTCCGGTCGGCGAGCCCGAGCAGGTTGCCCTGGCCAGGGGTGTGCACGTCCACGGCGAGGATGCCGGTCCCCGGGTCGTCGGCCGCCATCTGCGCGGTGGCCTCGCCCATGCCGAAGCCGATCTCCAGCACCACCGGGAGCCCGTCGAACATCGCGGGCAGGTCGAGGACGCTCAGTCCGTCGATGTCCAGGCCCCACTTGGGCCACAGCCGCTCCAGGGCGTCCTGCTGGCCGGGCGTGACCCGGCTGCGGCGCGGCTGGAAGCTACGGATGCGGCGCTCGTGGTGCGAGCCGGCCGGGTCGGCCGCGGGGCCGCCGGGGAAGCGGGGCTCCTGGCGCATCCGGCGCGCGCGCTCCAGGGACGCGGCCCGCAGGTCGTCCGGGATTCCGGCGGTGGTGGGTGCGGTGCCGTCCGGCCCGGCGGGGTCGCCGGGGGCCGGGCGGGAGGGGTTCATGGGCTCAGACACAATGCCCTGATTCTACGGGGCCGCCTGCCCGGAGGCGTCCGGCGACGACGGGCAGAGGGCACGGGGCGGGTCCGGCGCGGGCACAGGCGGGGCCCCGGCAGGCGGGGGCACAGGTCGTCCCGACGGGTCCGGTCCGGCAGGCGGAGGTCGTCCCGCCGTGCCCCGTCGGCGGGCCCGGCCGCTCACCCCGTCTTCGCCGGTGCCGGCGGCCTCCACCCGGCCGCCCCGGCCCGGAGCAGCGCCCGGCGGGCCACCTCGCGCCCGATCGGCAGCGAGGCGGTGGCGGCGGGCGACGGGGCGTTCAGCACATGCACCGTGTGCGGGGCCTCGCGGATCAGGAAGTCGTCCACGAGGGTGCCGTCCCGCAGCACGGCCTGGGCGCGGACCCCGGCCGGCGAGGGGCGCAGGTCCTCCTCCGTGACCTCGGGCAGGAGGCGGCGGACCGCCTCGGTGAACGCGGGTTTCGACAGCGAGCGGCGCACCTCGCCCGCCCCGTACCGCCAGTGCCGGCGGGCGATGCGCCACGAGCCCGGCCAGCTCAGCGTGGACAGCAGCTCGCGGGGCCGGACGACCGGCCAGCCATAGCCCTCGCGGGCCGCCGCGGGCACCGCGTTGGGTCCGACGTGGACGGAGCCGTCGAAGCCCCGGGTCAGATGGACACCGAGGAAGGGGAACGCGGGATCGGGCACCGGATAGACGAGGCCGCGCACCAGCTCGGGCCGCGCCAGCTCGTAGTACTCCCCCCGGAACGGCACGATCCGCATCCCCGGGTCGTCGCCCGCCAGCTGGGCGACGCGGTCGCAGTGCAGCCCGGCGCAGTTCACCAGCACCCTGGCGCGGACCACCAGGCCGCCGGCCGTGCGGACGGCCACGCCCCAGGGCCGGCGGTCGATCGCGGTGACCTCGGCGCCGAACCGGATCACGCCGCCCGCGCCGCGCACCTCGTCGGCGAGCCGTCCGGCGACCGCCTTGAAGTCGCACACCCCCGTCGTGCCGACCCGGATCGCGGCGAGGCCCCGCACCTTCGGCTCGTACTCGGCGATCTGCGCGGGTCCCAGTTCGCGCACCGGCAGCCCGTGCTCACGGCCGCGCTGCACCAGGGCGTGCAACCGGGGCAGTTCGGCGCGGTCGGTGGCGACGATCAGCTTGCCGGTCACCGCGTGCGCGAGGGAGTGCTCGCGGCAGAAGTCGACCAGCTCCGCGCCGCCGCGCAGCGCGTACCGTGCCTTGAGCGAGCCCGGTGGGTAGTAGATCCCGCTGTGGATCACCCCGCTGTTGCGGCCCGTCTGGTGGCGCGCCGGGGCACCTTCCTTCTCCAGCACCGTCACGCGGGTGCCCGGCGCGGTCCGCGTGAGCGCGTACGCGGCCGACAGGCCGACGATCCCGCCGCCGATCACCAGCACATCGCAGTCGTACGCCGCGTGCGTCATCATCACGCCACCTCCCACCCCGATAGTGCACTGACCCACTGACAACGCACTCAAACCCGTACGGCCAGCGTGGCGCTTCCCGAGGAGCGGAGGTTCTATGCCGGGGCGACCAGCAGGGGGCGGGCGCGCTCGCGCAGCTCGACGACGCGCGGCTCGTCCCCGTACGGCTCCAGCCGGTGCAGCAGGTCGCGTACGTACTCCGTGGTGCGCGCCGACGAGATGCGGCCCGCCACCTCCACGGCCCGGGTGCCCGCCGCGCAGGCCGCGTCCAGGTTCCCCGACTCCAGCTCGGCGACCGCCGACACGACGAGCCGCAGCCCGTGCGAGCGGACGAACTCCTCGGTGGGCCGGGAGAGCGCCTGCTCGGTGAAGCGCCGGACCTGGCGCGGTGCCTTCAGGTCGAGGTGGCACTCGGCGGCGTCGGCCGCGAATCTGTCGTACGAGTAGAAGCCCAGCCACGCGGGGTCCGCGTCGCCCTCGCGGGAACGCTCCAGCCAGCCCTCGGACGCCTTGAGCGCGGCCCCCGCGGCCGGTGCGTCGTTCGCCTTCGCGTGTGCCCGGGCCTCGACCAGGCGGAAGAAGCTCATCGTGCGCGCGGTGGCGAGGCCCCGGTTGCGCTCGACGGCGGCCTGCGCGAGGTCGACACCCTCGTCGGCGAAGCCGCGGTAGGTGGCCTGCAGCGACATCGACGCCAGGACGTAACCGCCGAGCGGCACGTCGGCCGCCGCGCGGGCGAGGCGCAGCGCCTGGATGTAGTAGCGCTGGGCCGCCTCCTGCTGGCCGGTGTCGAAGGCCATCCAGCCGGCGAGCCGGGTCAGCTCGGCCGCGGCGCCGAACAGCGCCCGGCCGACCTCGTCGCTGTACGAACCGAGCAGCAGTGGGGCCGCGTCGACGCGTAAGCACTCCGGGACCATCGACGAACGCCAGTCCCCGCCGCCGTACTTGGAGTCCCAGCGGCGCGCGTCCTGGGCGGCCTCGCGCAGCTTGGAGACGTCGCTGTGGCCCACCCGGAGCGAGGAGGCGTCGGCCCCGGCCTCGGGGCCGGGTTGCGCCGGGATCAGCAGGCTGTTGCCGGGGGCCGGCGGGGTGCCGTTCCCCTGGGCGGACGTTTCGGGAAGGCCCGGCTGTCCGGGTGCCCCGGCGGTACCGTGCGCCCCCGGTGCGCCCTGTGCGCCGGGCGGCTGTCCCCCGACCGTCGCCGGCGTACGCGCCACCGACGGGTCGGCGGGCGATATCAGCCAGCGGGACGCGGGCGTGGCGTAGGCGCTCACGGAGAACGAGCCCGCCAGCGACTGCCAGATCCCGCCGCTGCCTGCCCGCCGCCCGGCCAGATCCAGCCGGTACAGCTCCGTCGCCGACCGCACCGCCGCGTCCACGTTGCGCGGGAACGCCAGGCCGACCTCCGGCGCCGGATCGGCGTCGGCGAGCCCGATCTCGTGCAGCGGGACGGGCCGGCCGAGCTTGGCGCCGATCGCCGCGGCGATGAGATGGGGGGCGGCGCCCTGCGGCACCATGCCCTTGGAGACCCACCGGGCGACCGATGTCTTGTCGTACCGGAGGGTCAGTCCGCGTTGCGCCCCGAGGTCGTTGACCCGCCGGGCGAGCCCGGCGTTACTGATTCCCGCGAGGGCGAGAACGGTGCCGAGCTTCTCGTTCGGTCCGCGTTGCTCCCTGGACATGGCCACCCCTCGACACACAGACGGCAGCCGCGTCACCGTCACGGCGCGCGGCATTCGTACCGTGTTCTCCCCAGGGACGAACCCTGTCACTCCGCCCGCACACGCATTTGGCCGTGCCCCGCGGAATATGCCGCCCTGCCGAGAACATCAGTGCACCCAGCGTAGTTCGTCGCATCCCTACCGTTAAGGGCCGGACGTCCGTATGGCGGGATTGTTGTCCGTCCCGGCCGCACGGGGAGGGCCGTGGGGCGGGACGGAACGCGAGGGGCGTCCGGGGTGGCAGGGGCGCACGCGCGGCGGAGGAAGGGCGAAGGAGAAGCGGGGGAACGGCGGGGGGCGGAGGAGGGGGCGTGGAGGTTGCCGAACTCCGGGCGGCCCGCGGCGGTGCGGGATCGGCTTCGCCTCGGTCGTGACGGTCCGGTACCCGGTTTCCCTTCGCCCGCCGACCAGCGCGTACCGGCGCGCGGGGCATACGGGAGCGGGGTCGTTCCCCCCGCCTTCCGGCCGCTTCGCGAGGCCCTTCCGGGGTCTTTGTGCGTGCCCCCCGGTGTGTGGCCGTGCGCCTGTACGTGCGCTCTGGCCCGGCCCCGGGGGCGGCGCTTGCATGGGTGCTGCGTGGATCGGCCCGCTGTGCTGGACGCAGGGGGCTGGGGGATAGCGCCGCCTCATTCCCCGCAGGCGGCGGAACCGGTCCGGGGGGCGAGGCCCGCCTCCCGGACCGTGGGTTCAAGGGGGCCGACGGGTGCTCCGCGGGGATGCGGCGGGTCGGGCGCGCCGCCCGGGGAAGCCTCGGCCGAATCGGGGTGAACAAGGGCGAAGGGGTCGATCGATCACTGGCCCAACGGTTCCTTCCGATCCTGAGATTGGCCGGATGTCGACGGTCGGATGAGGTCGGGCCGGGGGATGCGCGTACCTCCGCACGACCGCGCCCGCCGGGTGCGGGGAGTGGCCGGAACCGGGCCGTTCACGCCGGGGGGTACCGGGGAACGCAACGCCCGGAACGCGCAACTCCGTTGCCCCGCCGGACGACGCGCGCGGGCCGTACACGGGACGCGGGACCCGGCGTCCGCCCGGCGGCCTTTGCCAGGGGCGCATGCGCTCACGACGTGCGCCGTCCGTAGCCACTCCTGCGCGCCGTTGTCGTGGCAGCATGTCCGCAACGGCGCCGATCGTCACCGGAGTTCTCCGGGTGCCTGCCTGCCGCGCCGTTTTTGTCCACAGCCTGTGGAGGCGGCGATGCGTTGGTTGGTGGGTTGGAGCAGTATCGCCGCGAGCTTCGGCACGGCCGGGGCGGTCGGCGGCAGCGACGACGGGCGCACGATGCACCCCGTGGGCTCCCAACTCCTGTGGGGCGACCCCGATCCCCTCTGGGCGGTCGGCGACTGGCGGCCCGACGAGATCCGCACCGTCCGGGTGGACACCGCCGAGGGCGCCCCCCTGGTCAGGCTCGCCGTCCTCGGTTGCTGCGGCGCCACCGACGAACAGCTGCGCGTCGGCCTGCTCGCCGCCCGGGGCGGCGCCCTGCGCCACCTCACCGCCTGGACCGGCAGTTACACGGCCGTCGTCCAGATCGGCCGCCGGATCACCGTCGTCGGAGACCTCGCCGGAGCCCGCCCCGTCTTCTACACGCCCTGGGCGGGCGGCACGGCGTACGCCACCGCCGCGCTCCCGCTCGCCGATCTCATCGAGGCCCAGCTGGACATCGGGCACCTGGCCGCGCTGCTCGCCTGCCCCGAGACCCCGGAGGCGCTGCGCGACGGCACCCCCTACGCGGGCGTGAAGCGCATCCCGCCCGGACACGCCCTGATCCTCCGCGAGGGCTCGCGGGAGATCACCGGGTACGAGGCCGTGGCCTCCCTCGCCGTGGCCGCACCCGAGCTCGACCCGGTGAGCGCCGTCGACGGGGTGCGCGACGCCCTGGTCGAAGCGGTACGCGCCCGGCTCCTGGCCCCGCGCCACGCCCCGGAGACCCTGCCGCCCGACCCCGGCCCGGTCCCCGGCATGGGCCCGGCCGAACGCCGCGCCGCCCGGGGCGCCCCCGTGCCCGGCATCGGCGCCGACCTCTCCGGGGGCAGCGCGTCGGCGACCCTCGCCCTGCTCGCCGCCGGTCTTCCCGGGCTGCCCGGCACGATCCTGGGCCACGGCACCGGCGCGGGGGAGCGGCTGCTCGCCGTCACCTTCAACGACCTGACGACCCGCGCCCACGAGCCCGAACTCGAACGCGCCCGCGCCATCGCGGCCAACCCCCGGCTCCACCACGTCGTCGTCGCGGCGGGCGAAGAGGCCCTGCCCTACGCCGAACTGGGTGCCGGCGCGCTCACCGACGAGCCGGCGCCCTCGCTCGTCCTCGCCGAACGCCACCGACGCCGGCTCTCCGCGGGCAGCGCCGACCACTTCGTGGGGGCCGGCGCCCGGCAGGTGCTCGACGCCCACCCCGCCCGCCTCGCCGACCTGCTGATGGACCGGCGCCGCCGCCACCTGCTGCGCCCGGTCACCGCCCTGGCCAAGGCCGAAGGACCCTCCGCGCACTCGTTGTTCGTGCCGCTGACCGTGTACCGGGCGGCCCGCAAGCTGGCCCGTACGTCCTACCGCACCGGCCTCGAAACGGCCGCCGGCCGGCTGCCCGACGCCAACCGGCTCCCGCCCGGCCTCGACACCCCGGCCGACGCCTCGCTCGCCGCGCTCGCCTGGTCGAGACCGGGGCCCGCCGCCCGGTGGCTGACCGGAGAGGCGCTCGCCGAAGTATCGGTTCGCCTTCAGGAGGCGGCCATCCGCCCCTCCTCGGTCCAGCGCCCCGGCGAAGCCAGGGCCAGGGCCGCCCTCGCCCGCAGCGCCGCCGACCACCGCATCCTGGAGCAGGCCGCCGAGATCCGCAGCCAGCGGCTCCACGCCCCCTTCTTCGACAACCAGGTCGTACGCGCCGCCCGCGCGCTCCCCGAGTCCCTGCGGGTCCAGCCGGGCGCCCGCGCGGCGATTCTGCGCCGCGTGCTGGCCGGTGCGGGCATCCACGAGCTGCCCCCCGGCTGGGGAGCCCCCTCGCAGCACACCTCGACCGCGGTGACCCGGACCGGCCTGCGCGCCGCCCTGCCCCAGCTGATCGCCCTCTTCGACGCCCCGCTGCTCGCCGATGCCGGTCTGGTGGAGGCCCGCGTCGTCCGCAAGGCCCTGCGTGCCGCCTCCGAGGGTGAGCCGTTGCCCCTGGACGGCCTCGCCGAGCTCGCCTCCACGGAACTGTGGTTGCGCCGCCTCGTCTCACGACGCGGCACCTGCTGGACGGGCACAGCGGCCCCCCGCCAGCGCGCGGTGGCCGGGGGCGTGGTCCCGGCACGGCGCTCGCTCCAGGGCTGAGCCGGGCGGGACGGACGGCGCTCGGCCGGGCCGGGGCCGCACCGCGTGGGTCCGGCGGGCGCGGGGGTGTGGTGGGTTCCGAGTCGGCCGGATCCCTGTCCGGGCGCGCGGCCAAGCAGGCGCGGTGGGGCCGTCCGGAGACCTCCCGGTCTGTCCGACCGCTGCTCACCGGGGGTGCCGGCGGGACACAATGGTGCCGTGCGGTATCTGATCCTGGGCACCACCGAGGCGCGAGACGAGCCCCGTGGCGCGCTCCCCCTCGGCGGCAGCAGGCTGCGTGCCCTTCTCGCCGCCCTCGCCCTGCGGCCGGGACGCCCCGTTCCCGTCGCCGATCTCGTCGACGACGTCTGGGCGGACGACCCCCCGGCGGACGCGCCCGCCGCCCTCCAGGCCCTTGTCGGACGGCTGCGCAGGGTGCTCGGCCGGGAGGCGCTGGTCAGAACCCCGGGCGGTTACCGCCTGACGGCCGGCCCGGACGACGTCGACCTGTACGTCTTCGAGCGGCTGGCCCGCCAGGGCGGGGCGGAACTGGAGGCCGGTGCCCCGGAGGAGGCCGCCCGCACGCTGCGGACCGCCCTGGCACTGTGGCGGGGTCCGGCCCTGGCCGACCTGCCCGACCGTGCCCACGGCCACGCCCTCCGCCCCGAAGCCCACCGCCTGGCCGCCCTGGAACGCCGCATCGAGGCGGACCTGCGCCGGGTGGCGGGGGGCGCCGTCCTCGGCGCGGGGCCCACCGCCACCCGCGCGGGACACGCCACCGTCACCACGGCCGCCGGGGTTCCCGCTCCCGCGGGAGCCACGAGGGTCCCCGCCGTCGCCGCCGAGCCCCCCGACGCCCGGGTCCCCGCCCCGCCCGCCGCATCCCTCGTCGCCGAGCTGACGGAGCTGACCGCCGCCCATCCGTACGACGAGCGCTTCCGGGTCCAGCTCATACGGGCCCTGCGCGCCGACGGCCGGCAGGCCGACGCGCTTGCCGCATACGAGGACGCGCGCCGGGCCCTTGCGGACGGGCTCGGCACCGACCCCGGCCCCGAACTGGCGGCCCTGCACCGCGAACTCCTCGCCCCGGCGCCCGTGCCCGCCGAAACCGGGCTGTTTCACGTGAAACCCGGCCGGAGCAATCTGCGCCCCCGGCTGACGTCCTTCGTGGGGCGCGAGCCCGAACTGCGCGCCATCCGCGACGACCTGACCCGGTCGAGGCTGGTCACCCTCACCGGCCCCGGCGGCTCCGGGAAGACCCGCCTCGCCGAGGAGTCCGCCGCGCACCTGGCTCCCGCCCCCGGCGTCGGTCCGGATGTCTGGATCGCCGAACTCGCGCCCGTCGAGGACCCCGACGCCGTCCCCGGAGCCGTGCTCTCCGCCCTCGGTCTGCGCGAGACGGCGCTGCTGCGGGACACCACCCTCGATGGAGCGCCCCCGCGCACGGACCCGGTCGATCTGCTCGTCGACCGCCTGGGCCACGGCTCCCGTTCCGCACCCGTCTTCCTCATCCTCGACAACTGCGAGCACGTCATCGGCGCCGCCGCCGCGCTGGCCGAGACCCTGCTGACCCGCTGCCCGCATCTGCGGATCCTCGCCACCAGCCGGGAACCGCTGGCCGTTCCCGGCGAGTCCGTGCGACCGGTCGGCCCGCTTCCGGCCGATCCCGCTCACCGGCTGTTCACCGAACGTGCCAGGGCCGTACGCCCGGGATTCGACCCCGACCACGAGCCCGCGCACGTTGCGGACGCCGTCGCGGAGATCTGCCGCCGGCTGGACGGGCTGCCGCTCGCCATCGAACTGGCCGCCGCCCGGCTGCGGCTGCTCGGCCCGCGTCAGATCGCGGACCGGCTCGACGACAGGTTCCGCCTGCTGACGGGCGGCAGCCGGACCGTACTGCCTCGCCAGCAGACGCTGCGGGCGGTCGTCGACTGGTCCTGGGACCTCCTCGACGAGGACGAACGCACCGCCCTGCTTCAGGTCTCGGTCTTCGTGGGCGGCTGGGACCTGGCCGCCGCCGAGGCCGTCATCAGGACACCGGCCGTCCCCGGCGGGCCCGCCGCCGACACCGCCGACCTGCTCGGCGCGCTGGTCGACAAGTCCCTGGTGGTGGCAGCGCCGGCGGCGGACGGCGCGATGCGCTACCGCCTCCTGGAGACGATTCACGAGTACGCCACCGAGCGGTGCGCCGAGGCTCCGGAGGCGCGGGCCGCCGCCGAGAGCGCGCACACCGCGTACTTCCTCGCCCTGGTCGAGGAGGCCGATCCGCGTCTGCGCTCCGGCGACCAGCTGCCGTGGATCCAGCGCCTGGAGACCGAGCTCGACAACATCCGAGCCGCCCTCCAGCGCACCACCTCCCCCTCCGCCCCTTCCGAAGCGGAGGCGGCCCGCCTGGTGCTGGGCATGGGCTGGTTCTGGTGGCTGCGCAACTACCGTCCCGAGGGCCTGTCCTGGGCCCAGAGAGCTCGTTCGATCGGCTCCGAGCCCACCGACGAGTCGGACCCTCGCTACTGGCCCCGGATGGACCTGCACATGATGTGGTTCTTCTTCGCGGCGGAGAGCGGCCGGACCGCGATGGTGCAGGACGACGCCGCACTCCACGAGCTCGTGGTCCGCGTGGCCGACGCGTTCGCCGCATCCCTCATCCACAGCGTCCGGTTCCCCGGACTGCTCTGGCCGTTGACCTCGTATCTCACCGGTACGTCGGAGGACGCCCGGGAGAAGATCGACGCGGCGGTCGACAACGCCCGCAAGCACGGCGGCCTGTGGGAGTACGGCGTCATCCTGATGTTCCGCGCGCACATGGTGGTCGACATGCCGGGCGGCATGCCCGGGATCGACGAGGACCTGGACGAGCTGCGCGCCCTGAGCCGCCGCGTCGGCGACCGCTGGATACGCGCCCAGGTGGCGAGCGCGGCCGCCGAGGCGGGCATGATGCGCGGACGCTACGCCGAGGCCCGCGCGGCCTACGAGGAGGCGCTGCTGCTCGCCCGCGAGGTCGGTGCCCACGCCGAGGCCCCGTTCCTCCTGGCCCGGCTCGCCGAACTGTCCTACCGCACCGGCGACCTGGCGGACGCCCACCAGCGGCTGGACAGGTCGGAGGCCGAGGCCGAACGCCATCAGGCGCACGACGCCACCGCGTACGTGCACTACCTGCGCGCCACGATGGCGTTCTACCGGGGCGCCATCGCGGACGCCCGGCGGCTGCTCACGGCCGCTCTGGAGGAGGCCGGGCGCGGCGGACCGCCGTCGCACTTCACCGTGGCGATGAGCGGCCTGTCGGCCCGGATCGCCGTGCACGAGGCGGGGCCCGACGGCGGTCTCTCCGCCGGGGCACGCGGGCTGACCGCGTCCCTCGTCGCGGCGCAGGAGGCGCAGTGCTCCGAGATCGTGACCGGGCATCTGGCGGACGGGGCGGTGACGGTCCTGTCGAGGCTGGGCCACCATGCGGCCGCCGTCCGGATCCTTGCCGCCGCCGACGAATGGCGACGGACGTCGAGCCCGAGGACCGAGGACGAGCAGGCCGAGATCGACGTGGCAGAGCACCTGTGCCGCGAGGAGTTGGGCGCCCCGCGCTACGAGGAGGAGCGCGCCGCCGGCCGTGCGCTGAGCCTCGCCGACGTCATCGGTCTGCTGGAGGGCGTCGTCGCGGACCTGCCGTGACGTGGCGGTCCGGGAGCGGGCCCGCGCCGGCCCTTCTCCGGCCCCGGCTCCTCAACGGCAGCTGATGCGTGACTCGGCCCAGTCCGCGAGGGCGACCCCGCCGAACGGCCGCTCCGGCTCCACGACCAGCCGAATCCGCTGCTGGCCCTCCACGTTCACCCCGACCGGCACGGCGGGGCGGTCGCCCCGCACCACCGGGGACTGCCACAGTCGTGCCCCGTCCCCGCCGAACACCGAGAACCGCACCGCCCCGAGTCCCAGAGTGAGGTCGTCGACTCCGGCCATCGCCTCGTACCGGGTGCACTGGCGGTTCAACCGGATGACCACCGAGGAACGGCTGTTGACCGTCACCCCGTGCGCGTACCGCGAACCGCCGATCGACATCCCGGAACGCTGCCAGACCCAGCTGCTCTCACCGAGCACCACCTCGGGAGCGGTGTGGTCGCCGAAGAGGGTGTAGTCCAGCTCGCTGACCTGGTAGACCTCCGGCGTCTGTGCGGGAGGCGGCGGAGTCGGACTCGGGGGCGGGGTCGGGGTCGGGGTCGGCTTCGGCGGACCGGGGGCCGGTGGTGCGGGCTGCGTCGGCATCGGCGTCGGTGTGGGTGTCGGCGTCGGTGTCGGCATGGGGGTGGGTGTCGCCGTGGGGGTCGGAGTGGGCGTAGGGGGCGGAGTGGGCTTCGGCGGACCGGGGGCCGGTGGCGCGGGCTGCGTCGGCGTCGGTTCGGGCTTCGGAGGCGTGGGCTTCGACGGCGTCGGAGAGGGCGCCGCGGGCGCCGCGGCCGGGGGCCTGGGGGCCGCCTTCGCCTCGGGCCGGGGGCTCTCGTCGCCCACCAGGGCCCAGACGAGCCCGGCCGCCGCGGCGACGGCGACCGCCGCCGCGATTCCGGCCTTGGCCGGTGCGCCGAGCCCCTCGGAGGCCGCCGCACCACCGGCCGATCCCGCGGAGGAGCCCCCTCCGGTCGCCGCCGCCGCGGCACCCGCCCCGGCGGCTCCCGCCGCGCCTCCCGCCACGATCCCGGCGGCCTTGAGGGTGTAACCGGCGGCGAACCAGCCGATGACCGCGACCGGAAGCAGCGCGGGGATACCGGCGTTGACATGGGCGAGCTCGCCCGCCGCCACCCGGCACTTCGCGCACTCGTCCAGATGCCCCCGCAGTCCGCGCTCCGCCCGCATCCGCAACCCGCCCCGGGCATACGCGCCGAGCCGGTCGGCGTATCGCGCGCAGTCGCCGCCCGAGGTGAGCGCCTGGCTCACATGGGCCTGCAGATAGGCCTGCTTGAGCCCTTCGCGGGCCCGGCTGGCCAGCACCGATGTGGCGTTCGCCGTCAGCCCGAAGAGCGGGGCGATCTCGCTGGGCGACTCCTCCTCGACGGTGGTGTGCCACAGGACCGCCTGCCAGCGCTCCGGGAGGCTGCGGAAGGCCTGCATGGCCATCGACCGCTCGGCCTCGTGCATCGCCAGCACATCCGCGCCGAGGTCGAGGGTGTCCGCGTCCGACACCTCCGACGACCGGGCGGCCTGCGCGGCGAACGCGGCGAAGTCGTCCACCAGTTGCTCGCGCTTCGCGCTCTTCGTCCAGGCGGCGGCCACATGCCGGACCGCCGTCATCAGATAGGCGCGCACCGCCTCCGAGGGCCCCTTGCCGCCCCGTACCGCCTGCAGTGTCCGGGCGAAGACCTCGGCCGTCAGGTCGTCAGCAGTGTGAGCGTCCCGGCAGCAGGTGCGGGCGTAGCGGCGCACGGCCTGCGAGTGGCGCCGGAACAGCTCGTCGTACGCGAGGTCGTCGCCCTCCCGCATCCGCTGGATCAACTGCGCGTCCGACGGCCCGGCCGCGGCGACGTCCACGGCACCCGAACTCCGCCCCGCCCGCTGCATCGGCACGGCGGGAACCGGCTCGGCCGGTTTTGCGCCGGGGGTCCCGGAAGTCCCCGCCGTACCGCCGTCCTCGGCCGGCGCGGGCGGCCACGGCCCCGGCAGGACCGTTCCGCCGGCGTCCTTGTCGACGCCCTGGCGGCCGGGGACGGCCTGGCTCGGCACCTGGTGTGCGGGCGAGCCGACCGGCTCCGTACCGTCGCCCGCGGTGGACACACCGTCGTACGACTCTTCCCTCTGCCCGTCACCGCTCATCGCGGACGCCCCCGTATGCGCCATCGGACCCGAATACCGGGCAAGCGTGCCACAGAGCGCCGATGCGGCGGGGCCTCGATCCCGTCAACCACTCATCCGGGGTGTCTTCCCCGAATGTGAGCCCCGGCGGGCACTCATTCGGGGAAGGGACAAATGGCCGCGTTGACGTGACAGGGGGCGAGAAGCAGGCCTCGGGTCCCATGCCCCACCCGCCACCCGTCACTCGGGCCGTGAGCGCAATCCCTCCAGCAGGATGTCCAGCAGCCGGGAGGAGGCCGCCGCCTGCTGCGCCGCGTCCGGCAGCGAAGGGGCCGCCGTCGCGATGACCAGCAGGACGTCCGCCACCGTCACGTCGCGGCGCAGCTCGCCCGAAGCCCGCGCCCGGTCGACCAGCCGCCCCACGACCTCCAGCAGTTCGGCCGCACCGGCGCCCAGGTCCTCACCGGGCTCCGGCGCGGGCCGCTGCCCTGCCGCCCGGCGCGCGGCCGCGCCCGCCTCCTGCCGTTGCTGGGGCACCCGCGGCTCGTCCCGGCCGTCCCCCGCCGGTTCCCCGGCCGGGGAACCGGACACGGCCGACTCCTCGGCCTCCACACGGACCCGCAGTATCTGCGGGGGCAGGAGCCGCCCCGCCCCCGAGGCCACCGAGGTCCGCAGGAAGCGCGAGAGCGCCGACCACGGCTCGTCCTCCTGCCCCAGCGCGGCCCGCGCCTGGTCGGTCAGCCGGGAGGTCTCCTCCTCGGCTATCCGGCGCACCAGCACGTCCTTGCTGGGAAAGCGCCGGTAGACCGTGCCGACACCGACCCTGGCCCGACGGGCCACGTCCTCCATCGGAGCGCCGTACCCCAGCTCCCCGAACACCTCGCGCGCCGCGCGCAGCACATGCTCCAGATTGCGCTGCGCGTCCACCCGCAGCGGAGCCGGCCGCACATGCGCCGACACCGCACCGGCCTGGACGCCGAGTCCGTTGCCCAACGTGCTCACCGCCGTCGGAGGCGCGGCCGTCGCGGTGCCTCCCACCCCGTTGAGGGTGCCAACCGCTCCGTTACGTCCGCCTTCTTCAGGCGTGACAGCAGTGGCCGGCCAATGCGATTCCTGAATGTCCATAACTGTTCCCCCGTTTATGACGTCTCCCCCCGGAGACTCCCGCCGTGTCAGTCGAGGTGGGCCGATCATCACCGTGCGCCACCCCGACGACATACGAACATAGTTGAGCCGGGGTCAATTCAGAAGGGGGCAGTTCCGCCCGGAGCGCCCCCCGATCGGAGCAAGGACCGGTTGATCACCACTTGGTCCCGAGCCCCGCCCCGTACCGCAATGCCTGACCTGCGGGACTTCTGCGCCAACGGCCCCTCCGGAACCAGCGTTCCGGCCTCGCCCTCCGGTCACACAATTTGCCGGGCCTGTGGACAAACTCCGGTGCACGTTGCGTCATGGGGTGGTGATGGCTTCAGCTTCCGGGGGCGCACCCCCCGGCCCTCCGCCGGCGACGCGCATTCTCGTCGTGGGCGGAGGCTATGTCGGGATGTACACAGCGCTGCGTCTCCAGCGGAAGCTGAAGCAGCGGCTGAGAAGCGGCGAGGCCGAGATCGTCGTGATCGCACCCGAGCCCTATATGACGTATCAGCCGTTCCTCCCGGAAGCCGCCGCCGGCTCGATCTCACCGCGCCACGTCGTCGTACCGCTGCGCCGTGTCCTGCCGCACTGCACCATCGTCATCGGCGAAGCGCGCAGCATCGACCACACCAAGCGCACCGCCGCCGTCACCACCCTCGCCAGTGGTGAGGACGGCACCGGCGCTCTGGAGATCGAGTACGACGAACTCGTCCTCGCCCCCGGCTCCGTCTCGCGCACCCTCCCCGTCCCCGGCCTCGCCGACCACGGTGTGGGTTTCAAGACGATCGAGGAGGCCATCGGGCTGCGCAACCACGTCATCGAACAGATGGACATCGCCTCCGCCACCCGCGACCCCGCCGTCCGTGACGCCGCCCTGACCTTCGTCTTCGTCGGCGGCGGCTACGCGGGCGTGGAGGCACTCGCGGAACTGGAGGACATGGCCCGCTACACCTCGCGGTACTACCACAACATCAAGGCCGAGGACCTGAAGTGGATCCTCGTCGAGGCCACCGGCCGCATCCTGCCCGAGGTCGGCGAATCCCTGGGCCGCTACGCCGTACGGGAACTGCGCGGCCGCAACATCGACGTGCGCCTCGACACCCGGCTGGACTCCTGCGAGGACCGGATCGCCGTCCTCAGCGACGGCTCCCGCTTCCCCACCCGCACCCTCGTGTGGACGGCCGGGGTCAAACCCGCCCCGCTCCTCGCCGCCACCGGCCTCCCCCTCGACGAACGCGGCAGGCTCGTCTGCACCCCCCGGCTCACCGTCGAGGGGACCGAGCACGCCTGGGCCGCGGGCGACGCCGCCGCCGTACCCGACCTCACCGCCGGCAAACCCGGCCGCACCACCGCACCCAACGCCCAGCACGCCGTCCGCCAGGCCAAGGTCCTCGCGGACAACGTCGTCGCCGCGCTCGACGGTGGGCCGCTCACCGAATACCGCCACAGCTACGCGGGCTCCGTCGCCTCGCTCGGACTCCACAAGGGCGTCGCGCACATCCACGGGCGCAGGCTGAAGGGCCGTCCGGCCTGGCTCATACACCGCGTGTACCACCTCAGCCGGGTCCCCACCTTCAACCGGAAGGCACGCGTTCTTGCCGAATGGACGCTCGCCGGCCTCTTCAAACGCGAGATCGTCTCCCTGGGCTCCCTGGAGCATCCCAGGGCCGAGTTCGAACTCGCCGCGGGCCGGCACCCGCAGCCGGGCGGGGACGGCTGTCAGTAGGGTCCGACACACTGGACGTGTGACCATGGGTGGGCCCACATCTGCACAGAGTGACCCGGCCGGCACCGACCGACAGCGACCAGCGAAGACCGCCCCAGGGCGGCGAACGCCCCCGACGCCCTGGCAGAGGAAGCTCCCGCCCGAGCGGACCAGACCGACACACGAGGCCAGAAATTCTGTGAACTTCACGCGTTGGAGCGCCCGCCTCCCCGGTACGCAGCGTCGCGCCGTCCGGGAGGACCACAACTCCGTACCGGCGGCCCGCGCCGAGTACAGCAGGCCCGAACCGGCCGGCGTCCCCCTGCCCTCGGCGCCCGACCTGGAGGACCTCTCCGCCCGCGACATCCTGGGCCGGCTGCCCGCTCTCGTCGCCCTGGTACACGGCCCCGACCACCGCATCGCCTACGTCAACGACGCGTACACCGCCGCCTTCGGCCCCCGCCCCTGCGGAGCGCCCGCCGCCGACGCGATGCCCGAGCTGACCGGGATCGGCCTGCTCCCCCTCATGGACCAGGTCCTGCGCAGCGGCACTCCGCGCACGGTCAAGTCCCGCAAGGCCGCCGACGGCCGCTCGTACACCGTCACCTGCACTCCTGTGCGTCCCGGCAAGGAGAAGGACCGCGACAACGGAGTCCTCGTGTACGCGGCCGACGTCACCGACCACGCCGAGGCCGCCGAACGGCTGCGCACCAGCGAGGGCCGCCATCGCGAAACCGCCGTCACGCTCCAGCGCTCGCTGCTCCCGCAGGACCTTGAGCAGCCCGACGACCTGCGGATCGCCGCCACCTACCAGCCGGGCGGCACGGACGCCGCGGTCGGCGGCGACTGGTACGACGTGATCACCCTTGGGGCGGGCCGCACCGCGCTGGTCATCGGGGACGTGATGGGCCGCGGGGTGCGCGCCGCCGCCGTGATGGGCCAGCTGCGCACCGCCGTACGCGCCTACGCCCGCCTCGACCTCCCGCCGCACGAGGTCCTCCAGCTGCTCGACGGGCTCGCCGCGGAGATCGACGCCAGCCAGATCGCCACCTGCGCCTACGCCGTGCACGATCCCAACGAGGGCCTGCTCGTCTACGCCTCCGCAGGCCACCTGCCGATCCTGGTGCGCGACGAGGACGGCACGGTCCGCCGCGCGGGGGACCCGATCGGCCCGCCCCTGGGAACCGGCGGCTGGCTCCACACCTCGGGCACGATCCCGCTGCCGCCCGGTTCCACCGCCGTCCTCTACACGGACGGCCTCGTCGAGCGCCGCAGCGAGGACATCGACGAGGGCGTTGCCGCGCTGGAGCGGGCGCTGGCCGGTGCGAAGGGCGCACCCCACGTGGTCTGCGACCGGCTGATGCGCTCCCTCAACGTCACCGCCGAGCACGACGACGACGTGGCGGTCCTGGTCGTGCAGCACCCCGCCCGCACGGGCGCCGCCGCGGAGCTGTTCCACAACGCCTCGCTCGACCTGCTCGGCGGCATCGAAGCGGCTCCCCGCGCCCGCGCCTTCGCGACGGGCGTGCTCACCTCGTGGCGTTTCCCGGTGGAGCTGTGCGATCTCGGGGTGCTCGCCGCCGGGGAACTGGTCGCCAACTCCCTCCAGCACGGCACCCCGCCCATGCGGCTGGGCCTGCGCCGCACCGACCGCCGCCTGATCATCGAGGTGACGGACGGGGACGACCACCTGCCGCGACGCCGCCGTGCCGACCCGGCGGACGAGGCGGGCCGGGGGATCACCATCGTCGCCTCGATCGCCACGTCATGGGGCAGCCGCCGCACGCCGGGCGGAGGCAAGGCGGTGTGGTGCGAGTTCGTCCTGCCGCGGTAGCGTCCGCGGTCAGCTCGCGGCGGTCACGGGCTCCGGCGCGCCCTCCGGCACCGAAACGGTCACCACCCGCGAGGGCACGTGCGCGAGCGAGGGCTGGTCCTGTACGGGGGTGAGCCGCCGTCCCAGCCGCAGCGCGAGCGCGGTGATGCCCAGCGAGAACAGCACGAACGTCACGATGTACGGACCGTGCAGCGAGGCCCCCATAGGACCGCCCACGGCGGGGCCGACCGCCAGCGCGAGCTGCTTGCACAGCGCGAACGCCGAGTTGTACTGGCCCACCATCGACTCCGGCGCCAGGTCCGCGACCAGCGGTGCGACGGTCGGTGACAACATCGACTCGCCGAGCCCGAACAGCGCGTACGTCGAGATCATCGCGGCCGTCGCCATGGTCTGGCTGCCGTGCCCGAGACCCGCGTAGCCCGCCACGATCCAGGCGAAGGCCCAGATCAGGCCGACGGCGGCGATGACCCGGGTGCGCCGCCGGCGCTCCACGAGGCGCAGCACCACGAACTGGGCGACGACGATGACGGCGGTGTTGGCGGCCAGCGCGACGCCGAGCGTGGAGGGGTCGATGCCGGCGGCCTCGGTGCCGTAGGCCGCGAGCCCGGACTCGAACTGTCCGTAGCAGGCGAAGAACAGGACGAAGCCCAGCACACACAGCTGCACCATCGCCCGGTGCGAGAGCAGCGCCCGCAGCCCGCCGCGTGCGGCCGGAGCCCCGGCCGTCGCCCCCGACGCGGTTACGGGGGTACGCGGCATCCGCACGGTCGCCGCGATGGCACCGAGCACCAGGAACATCACCGCTTCGATCAGGAACAGCAGCGTGAACGACGCCGGGCTGCTGGTGTCGACGATCTGCCCGCCGACCAGCCCGCCGATGCCGAGGCCCAGGTTCTGCAGGAAGAACTGCATGGCGAAGACCCGGGTGCGGGTGGCGGCGCCGGTGCACCGGACGAGCATGGTGGCGAGCGCCGGCTGCATGACGGCGGTGCCGGCGCCGAGTACGGCCGCTGCCAGGACGGCGGCGGTGACCTGTGAGGCCAGGCCGAGCGCGATGGCGCCCAGGGAAGCGACGGCCGAGGCGGCGACCAGCACGGGCAGCGGCCCGCGACGGTCGATCGCCCGGCCGGTGAACGGCAGGACGGCGAGCGCCGCCATGGCGAAGACCGCCAGCACGATCCCCGCCGTACCGGCGCCCAGATCTCGCACCTGCGCCACGTAGACGTACAGGTACGGAACGGTGAACCCGAGCCCGAACGCACTCAGCGCGCTCCCCAGCTGGATCCGCCGCAGTGCTGCGCCCATTTCCCTGGTCACACTCACCTACCTCAAGCTCTTGGAACCTCTGATGTCGTCCCAGCCGGACGACTCGAACCCGAAGACTTTAACATTAAAGTTAAACGTTGAACACTACGATGCGAAGGACTTCAACGGCTATGGGAGGCGTGCCATACTGCGCGCCATGTCTGACACCACCGAGCCCGGACTCGATGAGCCGAGCCTCGACGAGCAGATCGCCGCCTACCAGCGCGAGTACCGCGACCTGGACCCCCAGGTCGAACAGGTCGTCTCCGCCCTCGGCCGGCTGAACCGCCGGATGAACGTGGCGTACGGAAGACAGCTCGCCGCGCTCGGCATCAGCAACGCGGAATGGGAGGTCCTCAAGACCCTCGTTCTGGGCGGCGAGCCGTACCGCCTCGGCCCCGGCGAACTCGCCAAGCGGCTCGGGCTCACCCCGGCGGCGATGACGCACCGCATCGACCGCATGGCCGGCGAGGGCCTGGTGACCCGCGACCGCGACGAGAACAACCGCGTCCGCGTCATCGTCGAGCTGACGGACGAGGGGCGTACGAAGTGGCTGGAGGCGATGCGGATGGCCACCGACTTCGAGGCGGACCTGCTCCAGGACCTCGGGAACGAGGAGCGCGGGGTGCTCGGCGAGATGCTGACCCGGCTGCTGCGCCGGGTGGAGCACGCCCAGCCGGACGCCGGCGGCCGCCTCGCCGACCTGGCCTGAGGCGTGTCGGGCGGGTCGCAGAAGAGGGTTGACACGCCCCTCCCCGATCCGTAAGGTTCTCCGGGTTGCCACAGAGCCTGAACGGTTCTGCGGTGACCGTCCCGCCGCAGATGCGGCAAACCAAACTCAGCACGATCTCCCGTTCGGGGAAATTTCGGCATGCCGAAATTTATTTCGAAGGCCCGATTATGAGCCGCCGGGAAAATCCGCTAGAGTTTTGGACGTCGGAACGGCCCAACGGCCGGGAAGGCAAATCCCGCTGACTGGGAATCGGGCCCGAAAGGATCTGATAGAGTCGGAGTCGCCGGAAAGGGAAACGCGGAAGCGGAGAACTGGAAAGCGGAAATTGCTTGACCCGCTTCGGCCGGGAATCGGACACGGAAGAGTCTGATAGAGTCGGAAACGCAAGACCGGAGGGAAGCGCCCGGAGGAAAGCCCGCGAGGGTG
>NZ_JBEYCF010000003.1:208656-252616 GCF_040632605.1 Streptomyces sp. NPDC019224 | reverse complement strand
TGCTCCCGGCGTGCCGGCCGGAAGCCCTCGTACTGGACGTACTCGGGTTTTCGGCCGGTGCGGCGAGAGTGCGTGCATGGCGTCGCGACGGGGCGAACCCTGGCCGCCGCGGCACTGGTGCCGCCCCTCCCCCTCTCTTCAAGGAGCGTTCCGTGAAGGATGCCTTCGGTGCCCCGCAGTCCCTGCTCGTCCTCGGCGGCACGTCGGAGATCGGGCTCGCCACCGCCCGCCGCCTGATCGCCCACCGCACCCGCACGGTCTGGCTGGCCGGCCGCCCCTCCCCCGCCCTGGACGCCGCCGCGGAGGACCTGCGCCACCGGGGGGCGGACGTGCGGACCGTGGCGTTCGACGCGCTGGACACCGAGTCCCACGAGACGGTCCTGGGCAAGATCTTCACCGAGGGCGACATCGACATGGTGCTCCTCGCCTTCGGCATCCCCGGTGACCAGGAGCGCGACGAGGAGGACCCGCTCGCCGCGGTCCGGGTCGCCCAGACGAACTACACCGGGGCCGTCTCCGCCGGTCTCGTGTGCGCCGGGGCGCTCCAGGCGCAGGGGCACGGCTCGCTGGTGGTGCTGTCCTCGGTGGCCGGTGAGCGGGCCCGGCGCGCGGACTTCATCTACGGGTCGAGCAAGGCGGGCCTCGACGTGTTCACCCAGGGCCTCGGGGACGCGCTGCACGGCACGGGGGTGCACGTGATGGTCGTCCGCCCGGGTCTCGTGGTCCCGGACGCGGCGGCGGTCCGGGGAGCCGGGGGGCCGCTCGCGACGGTCCCGTTCACCCGGGCGCCGCTGGTCACGACGCCGGGTGCGGTGGCGGACGCGATCGTGACCGGGCTGCGCCGGCGGTCGGAGACGGTGTGGGTGCCGGGGGCGCTGCGCGCGGTGATGTCGGCGCTGCGGCACATGCCGAGGCCGCTGTTCCGGCGCCTGCCGGTCTGACCCGCGCCGGGCGTCCTACGGGCGCAGGGACGAGGCGTCCAGGGAGCTGCCGCTCTGCGCGGGGACGGCGGGGCCGGTGCCGCCCGCTCCGAACGGGAACTCGTTGATCTTGCGCCAGACGCGGTCCGGGCCCTGTTCGTACAGGGCGAAGGAGCCGCAGATCCAGGACGCCTCGTAGTCGGCGAGCTCCGCGTACGCCCGGTCCATCGCCGCCTCGGGGATGTCGTGGGCAACGGTCACATGCGGGTGGTACGGGAAGTGCAGCTCGCGCACCAGGGGCCCGGAGGTGTCCCGTACCCGCTTCTGGAGCCAGGAGCAGGCCGAGGCGCCCTCGACGACCTGGACGAAGACGACCGGCGAGAGCGGGCGGAAGGTGCCCGTGCCGGACAGCCGCATCGGGAAGGGGCGGCCGCCGGCCGCGATCGAGGCGAGGTGCGCCTCGATCGCGGGCAGGTCGGCCGCTTCCGCCTCGGTCGGCGGCAGGAGGGTGACGTGGGTGGGAATGCCGTGTGCGGCAGGATCCCCGAAGCTCGCGCGCCGCTCCTGGAGCAGGCTGCCGTAGGGCTCCGGGACCGCGATCGAAACGCCGAGCGTTACGGTCCCCACGTCGTTCTCCTCAATCCTCGGTACACCTCGATGGACTGTTTTCAGCCACGGACAGCCGCAAGCTTCACGCCGCCAGTGTGCCGCCTGTGCGTGCCTCGCCGCCAGGGTCCTTGGACTCAGTGCTTGGCCGGCAGAAGACCCATCCGGTCGTAGGTGAGCGCCAGGGTCTCCGCCGCCACGGCCCGCGCCTTCTCGGCGCCCTCGGCCAGGATGGAGTCCAGCGTCTCGGTGTCGTCCAGGTATTCCTGCGTACGCGTGCGGAACGGTGTGACGAAGTCGACCACGACCTCGGCCAGGTCCGTCTTCAGCGCGCCGTAGCCCTTGCCCTCGTACTTCTGCTCCAGCTCCGCCACCGAGGCGTCGGTGAGCGCCGAGTAGATGGCGAGCAGGTTGCTGACGCCGGGCTTCTCGGCCAGGTCGAAGCGGATCACCGTGTCGGTGTCGGTGACGGCGCTCTTCACCTTCTTGGCTGTGGTCTTCGGCTCGTCCAGGAGGTTGATCAGACCCTTCGGGTTGGCCGTCGACTTGCTCATCTTCGAGGACGGGTCCTGGAGGTCGTAGATCTTCGCCGTCTCCTTGAGGATGTACGGGTCCGGGATCGTGAAGGTGTCGCCGTAGGTGGTGTTGAACCGCTCGGCGAGATCACGGGTCAGCTCCAGGTGCTGGCGCTGGTCCCCGCCCACCGGGACCTCGTCGGCCTGGTAGAGCAGGATGTCGGCGACCATCAGCATCGGGTAGGTGAAGAGGCCGACCGAGGTGCGGTCGGCGCTGTGCCGGGCGGACTTGTCCTTGAACTGCGTCATGCGGGACGCCTCGCCGAACCCGGCCAGGCAGTTCATGACCCAGCCCAGCTGGGCGTGCTCGGGCACATGGCTCTGGACGAACAGCGTGCAGCGCTCGGGGTCGAGCCCGGCGGCCAGCAGCTGGGCGACGGCGAGCCGGGTGTTGGCCCGCAGCTGCGCCGGGTCCTGGGCGACGGTGATCGCGTGCAGGTCGACCACCATGTAGAAGGCGTCGTGGGACTCCTGCAGGGCCACCCACTGGCGGACCGCGCCGAGGTAGTTGCCGAGGTGGAACGAGCCGGAGGTGGGCTGGATTCCGGAAAGCACACGGGGACGTTCAGAGGCCATGGGGTCATTGTCTCAGGTGCGCGGGTCTTCTCGGGCAGCCGGTGGAGGAAAGGTGTGAGGACGCCGGGCGGGAACCCGGGGACATGGCGCGGCCCGGCTCCTCAGGTCGGCTGCCCGCGGCCTACGGGGGACAGAACGACGCCTTTGAGGGCTTTGGCGACCTGCGGGGCGAACACGGCATACCTGACCCAGATGTACCAGTTGCCCGCAGCCACGATCGTGTGTCCGTACACCTCGCGCCTGCCGGCGATGGAGTTTCCGATGTCGTCACGGCTGAATCTGGCGGGGTCGAGTACGTGGATCTCGTTCTCCACCTCCGTGCCCATGATTTCGGCGACACAGTCGAGTCCCGAGCCGAAGTTGGCCCGCGCGCGACGGAGAAGCCTGCACTCAAGACCCCCGTCACCCATGGCCTCCATCACATCGTCCGCAGTGGCGAACACCGGCTCCGTGGGAACACTGCTGGGCATCGGGACGCGGGGACGGGAACTGTTCGTCTCCGTCGGCCCACAGGCAGTGAGGCCCGCGGCAAGGACGAGGGCCGCGAGAATGAAGCTCGTCTTCTTCATGTGCTCAGTCGTTCCCAGGGGGTGTCGGCGGCGGTCCGGGGCTGGGTGACGGCGTTCCTGGTTCGGGGTCACCGCTGCCGGTCCCTGTCGTGGGACCACCCGCCACGTAGACCGGCTCGATGGAGACATGGTGTCCGGCAGGTGTGTCCGACTCCAGTTGCCGGATCGCCTTGGCACGCTCTTCGTCGCTCAGCGCGTCCCAGGCCATCGCGTCGTCGAGGTGAGGCTCGAGCCTGTCCCAGTTCTCCCCCCGGACCTTGATGTCGGCCCCCCGGGCTCCGGACTCGTCACCGTACTGCTCGTTCCTCTCCCGGACGTCCGGGGTGTCCGCGGCATAGAGCGTGAACAGCTGCTTGTCGGTCTGAGCGCCGTAGGGCTGGTCCTGCAGCGCCTTGAGGTGATAGGCACTCAGCAGGACGTCCTCATCGGGATTCTCCTCGATGTACTTGGTGAGCTGAGAGTCGTTGAGGTCCCCGAGATATGTGCCGTCCGAGAGCGTGAACCGTTCCTGGTTGTTGTCGATGACCGCCCTCGCGGTCTCCAGCTTCATGTGCGTGATGCCAAGCGACTTGTCCGGTTTGACGGTCTGCTGGAGGGACCAGTCGAAGAACCGGCCGAACGAGCTGAGCGGCCCTCGCAGGCTGGGGTTGTGGTTCTGGTACCACTGCTGCTCCTGCCAGAGGATGGCGAGCAGCAGTTTTCTGCTCATGCCCGTCTCGCGGGCGGCTCTGTCCACCGCGGCCAGCTGGGCGGGCGACACGTTGACCGGGTGCAGCCCGTCCGTTCCACCGGCCAGACGCAGCGCAATGCTCAAGGGGCTGTCGCCGTCGAGTGCCTCCTTGACGAGCTCGGGGTCAGCGATTCCCGTGAGCCCTTCGACGGGGCGCAGGGCTCGCGCCGCATCGACATCGGCACGGCTCGCCTTCGCCAGGGCGTCCTCGATGATGCCCTGGGCGTGCAGCACTGGTTCCAGGTGCTCCGTGCTGCCCGGCGGTACGGCCACGGTCTCGGTCACCTGCACCCGCCCGCTGTCATCGACCTTCAGCTCATGGGTGCGGGCGTAGTCGAGGGCGCCGGTCAGGTCCCGCTGTGCGTCGGTGATGTCGTCGGCCAGGCGGTCGTAGACCCTTGCCATGGCGCACAGCGCCATGGACGCCGCTTCGTAGTCGTCGGCGTGCTTCACGAAACGGCCGCGTGCCGCGCGCCCGGTGTCCCCCACCCAGCACTGCCCGAGAGTGGAGGCGACTTCGTCCCGGGCGTAGGAGCTGATGCCTTCGCACTGCTTCGCGGCTGCGATTGCGTCGTCGGCGGCATCTCGCCACTTACCGGGTTGGGCGCTGCTCAGTTCGCTCACGGAAACCATCAGGCATCCTCCAGCCAGTCGGCCTGGGCCCTGAGCCGCTGGGCAAGGGAAACGTCCTCGCCGATCTGGCTGTCCATCGCCTTGGTCAAGGCGGCGGCAGCGCCCTCGACGAGGTCGCCGAGTCCGTGCAGATGCCTCTGCCAGGCAGCCACGCAGTCGTTGCTCGCGGCGCCGGCGAGCCAGCCGGAGTGCAGCTTCCCCACCGCTTCCGCGTCGTCGAGCTTCGACTTCTCACTGGCTTCGGAGCTCGTCGTGCGTATTCCGGATGCCTTGGTCCGTATCGGCTCGTCCGTCAGTCGTAAATCCGTGCCGGTCGTGTTCCAAGCGGTAAGGGGTCCGGACTCGGCAGAGGCAAGCCGCATCGGAGCCATCTGCTCGCGAGGCGCCGCATCCGCCTTGAGCCGCGCCCCGTCCTCCCTGAATGACATGCATCCCCCTTTGCATAAGCATCACCAACGCGGAGTGCGGTAACGCTACCCGCGCAGTCCGTTGGCGCAAGAAGCCTTTCGGCCTCGGGACTGCTCGGAGGCCCGGAAATCGGCCCACGCACCGCCTGCGTCCCGGCAGGGGAAGACGCGGGCGCGCCGCGAAGTGGAGGTTTCCTCGGCGGGGATCCGACCGACGATACAAAGTGGGCACACCCCCGCCCGCACCGCACGACGATCGGAGATCCCGTGTCGACCACGGAAAACGCCATCGCCTCCGCCGAGGCGCACAGCGCGCACAACTACCACCCGCTGCCCGTCGTCGTCGCCACGGCGGACGGGGCCTGGATGACCGATGTCGAGGGCCGGCGCTACCTCGACATGCTCGCCGGATACTCGGCGCTCAATTTCGGCCACGGCAACCGCCGGCTGCTCGACGCGGCGCGGGCGCAGCTGGAGCGGGTCACGCTCACCTCCCGGGCCTTCCACCACGACCGGTTCGCCGACTTCTGTACGCGCCTGGCGGAGCTGTGCGGCATGGAGATGGTGCTGCCGATGAACACCGGGGCGGAGGCCGTCGAGACGGCCGTGAAGACCGCCCGCAAGTGGGGCTACCGGGTCAAGGGCGTCCCGGACGGCATGGCGAAGATCATCGTCGCCGCCGGCAACTTCCACGGCCGGACGACGACGGTCATCAGCTTCTCCACGGACCCGGAGGCCCGCGCCGACTTCGGCCCGTACACCCCCGGTTTCGAGATCGTGCCGTACGGGGACCTCACCGCGATGCGCGAGGCCATGACGGAGAACACGGTGGCGGTGCTGATCGAGCCGATCCAGGGCGAGGCCGGCGTGCTGGTGCCGCCGCCGGGCTATCTCGCCGCGGTCCGGGAGCTGACCCGTGAGCGGGACGTGCTGTTCATCGCCGACGAGATCCAGTCGGGCCTGGGCCGGACGGGGAAGACCTTCGCCTGTGAGCACGAGGGCGTCGTGCCGGACATGTACCTCCTCGGCAAGGCGCTCGGCGGCGGGGTGGTGCCGGTGTCGGCCGTGGTGTCGTCGGCGGCGGTGCTCGGGGTGTACCGGCCCGGGGAGCACGGCTCGACGTTCGGCGGCAACCCGCTCGCCTGCGCGGTGGCGCTGGAGGTCATCGCGATGCTGGCCACCGGCGAGTACCAGCAGCGTGCCGCCGAGCTGGGCGACCACCTCCACCGGGAGTTGGGGCTGCTGGCGGGCGGGGGCGCGGTACGGGCGGTACGGGGGCGCGGGCTGTGGGCGGGCGTGGACATCGAGCCGGAGCTGGGGACGGGCCGGGAGATCTCCGAGAAGCTGATGGAGCGCCGGGTCCTGGTGAAGGACACCCACGGCTCGACGATCCGGATCGCACCGCCGCTGGTGATCGGCAAGGAGGACCTGGACTGGGGTCTTGAGCAGCTGCGCGAGGTCCTGCGCGGCTGAACCGGGGGCGGGCGCGGGCCCGCCCCTTACGTGAGCACCCGCAGCAGCGCCTCCAGCGCGCCCGTCCAGGCGCTGTCGGTCGGGGTGCCGTAGCCGATGACCAGCGCCTCGCGCTTCAGGTCGGCGTCCGGGTGGCGGAAGTAGGCCAGGCCCTCGACCACGAGGCCCTGCCAGGCCGCCGCCCGGATCACCTCGGCCTCGCTGCCCTCCGGCAGTTCCAGGACTGCGTGCAGCCCGGCGGCGATCCCACTGACCCGGATCTGTGGCGCACGTTCCGCCAGGGCCGCCACGAGCTGGTCGCGGCGGTTGCGGTAGCGCAGCCGCATGGACCGCACATGCCGGTCGTACGCGCCCGAGGCCATGAACTCCGCGAGCGTCAGCTGGTCCAGCGCGCTCGGTGCCCAGTCGCTGACGCCCTTCGCCTCGGCGATCCCGGCGGCCAGGGCTCGCGGCGCCACCATCCAGCCGAGCCGCAGCCCCGGCGCCAGGGACTTGCTGGCCGTGCCCAGGTACACGACGCGCTCCGGGTCCAGGCCCTGGAGGGCGCCGACCGGCTGGCGGTCGTAGCGGAACTCGCCGTCGTAGTCGTCCTCCAGGACCAGCCCGCCGGTGGACCGCGCCCAGTCGACCGCCGCCGCGCGACGGTCCGGGTGGAGCGGCACCCCCGTCGGGAACTGGTGCGCGGGTGTCAGCAGGACCGCGCCCGCGTTCCGCAGGGTGTGCAGTTCGCCGGTGCGGGTGCCGAGCTCGTCGAGCGGCAGGCAGGGGATGCGGAGCCCGGCGTCGGTGAGCAGGCGGGTGTGGACGTCCAGCCCGTACGACTCGACGGCCACCTCCCGCACCCGGCGCCCCCGCAGCACCTTGCCGAGCAGCATCAGGGCGTGCACGAAGCCGGAGCAGACCACGATCCGGTCCGGGTCGGCGTACACCCCGCGCGCCCGGGCCAGGTACTCGGCGAGGACGGTGCGCAGCTCGACCCGGCCGCGTGGGTCGCCGTAGCCGAAGGCGTCGTTCGGTGCGGCGGACAGGGCGCGCCGGGCGGCCTTCAGCCACTCGGCGCGCGGGAAGGTGGCCAGGTCGGGGGTGCCCGGCTTCAGGCTGTACGCGGGCGCGCCGCGCGGCGGCCTGGCGCGCGGGGCCCGGAGCGCCGTCGTGGGCCGGGGGGCGGCGCGGCGGGCCACCCGGGTGCCGGAGCCCTGACGGGCGGTGAGCCAGCCCTCGGCGACGAGCTCCGCGTAGGCGTCGGCGACGGTGTTGCGGGCGATGCCGAGGTCGGCGGCGAGGGTGCGGGAGGACGGCAGGCGGGTGCCGGGCGTCAGGCGGCCGGTGCGGACGGCCTCGCGCAGGGCGTCCATCAGGCCGGCCCGCAGCCCGGTCGAGCCGGTCGGGTCGAGGTGCAGATCGGCGCCGAAAGTGGCCCATGGATCTGTCATGGAAATGGACCATACCGCTGCGCCACTCTCCCCGTAGCGTTATGGCATGACGACGAACGAGAACAGCGACAGCACCTCCGGCTACTGCCCCGAGCACACCCCGCGCATGGTCTGGTCCGAGCACGCCCCCGACGTCTACAAGGCGATGGCCCGCCTGGACGCCGCCTCCCGCAAGGGCATCGACCCGGTGATCGCCGAGCTGGTGAAGATCCGCGCCTCGCAGATCAACCACTGCGCGTTCTGCCTGGACATGCACACCAAGGACGCGCTCGCCGCAGGCGAGTCGCTGGAGCGGATCATCCAGCTCAGCGCGTGGGAGGAGTCGCAGCACTTCTACACGCCGAAGGAGATCGCCGCGATCGAGCTGACCGAGGCGGTGACCGTGCTGACCGACGGCTTCGTCCCGGACGAGGTGTACGCGCGGGCCGCGAAGCACTTCGGCGAGGAGGAGCTGGCCCACCTCCTCGGCGCGATCATCACGATCAACGCCTGGAACCGGTTCCAGGTGTCCACGCGCATGGCGCCGGGCCACTACACGCCCGGCGACCACCGCTGAGCGTCACCGCGACCGCGTCCGGTCCGCGGGCCCCGCACCACGGCCGCGCCCCGGCGAGCCGCGCGGCCTCCGAGGACGGAACCACCACGCCCCCGGCAGCGCTACGGCTGCCGGGGGCGTGGTGCGTACCCCTTGGGGGGTGATGTCTCAGATGAGGCCGAGCGCGCGGACCGCGTCGCGCTCCTCGGTGAGCTCCTTCACCGAGGCGTCGATGCGCGCACGGGAGAACTCGTTGATGTCCAGGCCCTGGACGATCTTGTAGGTGCCGTTCTCGGTGGTGACCGGGAAGGACGAGATGATGCCCTCGGGCACGCCGTAGGAGCCGTCCGACGGGATGCCCATGGAGGTCCAGTCGCCCTCGGCGGTGCCGTTGACCCAGGTGTACACGTGGTCGATGGCGGCGTTGGCGGCGGAGGCGGCGGAGGACGCGCCACGGGCCTCGATGATCGCGGCGCCGCGCTTGGCGACGGTCGGGATGAAGGTGTCGGCCAGCCAGGCCTCGTCGTTGACGAGCTCGGCGGCGTTCTTGCCGGCGACCTCGGCGTGGAAGATGTCGGGGTACTGGGTGGCCGAGTGGTTGCCCCAGATCGTCAGCTTCTTGATGTCGGAGACGGCGGCACCGGTCTTGGCGGCCAGCTGCGAGATCGCGCGGTTGTGGTCCAGTCGGGTCATCGCGGTGAAGCGCTCGGCCGGGACGTCCGGGGCGGCGGCCTGCGCGATGAGCGCGTTGGTGTTGGCCGGGTTGCCGACGACGAGGACCTTGATGTCGTCCGCGGCGTTGTCGTTGATCGCCTTGCCCTGCGGCTTGAAGATGCCGCCGTTGGCGGAGAGCAGGTCGCCGCGCTCCATGCCCGCGGTGCGGGGGCGGGCGCCGACGAGCAGGGCGACGTTCGCGCCGTCGAAGCCGACGTTGGCGTCGTCGGTGATCTCGATGTTGCGCAGCAGCGGGAAGGCGCAGTCGTCGAGCTCCATCGCGGTGCCCTCGGCGGCCTTCAGCCCCTGGGGAATCTCCAGGAGACGCAGGTTGACCGGCACGTCCGGGCCGAGCAGGTGGCCGGAGGCGATGCGGAAGAGCAGCGCGTAGCCGATCTGGCCGGCTGCGCCGGTCACGGTGACATTCACGGGAGTGCGGGTCATGGCGATCTCCGTTAGACAGCTGGCGGTCCGGGCTCCTGGCCCCTGGTGCGGGACATCCCTGAATCTTGATGTGAAGAGATATCCGCCCGCCAGGCTATCCGACCCGGAACCCCGCGGCCGCCCGACCCCCGTTGCCTGACGATCACACAGTGGCGGAATGGTCACTTCCGTGCCACAGGCCACAGCCATCCCTTGAACGGGCGGGGGCACGTCGACAAGGCTGGACGCAGGCCGGGGCGAGGCCGCTCACGTCGCCGGGTCCGGAGCTTCTCGCTCCGGGTCGCCCCCGCCCCGGTGTCCGTCCCTTCTCGGGGGAGGGGACGGACACCGGTCCTTCCGTCGCAGGTCAGCGGACCGTGAAGTGGACCGCGTCCTCCAGGAACGGGATGTCCAGCCACGGCTGCGGCTGCGCGACCAGCGCGAGCAGCACGATGAGGGTGCCCAGCAGCCCGTACGTCACCAGGTCGGTGAAGCGGGACCGCACGGCGAGCATGCCCACCGAACGGACGACGAGGCGCAGGACCGCCCCCGCCACGAGGGCCACGCCGATCAGTATCGTGCCGACGCGGAAGGCCTCCTCGAAGGGATCGGCCGCCACGATCAGCAGCCCGATGCCGGCCATGCAGAGCACGGCGAGCAGCGGCCACTGCCGGGCCGGGGCGGGCGCGTCCCCGCCGGCCGCCCGTCCCCCGCCCTCGGGCCGCGCGGTGTCCCGCGTCAACGAGAACCGTCGCGCCCGGGCCGCGGCGGCGGGGTCGGTGCCGGGCGTCGCGGGCGCGGGAGCCGGCTCGCCGGTCCTGCCCTCGCCCGAGACGGTCGCGCCCGAGACGGTCGCGCCGGAGACGGTCGCGCTCGCGCCGGCCGCGGTCGCGCCCGTCCGAGTCACGCCGGTCCCGCTCGTCCCGGACACGGCCGGGGCGACCTCGGCCGCACCGGCCCCGGCCGCACCGGACACGCTCGCACCGGCCCCGGCCGTGCCGGACGCGCCCGCGCGGGCCTCCGCTTCCCGCTCCGCCGGGGCCCCGGACTCTTCGGCGGAGCCGGAGCCGTCGACCGGGCTGGTACCAGCACCCATGGGGTTCCTCCCGGACCTGGTCAGCCGGCGGAGACGGCCGCGGCGTCGCGTTCGGCGGCCTCGACCACGTTGACGAGCAGCTGGGCGCGGGTCATCGGGCCGACACCGCCCGGGTTCGGCGAGATCCAGGCGGCGACCTCGGCCACGCCCGGGTGGACGTCGCCGACGATCTTGCCGTTCTCGTCGCGGCTGACGCCCACGTCGAGGACCGCGGCCCCCGGCTTCACGTACTCCGGCTTGATGATGTGCGGCACACCCGCGGCGGCGACGATGATGTCGGCCTGCTTCAGGTGGGCGGCCAGGTCCCGCGTACCGGTGTGGCACTGGGTCACCGTGGCGTTCTCCGACTTGCGGGTGAGCAGCAGCGGGATGGACCGCCCGATGGTGACACCGCGTCCGACGACCACGACGTGCGCCCCGTTGATCTCCACGCCGTGGTGACGCAGCAGCTGGACGACGCCCTGCGGGGTGCACGGCAGCGGGCCCGTCTCGTTGAGCACGAGCCGGCCGAGGCTCATCGGGTGGAGGCCGTCGGCGTCCTTGGCCGGATCCATCAGTTCCAGGACGCGGTTGGTGTCGATTCCCTTGGGAAGGGGAAGCTGCACGATGTAACCCGTGCAGGCGGGGTCGGCGTTGAGTTCGCGGACGACCTCCTCGATTTCCTCCTGCGTCGCGGTGTCGGGGAGTTCGCGCTGGATGGAGCCGATGCCGACCTGCGCGCAGTCGCGGTGCTTGCCGTTCACGTACCACCTGCTGCCCGGGTCGTCCCCGACCAGCAGGGTTCCCAGGCCGGGCGTGACACCTCGGGCCTTGAGGGCCGCCACGCGGACGGTCAGATCGGACTTGATCGCGGCTGCGGTGGCCTTGCCATCGAGAATCTGGGCAGTCATGTGCCCATACTCGCGGATGACCCCACCCTGGGACCAATTCCGACCACGGCTCGGAAGGCCAGGTTGCACTTGCGCAACTTCTTCGGACGCGACTGGACAAACCCGCTTTCGGCCTGTCGACGACGCGGGCCGCAGGGCCGGCCCGGTCACGGCCGCCCGCGGCGGACGGCACACGAAGGGCCGGTCTCCCCGAACCCGCTCGGGGAGACCGGCCCTTCGCCGTACGGATCAGTGGAAGAAGTGCCGGGTGCCCGTGAAGTACATCGTGACGCCCGCCTTCTTCGCGGCCTCGACCACCAGCTCGTCGCGGACCGAACCGCCCGGCTGCGCCACGGCCCTGACGCCGGCCGCGGTCAGGATCTCCAGCCCGTCCGGGAAGGGGAAGAACGCGTCGGACGCCGCGTACGAACCGGCCGCCCGCTCCTCACCCGCGCGCTCGACGGCGAGCTTCGCGGAGTCGACCCGGTTGACCTGGCCCATGCCCACGCCGACCGAGGCGCCGTCCTTGGCGAGCAGGATCGCGTTGGACTTGACCGCGCGGCACGCCTTCCAGGCGAAGGCCAGCTCCTTCAGCTCGTCGGCGGACAGCGCGTCGCCCGTGGCGAGCGTCCAGTTGGCCGGGTCGTCGCCCTCGGCCTGGAGGCGGTCGGCGACCTGGAGCAGCGCGCCGCCGTCGATCGGCTTGATCTCGACCTCGGCGGCCGGGGCGTCGGGGCAGCGCAGCACGCGGATGTTCTTCTTGCGAGACAGGATCTCGACCGCGCCGTCCTCGTACGCCGGGGCGACGATGACCTCGGTGAAGATCTCCGCGACCTGCTCGGCCAGGGCCACGGTCACCGGACGGTTGACGGCGATGACACCGCCGTACGCCGAGACCGGGTCGCAGGCGTGGGCCTTGCGGTGGGCTTCGGCCACGTCCTCGCCGATCGCGATGCCGCACGGGTTGGCGTGCTTGATGATCGCGACGCACGGCTCGGCGTGGTCGTACGCGGCACGGCGGGCGGCGTCGGTGTCCGTGTAGTTGTTGTAGGACATCTCCTTGCCGTGCAGCTGCTCGGCCTCGGCGAGACCGCCCGTGCCGGAGGTGTAGAGCGCGGCGGGCTGGTGCGGGTTCTCGCCGTAGCGCAGGACGTTCTCGCGCGTGTACGTCGTACCGAGGAAGTCCGGGAAGCCCGAGTCGTCGGCGGCGGCGTAATCGGCGGCGAACCAGCCGGCGACGGCCACGTCGTAGGCGGCGGTGTGCTGGAAGGCCTCGGCGGCGAGCCGCTTGCGGGCGGTCAGGTCGAAGCCGCCCTCCTTGACCGCGGCGAGCACGTCGGCGTAACGCTCCGGGCTGGTGACGACGGCCACGGACGGGTGGTTCTTGGCGGCGGCGCGGACCATCGAGGGGCCGCCGATGTCGATCTGCTCGACGCACTCGTCGGCGGTGGCGCCGGAGGCGACGGTCTCCTTGAACGGGTAGAGGTTGACGACCACCAGGTCGAACGGCTCGACGCCCAGCTCGGCGAGCTGCTCACGGTGCGCCTCCAGGCGCAGGTCGGCGAGGATGCCGGCGTGGACGCGGGGGTGCAGCGTCTTGACGCGGCCGTCGAGGCACTCGGGGAAGCCCGTCAGCTCCTCGACCTTGGTGACCGGGACCCCGGCGGCGGCGATCCTTCCGGCGGTGGAGCCGGTGGAGACCAGCTCGACACCCGCCTCGTGCAGACCGCGGGCGAGGTCTTCGAGCCCCGTTTTGTCGTAGACGCTGACCAGGGCGCGGCGGATGGGCTTATTCACCGACATGACCGAGATGAACCTTTCGTCCCTCAATGCGATAGCCGTCGCGGGCGAGCCGCCCCACGGCCTCGACGAGCAGCTTGCGCTCGACTTCCTTGATGCGTTCGTGAAGGGCGGCTTCGCCCTCCGGGGTGTCCTCTTCGGTCACCTCGACCACGCCCTGCGCGATGATCGGACCGGTGTCGACGCCGTCGTCGACGAAGTGGACGGTGCACCCGGTGACCTTCACGCCGTACGCGAGCGCGTCACGCACGCCGTGGGCACCGGGAAAGCTGGGGAGCAGGGCGGGGTGGGTGTTGACGAACCGGCCGCCGAACCGGGCGAGGAACTCCTTGCCCACGATCTTCATGAACCCGGCGGACACGACGAGGTCCGGCCGGTGCGCGTCGGTGGCCTCGGCGAGCGCGGCGTCCCACTCCTCGCGCGAGGCGTGGTCCTTGACGCGGCACACGAAGGTGGGGAGCCCGGCACGCTCGGCGCGTTCCAGGCCGGCGATGCCGTCGCGGTCGGCGCCGACCGCGACGATCCGGGCGCCGAAGCCGTCGGGGTCGTCGCCGATCGCGTCGAGCAGGGCCTGGAGGTTCGTACCGGACCCGGAGACCAGGACGACCACACGGGCCGGGGCGGCGGAGGGAAGCGGGGAGGCCACGGCTGGGCCCTTTCTCGCGTGCGAGCGGTTCGAAGCGGCCGGCCCGCCACCACGGCACTGGGGCGACGGCATGCGATTTGTACGGTCGTACGAAAGAAGCGCGCTCCCCGATACGGGGAACTCTACGAACGGGCCGACCGTCAGCAACGATACCGGCACCTCGCCGGGCCCTTGCCTGACGGGGTGAGCGAGCCCCGGCCCGCCCGCCCGCGCGTACGAGCCGCGGCGCCCGCGCTCCCCGCTTTCGGCCCCTCCTCGCCGGAAGGTAGCGTCAGGGGCAGCGAACCGTCCGCCGGGCGGAAACGACGAGATGGGGAAGACGTTCACCACATGCCGGACCGACGCCGCACCGCCTTCCGCCAGCCGCTGCCCGAGCGGGCCACCCTGCTGATGCGCGAGCGCTCCTCTTCGTCTTCCTCCTCTTCCTCCGGCCCCTCCGACTCCTCCGGAGGTCCGCGGGACGACGACAACCCGTTCGCGCCGCCACCCGAGGACCGCCCCGACCAGCCCTGGCAGCCGCGCCACCCGTCCGGCGGCGGCAACGGCGACGACGGGAACGGCGGGGACCAGCCCGACGACGGGTCCTCCGACAGCCGGCCCGTCTGGGGCAGCCAGTGGAGCAGCAGGCAGCCGGGCCGCCAGAACGGCTCGTTCGGCGGCCGCCCTGCCGGACCGGGCGGACCGAGCGGGAAGGGCGGGCCGGACGGAGCCCCCGCGGGCCCGCGCTGGGACCCGACCGACCCCATCCAGCGCCGCGCCCGCTACGCGCTGCTCGCCGGCATGTGGGCCCTCTTCTTCGCGATCTTCGACTTCTCGGAGATCGCCCTGCTGCTCGGCGCCCTCGCCACGTACTGGGCGATCAGCGCGCTGCGGGCCAAGCCGAAGCAGCCGGCGCCGGGCGGCGCGGGTGCCGGCGTCGGTGCTGGTGCCGGCGCTGATGCCGGTTCTGGTGCCGGTTCTGGTGCCGGTACCGGTGCTGGTGCGGCCGGTGGAGCGGAGGGTTCCGGGGCGCCCGTGGCCGGGGCTCGGGGGCCTGCCGGGCAGGGTGGTACGGCCGCGCCGAACACCCTGGCCGCCCAGCGCGGGGGCCGGCAGCAGACCACGGCCGCGGTGAGCGGCCTGGTGACGGGCGTGATCGCGCTGGTCATCGTCGCGACGACGTTCACCGTGCAGATGGTCTACCGCGACTACTACACCTGCGTGAACGACGCCCTCACCAAGTCGGGCCAGCTGACCTGCAACGATCTGCTCCCGAAGCCGCTGGAACCCTTCTTCGGCGTCAAGCGGTAGCGGACGTCCCGGGGGACGCTTCCCGGGGCTCACCGGCTTCCCGCGCGTGCCAGGGATCGGTCGGCAGGAAGTCGTACCCGTCGAAGTCGGCCTCTTCTCCCCCGGTGGACGCCGGTACGGGGACGGGGGCGGCCGCCCCGTCGGGCTGTGGCTCCCGCTCACCGGCGGTGCGGCGGCCGTTCCGGGACCACCACCTGCGGCGGGGGCCGTCCGCGGGCTCGGCCGTCACCGGTTCGGCCGGCCGGGGAACGGGCGCGGCGGCCGTACGTTCCTTCCCGGCCTCCGCCTCGGTCTCCTCCCCCGTCAGTCCGCGCAGCCGCCAGGCCCGCAGCAGCAGGGCCGCCGGGACGCCGATGACGATCGTCCACGCCAGGGCCGCCGTCCCGGTGAGCCACCAGACCGGGCCGAAGTCCGCCAGGGCGTGCGTGCCGAGCGGGCCCCCGGCCGCCGCCGCCAGCAGCGCCGCGCCGATCCCGCAGCCGGCCGCGCCCAGTGCGGTGGTGAGCGCGGTCTCCCGCAGGCTCCACGCCTCCTCCCGTACGCCGTGGGCCGGCGCCGCCCTCCGTACGGTGAACCAGGCGACCGTGAGCGCCGCCGCCACCGGGACCGCCCCGGCCGCCCAGTTCTGGGGCGTGCCCGGGCCGTGGGCCGGCATGGCGGCCAGCAGCGGGAAGTCGGGGAGGGCCGGGGGGCCGGTGAAGGCGAGCGGGGTGACCGTCGACGCCGTACCGAGGGCGAAGCCCGGCCCGAGCCCGTACGACGCGCCCCACACCGCCGCGTTCGGCACCAGCCCCAGCGCCAGCAGGAGGACGGCGATGCGGCCTCCCCCGTCACCGGCGATCCGCAGGAAGGATTCCTGCACCGGTTCGCCGTGCCGGACCAGGGCCGACGCGACGACCAGGGCGCCACCGCCCAGCAGGACCGCCGTCCCGGCCATCGCCGACCGGCCCACCGCATCGGCCCGCCGCAGAAACCGGGTGCGCGCCATCGCCTCGTGCAGCCGCAACGGCGCCCAGGAGGGCGGCGGGCCGAGCGGGCGCCCGCAGGCCGTCCACACCCCGGCCGCGGCGGCGCCCGCCACGACGAAGGCGGCCGGAAAGAGCAGCGAGAGCGGGCGGGCGGACAGGGAGCCGTCCCGCGCGTAGAGGGCGACAGCCCCGCCGACCAGCAGATATCCACCCGTCACCGAGGCGAACGTACCCCCGGGCGACGGAGTGCCGCGCCCCTCGTCGGGCGCCGGCACACCCCTGGCCGCCCGGTGCACCAGCCACACCGGCAGGACGGCGAGCAGCAGCGGGACGACCCCCACGGGCGCCGGGGCCCCGGTCAGCGTCTCGGTCCTGATCAGTTCCGCGCCGTGCGCGAGCAGCCACACTCCCGCTGCCGCCTGGAACACCTCGCCGGGCCCGCTGTCCGGGGCCGGGGAACTGATCCAGAGGGCGGCGACGAGGACGGCCACGGATCCCAGGCCGAGCCCGGCCGCGACGGCCCCGCGCAGCATGGCCGGGACCAGCACGGCGGACCGCCCCTGCTCGGCCGACAACGACGGGCTGCGTTCGGTCACTTGGGTCACGCGGTCATGCTCCCAACGACACGCGCTTATTCCGTGTAACGGGCGAACGGCCGTGGTGTCGCTCAATATACGTTTATGTACTTTTTCACCCGGTGCAGGCCGTGCGGGCGGCCCGCATGACGCAGAGCACGTCCGGCACGGCCGCCACTCCTCCGCTCCCCTCGCCGAAGGAGCGGCGCAGGCTGCGGAAGGCGAAGTCGCTGACGGAGGAGCAGGTCGCGGCGTCCGTCGGCGTCAGCCGGGCGACTGTACGGGCCTGGGAAACGGGCCGTACCACCCCCCGCGGCCGCAAACGCGAGGCGTACGCCCGCCTGATCGGCACGGGTGCGGCGGGCGTCGCCACCCCGGCCCCGGGGAGCTTTTCGGCCCCGGAAAAGGCGGCTTCGGCTCCGGAAAAGGCATCGAACACCACGCCGAGGCCGATGGCCGGCCGGGCGGATTCGGTCCCTGCGGCCACCGGTGAGCGGGAAGAGGCGACCTCCCCGACCGCCGCCGGAGGGCCGGCTTCGGCGCCGGCGTCCGCCGAGAGGGCGGAGGCGATGCCCCCGTCCGCCGCCGGACGGGCGGCCCCCGCACCCGCGTCTGTCGTCGAGTCGGCCGGGGCGCCGACGCCCCCTCCACCGGACCCCGTCGAAGCCACCGGGAGCGTTGCCATGGCCGCCACCGAACCCGGCGAAGCCGTCGAACCGGGCGAAGCCGTTGAACCGGACGAAGCCGCCGGGGCCGGTGCGCCTGAAGCCGTCGAGGCGGTCGAGGCGGTCGAGGCGGTCGAGGCGGTCGAGGCGGTCATGCCTGAAGCCGCCGAGGCTGTCGCGCCTGAGACCGGCGCGCCCGCCGACGTCCTTGCGCCGGAAGCCGTGGCGACCGGAAGCGGCACCACCGGGGCCGCCGGGACCGCCGGGACCGGGGCCGGGGGCGAGCCGGGCGAGCCGGCCTCGGGTGCTGCGAGCGGCCTCTCGCCGGGGGAGGCGTTCGACGCGTTGTATCGGTATGCCGCCTCGGCCCTCTTCCAGCAGACCTATCTGCTGACCGGGCGGCGGGCCCTCTCCCGCGCGTCCGTGGCCAAGGCGTTCGAACTGGCCTGGGAACGGTGGCCGGAGGTGGCGGTGGACCGGGACCCGGTGGGCTGGGTGCGGGCCGCCGCGTACGAGTACGCGATGTCCCCGTGGCGCCGGCTGAACCGTGAGCACCGCCGCCTCGACCCCCCGCCGGAGGCACCGGCCTCGCGCGCGCTGCTCGACGCGCTGCTGGCCCTGCCCCCCTCGTACCGTCGCACCCTGGTGCTGCACGACGGTGTGGGGATCGGGCTGCCGGAGACCGCGGCGGAGACCGAGGCGAGCACGCGGGCGGCGGCCGGGCGGCTGGTGACCGCGCGGGCGGTCGTCGCCGAGCGGCTGCCCGAGGTCGCCGAGTCCGCGTCCCCGGCCGAGCAGTCCGCGCTGATCCACGAGCACCTCGGCACGCTCGCCCGCAGCCGGCCCGCCCCCTCGCTCCCGGTACCGGAACTGATCCGTACCGGCAGCGAACGCAAGGCGCAGCTGTGGGCCAGGGCGGCCATCGCGTTCACCGTGCTGATCGTCGGACTGACGCTGATCACCCTGGCGACGGCCCCCCGGAAGTACGAGACGCCCCCGTCGCCCGCCCAGAAGGTCGGCGGGGTGCCGCCGCTCGGCGGCCCGCAGAAACTGACGCCGCAGGACGTGAAGCTGCGGAAGAAGCTCGGCGAAGAGCTGTTCAACGGCCCGGCCCGGCTGGTCCCCGAGACCGGCTGAACGGCCCGGCGCACAACGACGCGGGCCCGTCCCCCGGTCGGGGGACGGGCCCGCGTCGCACGTACGGTGAGGCGCTGCCGCGCGCGGACGCGCGGCGCGGCGTCAGGCGCCGAGGATCTCGCGCGCCAGCTTGGCGGTCTCGGTCGGCGTCTTGCCGACCTTGACGCCGGCGGCCTCGAGGGCCTCCTTCTTCGCCGCGGCGGTGCCGGAGGAGCCGGAGACGATGGCGCCGGCGTGGCCCATGGTCTTGCCCTCGGGGGCGGTGAAGCCCGCGACGTAACCGACGACCGGCTTGGTGACGTTCTTCGCGATGAAGTCCGCCGCCCGCTCCTCGGCGTCGCCGCCGATCTCGCCGATCATGACGATCAGGTCGGTCTCGGGGTCCGCCTCGAACGCCGCGAGGGCGTCGATGTGCGTCGTGCCGATGACCGGGTCGCCACCGATGCCGACGGCGGACGAGAAGCCGATGTCACGGAGCTCGTACATCATCTGGTAGGTCAGCGTGCCGGACTTGGACACGAGACCGATGCGGCCGGGCTTGGTGATGTCGCCCGGGATGATGCCGGCGTTGGACTGGCCGGGGGTGATCAGGCCGGGGCAGTTCGGACCGATGATCCGGGTCTTGTTGCCCTTCGAACCGGCGTACGCCCAGAAGGCGGCCGAGTCGTGGACGGCGATGCCCTCGGTGATCACGACGGCGAGCGGGATCTCGGCGTCGATCGCCTCGATGACGGCGGCCTTCGCGAAGGCCGGCGGCACGAAGAGGACGGACACGTCCGCGCCGGTCTTCTCCATCGCCTCGGCGACGGAGCCGAAGACCGGTACCTCGGTGCCGTCGAAGTCGACGGTCGTGCCGGCCTTGCGCGGGTTCACGCCGCCGACGATGTTGGTGCCGTCGCCCAGCATGAGCTTGGTGTGCTTCATGCCCGTGGCGCCGGTCATCCCCTGGACGATGACCTTGCTGTCCTTGGTGAGGAAGATAGCCATGGTGGTCTGAGTCCCTCTTCCTTACTTCGCAGCCGCGGCGAGCTCGGCGGCCTTGTCGGCCGCGCCGTCCATGGTGTCCACGCGCTGGACCAGCGGGTGGTTGGCGTCGGAGAGGATCTTGCGACCCAGCTCCGCGTTGTTGCCGTCGAGACGCACGACGAGGGGCTTGGTGACGTCCTCGCCCTTCGTCTTGAGCAGCTCAAGGGCCTGGACGATGCCGTTGGCGACCTCGTCGCAGGCGGTGATGCCACCGAAGACGTTGACGAAGACGGACTTGACGTCCGAGTCGCCGAGGATGATCTCCAGGCCGTTCGCCATGACCTCGGCGGAGGCGCCGCCACCGATGTCGAGGAAGTTGGCGGGCTTCACGTTGCCGTGCTTCTCGCCGGCGTACGCGACGACGTCCAGGGTCGACATGACCAGACCGGCACCGTTACCGATGATGCCGACCTCGCCGTCGAGCTTGACGTAGTTGAGGTTCTTGGCCTTGGCGGCGGCCTCGAGCGGGTTGGCCGCGGCCTTGTCCTCGAGCTCCTCGTGACCCGGCTGACGGAAGTCGGCGTTCTCGTCGAGAGACACCTTGCCGTCCAGGGCCAGGATGCGGCCGTCCTTGGTCTTCACCAGCGGGTTGACCTCGACGAGGAGGGCGTCCTCGGCGACGAAGGTGTCCCACAGGGTGACCAGGGCCTCGGCGACACCCTCGGCCACGTCGGCCGGGAACTTCGCCTGCGCCACGATCTCGCGGGCCTTGGCGATGTCGACGCCGTCGACGGCGTTGACCGGGACCTTCGCGAGGGCCTCGGGGGTCTTCTCCGCGACCTCCTCGATGTCCATGCCGCCCTGCACCGAGGCCATGGCCAGGAAGGTGCGGTTGGTGCGGTCCAGGAGGTACGAGACGTAGTACTCCGCCTCGATCTCCGGCGACAGCTCGGCGATCATCACCTTGTGGACCGTGTGGCCCTTGATGTCCATGCCGAGGATGTCGGTCGCGCGGGCGACCGCCTCGTCGGCGTTCGCCGCCAGCTTCACGCCGCCGGCCTTGCCGCGGCCGCCGACCTTCACCTGCGCCTTGACGACCGACTTGCCGCCCAGCCGCTCGGTCGCCTCGCGGGCTGCCTCAGGCGTGTCGATGACTTCACCGGCCAGCACCGGTACACCGTGCTTGGCGAAGAGGTCCCTCGCCTGGTACTCGAACAGGTCCACGCGCGTCCGTCCCTTATCAATGGTCTCGCGGTTGGTTTTCTGCGTGGGCGTGCCGCGAGGGGCAACGTGACTGCGGTGTCACTAGGAAGGCGCACACGGTGACCGGATACGCGGCATGTCCATCTCGCAGGTTATCCCCGAGCCCGGCGTGACCATAAATCGCAGATCACACCTGGGCGGTGATTACGGTCACAGAATCGCCCCGGTGGGGCGCGGGCGCCTCGTCAGGCGGGCTCCTTGTCCGGTATCGGCAGGGGCCGCTTCTCGATCGCGGCGGCCATCACGTCCGGGAAGAGGTCCGGCGTGCAGGCGAAGGCGGGGGCGCCGAGGGCGGACAGGGCCGCCGCGTGGTCGCGGTCGTAGGCCGGGGCGCCCTCGTCGGAGAGGGCGAGCAACGTCACGAACTGCACGCCCGACGCCTTCATCGCAGCGACCCGCTTCAGCATCTCGTTGCGGATGCCGCCCTCGTACAGGTCGCTGATGAGCACGACGACGGTATCGGCCGGCCGGGTGATCCGGGACTGGCAGTAGGCCAGGGCCCGGTTGATGTCGGTGCCGCCGCCGAGCTGGGTGCCGAACAGGACGTCGACGGGGTCGTCGAGCTGGTCGGTGAGGTCGACGACCGCCGTGTCGAAGACGACGAGCCGGGTCCGCAGGGCGCGCATCGAGGCGAGCACGGCTCCGAACACGGACGCGTAGACCACGGAGGCGGCCATCGAACCCGACTGGTCGATGCAGAGGATGACGTCCTTCTTCACGGACTGCGCGGCCCGCCCGTAGCCGATGAGCCGCTCGGGTACGACCGTGCCGGCGCCGTCCTGGCCGGGCAGCTCCAGGTAGTTCTTGAGGTTGGCCCGGATCGTGCGGTCCCAGTCGATGTCGTGGTGGCGGGGGCGGGCGATCTTCGCCGACCGGTCGAGCGCGCCCGTGAGCGTGGCCCGGGTGCGGGTGGTGAGCCGCTTCTCCAGCTGCTCGACGACCTTGCGGACCACGGCCCGGGCGGTCTCCTTCGTCGTCTCGGGCATGGCCTTGTTGAGGGAGAGCAGCGTGCCGACGAGGTGCACGTCCGCCTCGACGGCCTCCAGCATCTCCGGTTCGAGCAGGAGCGCGGAGAGGCCGAGGCGGTCGATGGCGTCGCGCTGCATGACCTGGACGACGGAGCTGGGGAAGTACGTCCGGATGTCGCCGAGCCAGCGCGCCACGGAGGGCGCGGAGGCGCCGAGTCCGGCCGAGCGCCTGGCGCCGCTCCGGCCGCCGGGGCGTCCTCCGTTCCCGTAGAGCGCGGTGAGCGCCCCGTCCATCGCGGCGTCGCGTCCGGTGAGCCCCCGGCCGGTGCTCTCCTCGCTGTCGGCGCCCAGCACCATCCGCCAGCGCCGCAGCCGCTCGTCGCGGGCGGCGTCCGTGCGGGCGGGGGTGGCGGGGGCGGGTACGGCGGTGTCGGCAGGGGGCGCGGTGGCGGCGTGCGCGGGGGGCGGGGTGGCGGCGTTCCCGGAGGCCGGGGTGGCGCGGGGCGCGTCGGTGGCGGGGGCGGTGGCGGTGGCGGGTGCCGCGCTGCCCGAGGCCGTGATGTTGCGGGCCGCGTCGGCGGTGGTGCGGGGCGCGTTGCCGGGAGCCGTGGTGGCGCGGGGCGTGTTGGCGGCGGTGGTGCGGGCCGTGGTGGCGCGGGGCTCGCTGTCCGAGGCCGGTGGGGTGGTGGTGGTCGTCATGCCGTTTCCCCCAGGTGCGGGTCGTCGTGGTGGGCGGGGGCGGGGTCCGCCGGGGTCTCCGCCGCAGCGGCCCGTGCGTCCAGGCCGAGCAGCAGGCGCAGGACCGGGACCACCGCGTCCGCGCGGGCCGCGTCCAGGACCGGGCCGAAGCCCGGGGCGGTCTCACCCGCGCCCGCCGGGGAACCGGTCCCCGGGGCCCCGCCGGCGACCGGGGCGCGGCGGACGAGGTCGCCCAGCGTGCGCCGTACGCCCGGTTCGTACGCCGAGAACGTGCGGCGCAGCAGGGGCAGCACGTCGGTGAAGGTGTCGGCGGGGACGCCGGTGAGCCAGGAGTCGACCAGGGCGAGCAGCCGTTCGTCGTGGACGAGGAGCATGCCGCCGCCCGCCGCCCCGCCGACGAAGCCCTCGATCCAGGCGGCGGCGTCGGCCGGCGGGGTGCCCGGGGACAGGGCGAGGCCCATCAGCCGGGCGGCGGTGTCCTGGTCGAGGTCGCCTTCGTCCAGGAGCAGCCGGGCGGCCCGGCCCCGGATCACGCCGGCGACCGTGTCCCGGACGGTGAGCTTGTGCAGCACGGCGCGCCACCGTTCGCGCAGCCCGTCCGCGCTCGAAGGGACGGCGCCGGCGAGCAGCCCGATCGCGGTGTGGACGCCGTCCACCTGGCGGCGCAGCGCCTCGGCCCCTTCGGTGTCGAGCCCGGTGCAGGCGGGCGGCAGACCTACGCAGATCCGTTCCGCGATCCCGGCGGCGACCTCGCCGAGGGCGGTGGTGTCCGTGGCGCGGACGTCGCCGTAGCGCAGGGTGCGGGCCAGGGCGGGAAGGGCGTCCGCGAGGTGGCCGACGTCGGAATCGAGCGCGGCACGGTCGGCGAGGGCCCGCATCACGACCGGCAGGGCGTCGGGCAGGTCGGCCAGCAGGCAGCGTTCGGCCAGCGCGGTCACCTCGGCGAGCGCGGTGGCCGCCAGGGCGTCCGACTCGGCGCGGGCGGTGGCTGCGGAGAGCACGGTGGTGCCCCAGACGCCCGCCTCCGCGACGCGCACGTACAGCTCGGGCTCCCAGCGCAGCCGCCAGCTCTCCCGGAAGGTGCCGGTGCTCCCCCGGCCGGCGGCCGGTTCGCCCCAGCCGATCCCGAGAACGCGCAGCCGGTGCAGCAGACGGCTGCGGGAGGCGTCGGTGTCCTTGCGCAGGTCGAGTTCGATCTCCCGCTCGTCCGCCTCCGGCTTGAGCCGCAGGGTGCGCTGCTGCCGGGTGAGGTCGCGCTGGAGGGGGACGGCGGGGGCGGTGTCGGGGACCTCGCCCAGCGCGGTGCCGACGACGAGGCGGTCGTGGACGAGCGCGAGCGGGACGTCGGAGCCGTCGCACATGACGGCCCGGATCGCGTCGGTCGTCTCGCTCAGCCCGGCGAGCGGCCTGCCGCGCATCGCGGCGAGCGTTCCGGCGAGCCGGACGGCCTCGATGACGTGGGCGGACGAGACGAACCGGTCCTCGTCGCGCAGGAGTCCGGCGACCTTCGTCATCCAGCGCTCGACCGGGCGGTCCGGGGCGGCGAAGAGGTGCTCGTACCAGCCGGGCGACTCGATCCCGGCGCCGTATCCGCTGTGCCGGGCGAGCCGGCGGTGGGTCCACGGCACCCAGGTCAGTTCGGCCTTGACCTTGGGCAGTCCCTTGAGCAGGGCCCGGTCGGCGGTGAGCGTCGTGCGCGTCCGCAGGGCGGGGACGTGCCAGGCGCCGCAGACCACGGCGAAGTCGTCACCGAACTCCTTGGCCGCTGTGCGCAGTTGGATGCGCATGTACGCCTCACGCACCGCGTCCCTGGGGTGTCCGCCGTCCCCGTACGCCTCGCGGAGCGCGGTCATCGCCTCGCCGAGCGCGGCGAACGCCGCGAGCGGGCCGGCCGCCTCGCCCCTGCCGGGGACACGGTGTTCGACGACGTCCTCCCACCAGCGCTCCGGGTCGTCGTACCCCGCCGTCTCCGCCAGCACCCGGATCGGGTCGACGGGAACGGCGACGGGCTGCCCGTCCTCCTCGTCCCCGGGGGCGCCGCCCCGGTCCGGCCCCTCCATGGCCAGCGAGTGCGCGGCGGGCAGGTCGATGAACCGGACGGGCACGTCCCGGTCCAGGGCCCAGCGGATCGCGACCCACTCGGGGGAGAACTCGGCGAACGGCCAGAACGCCGCCCGGCCGGGGTCGTCCACCGCGTGGGCGAGCAGGGCGACCGGGGGCCGCATCTCCCCGTCCGCAGCGAGCGGCAGCAGCGCGTCGCCCTCGGGCGGGCCCTCGATGAGCACCGCCCGGGGGTTCGCCGCGTCGAGGGCGGCGCGGACGGCGCGGGCGGAACCGGGGCCGTGGTGCCGCACTCCCAGCAGCAGCGGCCCCGAAGCGCGGGTGCCGCTCATGCGGACGCCTCCCGGCAGGCGCGGTAGAAGTCCTTCCAGCCGTCTCGCTCGCGCACCACGGTCTCCAGGTACTCCTGCCAGATCACCCGGTCCGCCGCCGGGTCGCGGACGACCGCGCCGAGGATGCCGGCCGCGACGTCCCCGGGGCGCAGCACGCCGTCCCCGAAGTGGGCGGCGAGCGCGAGGCCGTTGGTGACGACGGAGATGGCCTCGGCCGTGGAGAGCGTCCCCGAGGGGGACTTGAGCTTGGTCCGGCCGTCGGTGGTGACCCCGTCGCGCAGTTCGCGGAAGACCGTGACGACGCGGCGGATCTCGGCGAGTCCGTCGGGGGCGGGCGGCAGGTCGAGCGAACGGCCGACCTGGTCGACACGGCGGGAGACGATGTCGACCTCCGCCTCCGGGGTCGCGGGGAGCGGCAGGACCACGGTGTTGAACCGGCGGCGCAGCGCGCTCGACAGCTCGTTGACCCCCCGGTCGCGGTCGTTGGCGGTGGCGATGACGTTGAATCCGCGCACCGCCTGGACCTCCTGGCCCAGTTCGGGCAGGGGCAGGGTCTTCTCCGAGAGGATCGTGATCAGCGAGTCCTGCACGTCGGCGGGAATGCGTGTCAGTTCCTCGATGCGGGCGGTCATGCCCTGGGACATGGCGCGCATCAGCGGGCTGGGTACCAGCGCGTCGCGGCTGGGGCCGTGGGCGAGCAGCTGCGCGTAGTTCCACCCGTAGCGGACGGCTTCCTCCGGGGTGCCCGCCGTGCCCTGGACGAGCAGCGTCGAGTCGCCGCTGACGGCGGCCGCCAGGTGCTCGGAGACCCAGGTCTTGGCGGTGCCGGGGACGCCGAGGAGGAGCAGCGCCCGGTCGGTGGCGAGCGTGGTGACGGCGACCTCGACGAGGCGGCGCGGGCCCACGTACTTGGGTGTGATGACGGTGCCGTCGGGCAGGGTGCCGCCGAGCAGGTACAGGGCGACGGCCCAGGGCGACAGGCGCCAACGCTCGGGCCTGGGGCGGTCGTCGGCTGCGGCGAGCGCCTTCAGCTCGTCGGCGAAGGCGTCCTCGGCGTGCGGGCGCAGGGCCTCGCCGGCGCCTGCTTCGGTGGTTTCGGACATGGTCATGGATCTCCCCCTCCGGTTCGGTCGCCAGATCGGTCGGCCGGATGTGGTTCCACCGTGCACCATGGCACTGACAATCGGCCTTTGCGCAGGTCAGGGCGATTGTCAGTGGGGCGGCCTAACGTCGTTGGCATGCTGCTGACTGACGGGGGAGAACCCTTGGGCGCCGCTGCCTCGGCCGCGCGCTGGACGGTGGAGCAGGTACTGGCCCTGGCTCCTGACGACGCCTCACGCAAGGCGGGGAACAAGCTCGGTGCGGCCGGCTCCTGGTCGGACACCGGGTGGGATGTGACGGGTGCGGTGTGGGGGCTGTGCAAGGGCAGTGGGAGCAAGCCCTACCGGACGGTGGTCGACACCACCGGTCCGGCCTACCGGTGCAGTTGCCCCAGCCGGAAGTTCCCGTGCAAGCACGCGCTGGGCCTGCTGCTGCTCCGCGCGTCCGACGACGCGGCGGTGCCCGCCGGGACGCCGCCGGACTGGGCGGAGGAGTGGCTGGCCGGCCGCCGCGCCCGCGCGGAGACGAAGGCACGGCCCGCCGGGGGTGACGGGGCGGGTGGCGGCCCCGCCGATCCGGAGGCCGCGCGCAAGCGGGCGGAGAGACGCGCGGAGCGGATCGGCGGCGGGGCGCGGGAGTTGGAGCAGCGGCTGACCGACCTGCTGCGCGGCGGTCTCGCGGCGGCCGAGCAGTCGGGGTACGGGCTGTGGGAGGAGACGGCGGCCCGCATGGTCGACGCGCAGGCGCCCGGCCTCGCGGGCCGGGTGCGGGAGCTGGGCGCCGTCCCGGCGTCCGGGCCCGGCTGGCCGGTGCGGCTGCTCGAGGAGTGCGCGCTGCTCCATCTGCTGGACTCGGCGTGGCTGGGCCGCGACCGGCTGCCGCCCGCACTGGCGGCCACGGTCCGCACCCGGGTGGGGCTGCCGGCCTCCCCGGAGGGGCCGCCGGTCCGCGACCGCTGGCTGGTCCTCGCCCAGTACGACACCCCCGAGGGCAAGATCGTCACCCGCCGCATCTGGCTGTACGGCGAGGAGTCGGGCCGCACGGCCCTGCTGCTGTCCTTCGGGGCGGCCGGCCGCTCCCCCGCCCAGGCCCTGCCCGTGGGCGTCACGATCGACGCCGAGCTGACGCCCCATCCGGGCTCCGGGCAGCTCCGGGCCGAGCTGGGCGAACGCTTCGGCGTGCCGGAGCCCGCCGTTACGCCCCCGCCGGGTGTCACGGTCACCGAGGCGATCGCCGCGTACGGGCGGGCCCTGGGTGACGATCCGTGGCTGGAGTCCTGGCCGGTGACCCTGCGCGACGTCATACCCGTGCCGGCGCCGGACGGCTGGCAGCTGGTGGACGCGCGGGGCCGGGAGGCCCTGCCCGTCACCGCCGCCGCGCTGCACCGGCCGGCCCTCTGGAAACTCGTCGCGGTCTCGGGCGGCGCCCCGCTGACGGTCTTCGGCGAGTGCGGCCACCGGGGCTTCGACCCGCTCGCGGCGTGGCCCGCGGTCTCCGCGGCGGGCGGGGCGGCCGTGCCCGTGCCCGTGAGCCGCCCGGCTTCCGGGGCCGGGGCGGCTGTGCCCGTGCCCGCCGGGCCCGCAGGCGTCGAGACCGTAGCGCTCATCTGACTCCGTAGTACGGCTCCGAAGGAGGAGCGATGCCCCGCACGACCACCCCACCCACCTCACCCACCGCACCGACACCCGCCGGACCGGTGGCCGCCGCTGCCGAACCCGTGGCCGCCGCTGCCGGACCGGCGCACCCGGCCGTCGCGCATGCGGGACCCGCTTCCGCCCCCGGCGGGCTCGCCGGTGTGCCGGCGGCCACGCCGTGGGAGGAGCTCGTCACCTCGGCCCTGCTGGGCACGGACCGCCGGCCGCCGGGGGGCGCTTCCGGCCCCGGCCCGGACGGCACCGCCGCCGCACTGCTGGACGCCGCCGCGCTGCACACCGTGCGCCGCCGGGCGGGACTGCTGCCCGCCGCCGCGTCCCCTCTCCCCGCGGCCGCGCCCGACGATCCCCGGCCACCCCTGCCGGAGGCCGCCCGTGGCCGGCTGGCCCAGCTCCTCGCGGACCGGGCGGCGGGTTCCGGCGGCAGACGGGGTACGGCCCCGGACCTGACGGAGCTGATCCCGCAGTGGCTGGCCACCGCCAACGTCCACGGCTACCGGGCACCGGACTCCGCCCTGCCCGCCCTGCTGGACGCGGCCCGGGCCAGGACCGATCTGCGCCCGCAGACACTGGAGTTCGCGGGGCCGCGCGGCCTGTGGCTGGCCGGGCTGAACCCGGAGTGGAAGTTCGCGCTGCGCGGTGCGTCCGGCAGCGCGCTGCTGCCCTCGCCGGACGACCCGGAGGCCGTGCGTCGGCTGTGGGAGGAGGGCCTGTTCGCGGAGCGGATCGCGCTGCTCGGGGCCGTACGGGCGCGTGACGCGGACGCCGCCCGCGCCCTGCTGGCCACCACCTGGAAGACGGAACGGGCCGAGGACCGGCTGATGTTCGTCGACTCGCTGCGCACCGGCCTGTCCGCCGCGGACGAGGAGTTCCTGGAGACGGCGCTCGCCGACCGCAGCCGCAATGTCCGGGCGACCGCCGCCGAGCTGCTGTCCGCCCTGCCCGGTTCGGCCCTCGCCCGCCGGATGGCGGACCGCGCGCTGTCCTGCGTGAGCCCCGGGCTCACCGGCGACGAGCCGTTCGTCGCGGTGGAGGCGCCGCACGAGTGCGACGAGGAGATGCAGCGCGACGGGGTGGTGGCGCTCCCGCCGTCCGGCCGGGGCGAACGGTCTTGGTGGCTGGGCCAGTTGGTGGAGGCGTCCCCGCTCTCCGTCTGGCCGGCGCGGTTCGGCGGGCGCGGCGCGGAGGAGATCGTGGCGCTGCCGGTGGCGGACGGCTGGGGCGAGGAACTGCACGCGGCCTGGTGCCGGGCTGCCGTGCGGCAGCGCGATGCCGCGTGGGCGCGGGCGCTGCTCGGTCCGCCGTCGACACCCCCGACGAATGGCCCCGGCACGGCCTCCCTCGCCGAGCGGGCGAAGCTTCTGGCGGTACTGCCCCCGGACGAACGGGCCGTGTGGGTGGCCGACTTCGTCGCCGCGCACGGCTTGTCGGATGCGTTCCAGCTGCTGGGGGTCTGCCCGGTCCCGTGGGCCCAGCCGCTCGGGCGGGCCGTAGTCGACGCCCTCGACATAGCCAGGGACGCGGGCAGCTACCCGTGGAGCTTCAGCGGCGTCATGGGCCTCGCCGAACGCTGCCTGGACCCGGCCGAGGCAAGCCGCCTGGAGGTCCTGACCACGACTCCCGCCGAACCCGCGGACGCCTCCCCGGGCGCGAACGGCTACTGGTCGGAGGCGTTCCAGCGCCTGGTCTCCACGCTGCGCCTACGCGCCACGATGGACAGCGAGCTGTCCGCGGTCCCGGAACGCTGATCCCACCGGCCGGCCGCGGCCCCGGCGCGGCCGGCCTTACCCCGCCGGGGGGCGCAACCCGGCCACTGCCCGCACGGGACCGGCGAGCGTGCGGCGCGCCCGCCCGGCCGGCCGGTGAGACTTTCCAGCCCGGCAGACCCCCGCCGCCCCATGCGGGCACAGCCCCCGCCGCCCCATGCGGGCACAGCCCCCGCCGCCCCATGCGAGCACGGGCCCCACCGCTCATGGGGCGCGGCGTCCCGGCCCGGCCCGGCCGTCCGGGCGAGCCACCGGGCCCCGGCCCGGCTACGCCTCTGCCGGGTGGCGGACGTTCGCGTTGACCCAGTCGACGATCGCGGTGGTCGTCGCGCCGGGAGTGAAGATCTCCGCGACGCCCTGTTCCTTCAGCGGGGCGATGTCCGCCTCCGGGATGATGCCGCCACCGAAGACCTTGATGTCCTCCGCCTCGCGCTCCTTCAGCAGTTCGATCACCTTCGCGAAGAGCGTGTTGTGCGCGCCCGAGAGGATCGAGAGGCCGATCGCGTCGGCGTCCTCCTGGATCGCGGTGTCGACGATCTGCTCGGGCGTCTGGTGCAGCCCTGTGTAGATGACCTCCATACCGGCGTCGCGCAGGGCCCGCGCGATCACCTTCGCCCCGCGGTCATGGCCGTCGAGGCCCGGCTTGGCCACCACCACACGGATCGGACCGGTCACACCCATCACTGCCTCCACCTGCGTCTCCCGTGCCTGAAGGGCCGGGGATGTGAACGAACGTTATCCACAGCATCCCGCAAGCCGCCGTTTCGCGGTGAGCCGGGAGGGGGAAATCACACATGGGACATTGTTCACGGGCACCGGTTCCAGGGCCCGCGGCGGATTCGTCGTGTGGGGCCGGGCGCCCGGGGAGCCGCATCGGGTCGCCGTATCACCGCGCCGTCAGCCGCACGGCACGGTGGTACGGGCCTCCGTCCACCACGGACCCCGTCCGCACGGACCTCCGGCGTGGCGCCCCTCCCGGGCAGACGAAGCGCCCGGGACACCGGAGCAGGAGGCCGACCATGAAGACCCCCAGCCTGCCGTTTCCCTCACCGCCGACCGCACTGCTGAGAGCGACCGCGCTGGAACTCGTGGTGCTCGCCGGGCACGCCCTGCTGTATCCCACCGGCATCACCGGTGGACGACACCCGGGCCGGGCCCCTGCCGCCCGGACACCCCCGGCCTCCGATGACACCGGCGCCGACGCCCGCATCCCGCCCGCCGACGAGACCGACCGGCCACCCGTGGTCCTCCTGCACGGTTTCATCGACAACCGGTCGGTCTTCGTCCTGCTGCGCCGCTCGCTGGCCCGGCACGGCTGGCGCCATCTGGAGTCGCTCAACTACTCCCCGCTGACCAGCGACATCCGTACGGCCGCCGAGCTGCTGGGCCGGCACATCGAGGAGATCTGCGCCCGCACCGGCCACCACCGGGTCGACATCGTGGGGCACAGCCTCGGGGGGCTCATCGCCCGGTACTACGTGCAGCGACTGGCCGGTGATCATCGGGTCCGCGTCCTTGTCACGCTGGGGACCCCGCACGCCGGCACGGCCGTCGCCCCGCTGGCCGGCACCCTGCCCATCGTGCGCCAGATGCGCGCCGGCTCGGCCCCCATCGAGGAACTGCGGCTGCCCGCGCCCGGCTGCCGTACCCGGTTCGTCAGCTTCTGGAGCGAGCTGGACCGGGTGATCGTCCCCGCCGAGGCGGCTTGCGTCGACCACCCGGACCTCGACGCGGTCAACGTACGCGTCAGCGGCATCGGGCACCTCGCACTGCCGGTGCACCCGGCGGTGGCGGCCGCCGTACGCCAGGCGCTCGACACGGCGGAGCCCGCTTCCGGGTCCACCGGAGCCACCGGCCCGGCATCCGTCGCCTGAAACCGAACAAATTTCGAACATAGAGCCAAGGCTCTGTGGGTGCGCCGCCGAAAGACGGCCGATTGCCCCTTTTCCCCAGCCTCACGGCGCCGTCGAAGATTGTCGACGGCGGATACCGCCGGGTACAGTCGCGGCCACTGCACAGCCCCGGGACCCCACGCCCCGGACTGGTCCTGCTGCCGAGGCGAGAGAGAAGTTGGTGAACGACCAGCACCCCCACGCCGCCGAGTACGCCGGATGCGACGGTCACTCCACGGACAGCTTCGACAGTGACCCGCTTTTCGGCTCCTTCCCCGGCACCTACGGCGGCTCGTACGACACCGCGGCGGGCTACGGCGGCCCGTACACCGGCCGGCAGGCCGAATACAGCGGCTCGCACGACACCACCCAGTGGGACACGGGTGCTCACCAGGCCGCCGAGCACGGCCATTTCCCCGGTTACCCGGTCTACGCGGACCAAGCCCAGCAGCACCTGCGGTACGACGCCTCCCCCACGTACGACACCGGCGCCACCTGGCTGCCGGCAGAGAGCTACGCCCCCGGCATCCCGGCCCAGGGCGGCTCCCCGGAGGTTTCCGGGCAGTGGGACACCACCGCCTGGAACACGCCTTCCCCCTGGCAGGCCGACGACACCGGGTCGTACGACACCGGCGCGTACGACGCCACGGCCTGGAACACCGGCGCCACACCCGAGCACGCTCGGCAAAACATGCAAAGCCCGGCCGCCTCGAACGGAGCCGAACAGACCGCCCCGGCGGACACGTACGAGGCGCAGGAGGCGTACGGGACCTACGAGCCCCACAAGGCATACGGGCCCGGCGCCGATCCGCACGAGACGCACGGCACCGGCGACGGCCACGCGGAGTCCGACCCCGGCCCCGACGGCCACGCCAACGAGCACCCCGACCTCGCCGCCCCGGCCGACGCGCACCACCGCCCCGCCGGCCGTCCCGTCCGCCGCAGCCGCAGGCGTAGCCCGGCGAAGCGCTCCGCCCTCCTCACCGTCGCCGTTCCCTCCGCCTGCGTGATGAGCGTGGCGGGCATCGCCGCCGCCTCCGTGAGCGGCATGGGCGGGGACGAGACGAAGAAGGACGCGACCACCACCATGGCCGCCGCCGACCCCGGCACGGTCAAACCGGTCGCGGCCAACAACGCGCTGGACAACCAGCTCGCCAACCTGAGCGCCGACGCGGAGAACTTCGCGGACCGCGCGAGCCGCACCCAGGAGCGCATCGACCTGAAGGCTCGGCAGGCGGCCGAGAGGAAGAAGCGCGAGAAGGAGGCCGCCCGCAAGGAGGCCCTGCGCCCCAAGTTCGTGATCCCGGTCGAGCAGCACGGCCTGAGCGCGTACTTCGGCCAGGCGGGCGTCAACTGGATGTCCGTGCACACGGGCATCGACTTCCCGGTCCAGTACGGGACCCCGGTGATGGCGGCGACCGACGGCACGGTCCGTACGCAGTACAACAGCGCCTACGGCAACATGGCCATCGTGACCATGGCCGACGGCACGGAGACCTGGTACTGCCACCTCAGCAGCACCCGTATCCGCTCGGGCCAGGTCAAGGCGGGCGACGTCATCGCGTACTCCGGGAACTCCGGGAACTCGACCGGCCCGCACATGCACTTCGAGGTGCGGCCCGGCGGCGGCGCGGCGATCGACCCGCTGCCGTGGCTGCGCGGCCACGGCGTCAACCCCACCTGAGCCGGCGACAGACAGCCGTAACGGCCGGGGCCCCGAGGGGCTCCGGCCGTTACGCGTGTCTCAGAGCTTCTGCACCGGCGCGTACCGCAGGAGCAGCTTCTTCGGGCGGTCGTCGCCGAAGTCGACCGTGACCTTCGCCTGGTCGCCGACGCCCTCGACCGCCGTCACCGTGCCGAGGCCGAACTGGTCGTGCGTGACCCGGTCGCCCGCCACCAGGGTGATCGTCGGCCTGTCCGAGGTCCGCCGGGTCGCGAAGCCGGAGGGGCCGGAGCGGGCGCGGGAGGCGGAGAGCGACGAGGTGATGCCCGCCGTGGGACCTGCCGGGGCGGCCATCGGGCCCCTGCGCTTCCAGTCCAGGTGCTGGTCCGGGATCTCCTCGAGGAACCGCGACGGCGGGTTGTACGAGGGCTGGCCCCAGGCGCTGCGCATGGCCGCCCGGGTCAGATAGAGCCGCTCGCGGGCGCGGGTGATGCCGACGTACGCGAGGCGGCGCTCCTCCTCCAGTTCCTTGACCTGGCCGAGCGCCCGCATGTGCGGGAAGACGCCGTCCTCCATGCCGGTCAGGAAGACGACCGGGAATTCGAGGCCCTTCGCGGTGTGCAGGGTCATCAGCGTGATGACGCCGGAGCCGTCGGTGTCCTCGTCGGGGATCTGGTCGGAGTCGGCGACGAGCGCGACCTGCTCCAGGAACTCCGCCAGCGTCCCCGTGCCTTCTTCCTCGCCCCGGCCCTGCTCGAATTCGAGGGCGACGGCGGCGAGCTCCTGGAGGTTCTCGATGCGGGTCTCGTCCTGCGGGTCGGTGGACGCCTGGAGCTCGGCGAGATAGCCCGTACGCTCCAGAACCGCCTCCAGCACCACGGCGGGACCGGCACCGGACTCGACGATCGTGCGCAGCTCCTCCATCAGCGTGTTGAACCGCTTCACGGCGTTGGCGGAGCGGGCGGCCATGCCGTACGCCTCGTCGACGCGGCGCAGCGCCTGCGGGAAGGTGATCTTCTCGCGCAGGGAGAGCGCGTCGATCATCGCCTCGGCTCGCTCGCCGATGCCGCGCTTGGGGACGTTGAGGATGCGGCGGAGCGGGACGGTGTCCTCGGGGTTGGCGAGGACCCGCAGGTAGGCCAGGACGTCCCGGACCTCCTTGCGCTCGTAGAAGCGCACACCGCCGACGACCTTGTAGGGCAGGCCGACGCGGATGAAGATCTCCTCGAAGACACGGGACTGCGCGTTCGTCCGGTAGAAGACGGCGACGTCACCGGCCTTGGCGTCGCCCGCGTCGGTGAGGCGGTCGATCTCCTCGGCGACGAACTGCGCCTCGTCGTGCTCGGTGTCCGCCACGTAGCCCGTGATGCGGGCGCCGGTGCCGGCGTTGGTCCAGAGGTTCTTGGGGCGGCGGCTCTCGTTGCGCTCGATGACCGCGTTGGCGGCGGACAGGATCGTCTGGGTGGAGCGGTAGTTCTGCTCCAGCAGGATCGTCGTCGCGTCCGGGTAGTCCTCCTCGAACTGGAGGATGTTGCGGATGGTCGCGCCCCGGAACGCGTAGATCGACTGGTCCGCGTCACCCACGACGCACAGCTCGGCGGGCGCGTCCTCCGGGCCGACCGGGCCGACCAGCTCCCGTACGAGGGTGTACTGGGCGTGGTTGGTGTCCTGGTACTCGTCGACCAGGACGTGGCGGAAGCGGCGGCGGTAGTGCTCGGCGACGTCGGGGAAGGCCTGGAGCAGGTGGACCGTCGTCATGATGATGTCGTCGAAGTCCAGCGCGTTGGCCTCGCGCAGCCGGGCCTGGTACATCGCGTACGCCTGGGCCAGGGTCTTCTCGAAACCGTCGCTCGCCTGTCCGGCGAAGGTCTCCTCGTCGATGAGCTCGTTCTTGAGGTTGGAGACCTTGGCGGTGAAGGACTTCGGCGGGTAGCGCTTGGGGTCCAGCTCCAGGTCGCGGCAGACCAGGGCCATCAACCGCTTGGAGTCGGCCGCGTCGTAGATCGAGAACGAGGAGGTGAAGCCGAGCTTCTTCGACTCGCGGCGCAGGATGCGGACGCACGCGCTGTGGAAGGTCATGACCCACATGGCGTTGGCCCGGGGTCCGACCAGCTGCTCGACGCGTTCCTTCATCTCGCCGGCGGCCTTGTTGGTGAAGGTGATCGCCAGGATCTGGCCGGGGTGCACGCCCCGCTCGGCCAGCAGGTGGGCGATGCGGTGGGTGAGGACCCGGGTCTTGCCGGAGCCGGCGCCGGCGACGATGAGCAGGGGCGACCCGGCGTGCACGACGGCGGCGCGCTGCTCGGTGTTCAGGCCGTCGAGCAGGGCCTCGGGATCGATGACGGGGCGGTGCGCGCCGTCGCGGTAGTACGCGTCACGCGACGGCGGGGGCCCGTCGAACATGCCCGCGAACAGGTCCTCCGGCACCGCTTCGGGCGCGGAGTCCTCGGGGGGCGGCGGGGGCCCGTCCTCCTCGTGCTGGAGGCCGGCCAGGAAACTGTCGTCAAAGAGGCTGCTCATCGCTGTCCGAGTCTAAAGCTCCCGACCGACACCCGGCCCCGCTCCGAGAAGGTCACGGAAATGTATCGGGCATATCGAACACCAACCTTCACAGCGGCCCCATGAGTTGGCTAGCGTGCTCGTTCGGACGGCCCGTACCCCCAGAGGCGACCCACGCCGAGCGGGCCCCCACGCCGAATCCGGGCTCGCCCGGAACCGGGGACCCACACGCATCACCGGGGTGAATCGGTCCGCCCCCACGGGACCGTAGGGCAGCCTTCCGTTCCGCCCGAACCCGACAGCTAACCCGGTAGGCGGTCCACGGAAGGAGATGCCGGCCTTGGCGTCGCATCGCAAACCGCGCACCCGGGTGCGCGCCACCGCCCCCGCCCTCGGGCTCACCTCGGCCGCGCTGGCATCGGTGACCCTGTTGTCCTCGCAGAGCGCGATGGCCGCCCCGGCGCCGAAGCCGAGCATCGAGGACGTGCAGAAGAAGGTCGACGACCTCTACCGGCAGGCGGGCACCGCGACCCAGAAGTACAACCAGACGAAGGAGGCCGCGGACAAGCAGCGGACCAGGGTCGACACGCTGCTGGACGACGTGGCCAAGCGCACCGCGAAGCTGAACGACGCCCGCAGGACGCTCGGCAACTACGCCGCGGCCCAGTACCGCGACGGCGCCCTCGCGCCGACCGCCACCTTCTTCCTGGCCGACGACCCGCAGTCGTTCTTCGACCAGACCCATCTCATGGACCGGATGGCCGAGCGCCAGCAGCGGGCGGTCACGGAGTTCCGTACGCAGCAGGCGAAGGCGTCCAAGCAGCGGGCCGAGGCCGTGAAGAGCCTGGAGACCCTCACCGAGGCGCAGACCGCGCTGCGCACCAGCAAGCAGAACGTCCAGAAGAAGCTGACCGAGGCCCGGACGCTGCTGTCGAAGCTGACCGCCGAGGAGAAGGCGCGCCTGGCGGAGCTGGAGCGCAAGAAGGAGGCGGAGGCCAGGCGCAAGGCGGAGGAACTGGCGCAGAGGCAGGCCGCCGCCAGGAAGGAGGCCGAGCGCAAGGCCGAGGAGCCGGGCGACGGCGGTACGGAGACGGGTTCGAGTTCCGCTTCCGGTTCGGGTTCGGATTCCGCTTCCGGTTCGGATTCCGCTTCCGGTTCGGGCTCCGGCAGCAGTGCGTCGACGAAGGCGGAGAAGGTCCTCGCGTTCGCCCGGGCGCAGATCGGCAAACCGTACGTCTGGGGAGCGACCGGCCCCTCCTCGTACGACTGCTCGGGGCTGACGCAGGCGGCCTGGAAGGCGGCGGGCGTCGACATCCCGCGTACCACCTGGGACCAGGTGAACGTCGGCACCCGGATCGCCACGGAGGATCTTCAACCCGGTGACCTGGTGTTCTTCTACGACGACATCAGCCACGTCGGGATCTACAAGGGCGACGGAATGATGATCCACGCGCCGAAGCCCGGGGCGAATGTGCGCGAGGAGTCGATCTACTACATGCCGATCTACGGGAGTGTGCGCCCGGCCTGAGCGGGGAAGGCGGCCGGCCCGCGCACGGGCCGGCCGCCGCCGGTTCTCAGGTCCAGAGCGTGGCGATGAAGATGTTGGCGAGGGTCAGGGCGCCGACTGCCGCGAAGAGGCCCTTCTCGACCTTCTCCTCGTCCCGTTTGACGTAGACGATCCCGAGGATGACGACCAGGATCAGGAGCTTGATCCCGATCTTGACGTTGTTCACGGGGTGGTCGTCGGCCTGGTCGAGTCCGACGAGGGCGACCCCGGTGACCAGCATGGTCAACGCGCCGTGCAGCATGCCGGGGACGAACCGGGCGGTGCCGGCCTTCATCGCCTTCATCTGGCCGAGGAAGCCGCCGAGCAGGGCGGCGATGCCGATGATGTGCAGGGCGACCACGAAATCGATGAGTACGCGCATGGTTCCGCACCCTAGTGCCGCCGGTTCCGTCACCTCGCGGGCAGGGTAGGGCTTCCTGGCCGCTTGAATGATGAATGCACTTTTTGCCTGCATGTGCGGCAATTTTTCCGGTCACTCATGCCCCATGCGCGGCCATCCGGCGACAATGCCACGCCAAGAACGGGCAATAACCGCCATAGCGACACCTTTCCGTTACCTCGGATTAGCGTCCCTTCCCGGTGGCCGGCCCCAGGCGCCGTCCTCTCCGGACCACCGAAGGAGCCCGCCGGTAGACCCCGCCGGGCAGTCGCACGGAAGGACGCCCGCCCCCGTGGCAGCGCATCGCAAACCCAGGCAGCGCCTCTCCACCGGCTCCGCGGCCCGCACCGCGGCGACCCTCGCCTTGGCGGGGGCCGCGACGGCCGCCGTGCTGCCGGGAGCCGCGCACGCCGACCCGGCGCCGACCGCCGCACAGGTCAAGGCCCAGGTGGACCGGCTGTACCGGGAGGCGGAGGCCGCCACCGAGAAGTACAACGGCGCGAAGACCGAGGCGACCACCGCCGCCAAGTCGGTCGACGCCCTGCGCGACGAAGCCGCCCGCAGGACCGCACGCCTCAACACCGCCCGCGACGTGCTCGGCGCGTACGCCGCCGCGCAGTACCGCTCCGCGGGCCTCGACCCCTCCGTGCAGCTGGCGCTCTCCTCCGACCCCGACCAGTACCTGCGCCGCGCCACCTACGCGGAGCGGGCCGGTGAGCGCCGGGCGACCGAGGTGCGCTCGGTGCGGCGCCAGGTCGCGGAGATCGCCCAGGTACGCGCCGAGGCTTCCGGGAAACTGACCGAGCTGGCCGCCCGGCAGGCCGCCCTGAAGGAGCACCGGGCGACCGTCCGCGCCAAGCTCGCCGAGGCCCGCCGCCTGCTCGCCCGCCTCACTCCCGCCGAGCGCGCGGCCTACGAGGCGTCCGAGGGCGGACGCGGCCCCGGCCACGCCGACCGCAGCGCCCCGCGCGGCGCCGTCGCCGCGCGGGGCGCACGCGCCGCCCAGGCCGTCGCCTTCGCGTACAGCGCCCTGGGCAAGCCGTACGTCTGGGGCGCCACCGGGCCCCACTCCTTCGACTGCTCCGGCCTCACCCAGGCCGCCTGGCGCTCCGCGGGCGTCTCGCTCCCCCGGACCACGTACACCCAGATCAACGCCGGGCAGCGGGTCCCGCGGTCCCAGCTGGCACCAGGTGACCTGGTGTTCTTCTACTCGGGCGTCACCCATGTCGGCCTGTACATCGGCGATGGGCGGATGATCCACGCCCCGCGCCCGGGAGCCCCGGTCCGCGTGGCGCCCATCGACGAAATGCCCTTCGCGGGGGCGACCCGGGTGTCATAGGCTCCGGCCCTCGAACCCAACGGCCCGAAGGACACCCGCGCATGCCGATGGACGCCGACGTCCAGACCCACACCCGTACGCTCGCGCTGCGCTCCTCGGACCACGTCCGCATCGGGCCGTTCGTGATCCGCTACAACCCGAACTGGTCGCTGAAGTACGCCAACTACGCGATCCCGGACCAGCACGCCGAGCCGACTCCGGGCGAACTCGAGGCGCTCATAGCGGCCTTCCGCGAGCGGGACCGGATGCCCCGCCTGGAGTTCCTGCCCGGCTGGGCGCCCGCCGTCGAACCGGCGCTGCTCGCCGCCGGGTTCACCGCCGAGAACCGCGCCCCGGTCCTCGCCTGCGCCCCGGGCGGCCTGGTGGAGCCGAAGCCGGTGGCCGGCCTGGTCGTCGTGGAGCCCGCCACCGAAGCGGAGTTCGCGGCCGCCGCGCTCGTCCAGCACCTCGGCTACGGCGGGGAGGGCGAGCCCGAGGACGGCACGGCCGAGTGGCTGCGCAACGCGGTCGCGGGCGGCGGGGTCGCCGCGCTCGCGACCCTCGGCGGCACACCGGCGGGCGCGGGCGGCTGCTCGGTCCCGGTCGACGGCCTCAGCGAGCTCGCCGGCCTCGCGGTCGGCGCGGAGTTCCGCCGCCGGGGCATCGGGGCCGCGCTCTCCGCGCATCTGACGCGCACCGCGTTCGAGCGGGGCTGCCGGGTGGTGTGGCTGGAGCCGGGCGATGCCGGTGTCGAGCGGATCTACGCGTCCATCGGCTACCGCAGGGTCGGCGAGAAGCTGAACATCTCGCTCGACCCGGCGGCCCCGGGCACGGTCTGAGGCCCGCGCCCGCCGGGCTCAGACCAGCCGGCGGGCGGTCGCCCAGCGGGTCAGTTCGTGGCGGTTGGAGAGCTGGAGCTTGCGCAGCACCGCCGAGACGTGGGACTCGACCGTCTTCACCGAGATGAACAGCTGCTTGGCGATCTCCTTGTACGCGTAGCCCCGGGCGATCAGCCGCAGGACCTCGCGCTCGCGCTGGGTCAGCCGGTCGAGGTCCTCGTCGACCGGGGGCGCGTCCGTGGAGGCGAAGGCGTCGAGGACGAAGCCGGCCAGGCGGGGCGAGAACACCGCGTCGCCGTCCTGGACCCGGAAGACCGAGTCGACCAGGTCGGTGCCGGTGATCGTCTTGGTGACGTAGCCCCGGGCGCCGCCCCGGATGACTCCGATGACGTCCTCCGCGGCGTCCGAGACGGACAGCGCGAGGAAGCGCACCGGATTCTCGGCGGCGCCCATCAGGGGCGCGCAGCGGCGGAGCACCTCGACGCCGCCGCCGCCGGGGAGGTGGACGTCGAGGAGGACGACCTCGGGGCGGGTCGCCGTGATGACGGTGACCGCCTGGTCGACGTCGGCCGCCTCGCCGACGACCTCGACGCCGGTCTCCTCGGTGCGGCCGATCTCGGCCTGTACGCCGGTGCGGAACATCCGGTGGTCGTCGACGAGCACGACTCGTACCCGGCGCTCCGGGCCCTCATGGTCGCCGGTCGCCTCACTGGTGCCGTTCATCGCTCGTCCTCTCCATCTCAAGCTCGACCTCGGTGCCCCCGCCGGGCACCGAACGCAGCCGGGCGGTACCGCCGTTGCGCTGCATCCGGCCGATGATCGATTCTCGTACGCCCATTCTGTCCCCCGGTACGGAGTCCAGGTCGAACCCCGGGCCCCGGTCGCGCACGGAGACGAAGACCGTGTGGCCCTCGACCTCCGCGTAGACCTGGACGGCGCCGCCCTCGCCACCGTACTTGGCGGCGTTGACCATCGCCTCGCGTGCGGCCTGCATCTGTGCGGCCAGCTTCTCGTCGAGCGGGCAGTCGCCGACCACGACGACCTCCAGCGGGACGCCGTGCTTGTCCTCGACCTCGGCGGCGGCCCGTTTGACCGCCTCGGCCAGGGTCTCCGGCTCGTCGTCCTCGTCCTTGCCGGTGCCCTCGGGGTTGTACAGCCAGTTGCGCAGCTCGCGCTCCTGGGCGCGGGCCAGCCGGCGGACCTCGCCGGCGTCGTCGGCGTTGCGCTGGATCAGGGTGAGGGTGTGCAGCACGGAGTCGTGGACGTGGGCGGCGACCTCGGCGCGCTCCTGGGCCCGGATGCGCATGAGGCGTTCCTCGGAGAGGTCCTGGGTCATGCGCACGAGGTAGGGGCCGGCGAGGAGGGCGATGCCGGTGAGCACGGCGATGGCTGCGGTGAGGACGTTGCCCAGCTGGGCGGCGGAGCCGCGTACGACCATGAAGACGGCGAGGCCGAGACCGACGAGGGCGACTCCGGCCAGGGCGCGGGCCAGCTGCAGGACGCGGCGCCGGCGGCCGACCTCCATCCAGCGGGCGCGGCGGGCGTTGTCCGCCTGGCGCCACACCAGGACGGAGCCGGCGCCGATGAGGAGGCTCGGCCAGATGTAGCGGTCGGCCTTGCTGCCCATGTCGACGTTGCCGACGAAGACGGCGGCGCCGACGAGCAGCGCGATGAGGGCGAAGACCTGGCCCTTGTCGGGTTTGCGCAGCCTGCGGGTGCCGTCGGGGGCGGTCTCGAAGACGGACTTCGGCCCGTCCACGCCGCCGACGCCGAGCGGGACCACGATCCAGAACACCGCGTACAGCAGGGCGCCGAGGCCGTCCGCGAAGAACAGGCCGAGGAAGACGAACCGCACCCAGGCGACCGGCAGTCCGAGGTGTCCGGCGAGCCCGCGCGCCACTCCGCCCAGCAGCCTGCCGTCGGCGCTGCGGTACAACTTGCGCAGCGGGGGCTCCTCCGGGGCGGGGGTGTGGGAGCTTGCGGCTCGGGCGGTGGCGGCTGGCATGCCCCGATCGTCACATGCGCGTGCGGGTGGCGACATCAGGGTCGGCCCCCAGTTCGACCCTGAGACACCGGGGACGGCATGGGGGCGGGAGGGCGGGACTACCCCCGGCGTCCCTGAGGCCGGGGTGCACCAATATCAGGGACCGGCCAGGGTCGGGGCGGGTCCCGGAGGGGCGCGGCGCCGGTCACCATGGAGCCATGACCGTTCCTCAGGACGCGCCGCCCGGCGCCGCACCGCCCTCCGCGCCCACACCGCGCCTGCACCGCAGCCCGCGGCACAAGGTGGTGGCCGGGGTGTGCGGCGGACTCGGCCGGTACTGCGACGTCGATCCGGTGATCTTCCGGATCGTGGTCGGGGTGCTCTCCGTGACCGGTGGCTTCGGGCTGATCTTCTACGGCTTCGCCTGGCTGCTGATACCGGTGGAGGGCGAGGACGAGAACGAGGCGCGCCGGCTGCTGTCGGGACGCGTCGAGCTGGCGTCGCTGAGCGCGGTGCTGTGCGCGCTGATCGGCTGCGGTCTGTTCCTGTCGATGCTGGGCAACGGCGGCACGCTCGCCTTCTCCGCGATGCTGTCGATCGCGGTCCTCGGCTTCTCCATGTGGACGCAGGCCCGTAAGACGGCCGACCCCGAGGATCCGCTGCACCAGGCGGCCGCGCAGGCCGCGTCGGACGCACCGCCCGAGGTCATGGCGCCGCCGACGCTGTCGTGGCCTTCCTGGTGGCGCGACCCGATCATCAAGGACGGGTCGACGGGCAAGGTGGCGATCGGCTATCTGTGGGGACCGCCGGACGCGGCGGTCGGTGGGGAGCCGCGGGGGGCGACGCCCGACGCGCCGTTCCGCCCGCCGCCGTCCCGGTCCCGGGAGGTGCGCGGTCCGAGGTCCATAGCCGGCCCGGCGTTCCTGGCCGCCCTGCTGGCGGGCGGCCTCGGCACGGGGCTGAGCTGGGACTCCCAGCCGCTCGGTACGAGCCTGGAGATCGGGCTCGCCGCCGCGCTCGCGGTGTTCGGTCTCGCGATGCTGGTCAGCGCGTTCGTCGGGCGGACCGGTTTCGGCACGCTGCTGCTGGCGATGATCACGGCCGGACTGCTGGCGGGCGCCGCCACGCTGCCCAAGGACATCAGCACGCACTGGGTGCGCGAGGAGTGGCGCCCGGCGTCCGTCGCCTCGGTGCAGCCGCGTTACGCGGTCGGCTCCGGGCAGGCCGAGCTGGACCTGACCCGGATCACCGTGCCGAAGGGCGACACCGTACGGACCCGGGTGGAGGCCCGGGCGGGCCGGGTGCTGGTGCACGTCCCGCCTGAGGTCACCGTCCGGGTGCACGCGCGGACCCGGGTCGGCGCGCTCGTGGTGGTGGACGGGCGCCACGACGGGGACCTGGACATCCGCACCTCGCAGGACGAGCGTCGGACGCTGGCGCCGACCGGGGACGGCGCCCCCGGCGGCACGATCGAGCTCGATCTGGAAGTGGACTACGGACAGATGGAGGTCAACCGTGCCGCGTCATGAGTTCCGGCCCGGCCGGGCCGTCACGGGTCTGGTGATGCTGGCCCTGGCCGGCGGGTACGCGGCGGACGCGGCGGGCCTGTGGGACGCGCCGCCGCAGTTCTTCATCGCGCTGTTCAGCGGCGGCCTGTGGGCCGCCGCCTGGGTCACCTGGATCAGCTACCGGATCCGTCGCCGTCGCGCCGCGAGGAGCGCGTCCACGGAGAGCGAGGCTGCCCCGCCCAGAAGCAACGGGAGCCAGGCCATGAGGTAGATCAGGTCGTTGCCGAGGTAGTACGGGGAGACCTGCCAGCTGACGGTCAGCCACAGGCTCAGCGAGATCAGGGCACCGCCGAGCGCGGCGATCCGGGTCCACAGGCCGAGGAGGGTGCCGATGCCGACGGCCAGCTCGCCGAGGGCGATGGCGTACCCGAAGCCGGAGGGGCTCTTGAGCGCCAGGTCCACGAGGCCGGGGATCGCGGCGGAGTCCCGGAGGTCGTGCATCTGCCCGCCGATCGACCCGGGGCCGGCGGCGTGGAAGAACGCGCTGTCGGTGAGCTTGTCGAGTCCCGCGTAGAGGAAGGTGACGCCGAGGAAGATCCGCAGCGGCAGCAGAGCGTGCTCCCGCGCCAGGTCCCGCAGGCTCCTGGCCTCGCCGAGGCCCCGCCTGTTACCGCCGTACCCGTACATGCTGCTCCCGCCTTCCGCGGCCGTGCCGTGCCGTGCGACCGCCCGGCCGCTGCCACCGGACGTACGGCCCGCCACCCGACCTTACGTACGAACCCGGCGAAAGGGGCCGGCACGGGCCGGTTTCACAGGGTGAGGGTCGCGGCGCGGTCCGGTTTCACAGGGTGCGGGTCACGGCA
>NZ_JBEYCF010000003.1:0-208557 GCF_040632605.1 Streptomyces sp. NPDC019224 | reverse complement strand
TCGGGCCGGGGCCGCAGGCCGGGGAACACGGCACGGGCCGGGGCCGCAGGCCGGGGAACACGGCACGGGCCGGGGCCGCAGGCCGGGGAACACGGCACGGGCCGGGGCCGCAGGCCGGGGAACACGGCGCGGCCCAGGTCCGCAGACCAGGAGCGGTCAGTCGGTGACGTCGATCGCGACGCGGTTGGACTCCGTGCCCGCGGCCGTCACGACCTGCACCTCGACCACACCGGGCTCCACCTCGACCGGCACCGGCACGGTCAGCAGCGTGTCGGAGGGGTTCGCGAAGCCCCCGGTGACCGGTACCAGCGGGACGTGGACGTGGACCGATCCGATCCGCACGACGAGCCGGGCCAGCCGGTCCGGGGCCCCGGCGCCGGGCGGCACGAAGCCCGCGCCCCGGATCTCGATGTCGTCACCGGTCCGGATCGGCGCGTCCAGGTCGCCCGCCTCCCGGGACCGGACGACGGAGAGCACGACGGGCCGGCCGCCCTCGCCGTGCTTCCCGGCGAAGTAGACGGCCGCGGAGACGGCCACCAGGAGGGCCAGACCCCACGGCAGGTCGGGCAGCTGCTCGGGCCTGCGGGCCAGCCGGACGGCGGCGAACACCACGGCGACCGTGGACACCAGCACGTACTGCACATCGGTGAAGCCGCCGCGCCCCGAGTCGTCGGTCAGCAGGTCCGCCGCGCGCGGCCGGTCGGCCCGCAGCTTCTGCAGCCGCCCGGACAGCACCCGTACGCTCACCACCCGGCGCACGGCCACCGCCACGGCGCACACCAGCGCCAGCACGGACACCACGCCCGCGCCGCGTGCCAGGTCCAGGCCCTCGATCAGCTCGTCGCGCCGCGCGTGCCCGGAGGCGGCGGCCAGCTGGAGGGCGAGGACGAGCACGGAGAAGACGGCGAGCAGCACCCAGGACGCGGCGACGGCGCGCGAGGTGGAGAGCCGGTTGTCCTCGCCGATCAGCGGCGCGAGGAGACCGCCGCGTGCCCGGTGGACGTGGGCGGCGGCGGTCAGCAGCCCGGCGGTGACCAGTCCGGCGACCAGCCCGGCGGTACGGGCGTGGGTCCAGCCCGCCCCGATCGCGGTGGCCGCCTCGGCGAGGGCCAGCACGACGAGGCCGCCCCAGACGATCACCAGGGTGCGCTGCCACACCCGGTACAACCAGGCGTCCCCGGCCTCGCGACCCCGGTCGGCCACCTGGCGGGCGGACTCGGTCAGTTCGTCGGAGACCCACTGCCTGGTCGCGGAGGCGGACTGCGCCACCCCGGGGGGCAGCCCCTGCCCCGCCGCGAACTCGTCCCGCTTGGCCAGGAAGGCGGCCACCGCGCGCCGGTGTCCCTGGCGCGCCCCGTGCGGGCAGTCGCCGCAGGTGCAGCCGCCGCCGTGCGCACCCTGTCGTGCCTCGTCCAACGCCACCGAGAACGCCGCCCTTCCCCGCCCTTGTTGCCGCCATCGGTCGGCCAACTCGTCTGTGATCGCTGCGAATTGTGCCGTACCGGGCCGCTGGTTGCCGCATCGGGGCATGCCGGGCGGACCGGTTCGCCCACACGTTCGAACCTTTGCTCAGGCGCTGAGGACGAGGTAGGCGAGGCCGAGGGTGCCCCGGTAGCCGCCGTAGTAGCCGGTGCGCCGCTCGTCGACGGCGGCGACGACCCCGTCGTGCAGGGGGTGGGCCGGGTGGGCGAGCGCCCAGCGTTCGCCCCGGCCGATGTTGGCGTCCGACTCGAAGAGGTCCCATTCGCGCTGGTCGGCGGCGGTCACCTGGAGCGGCCGCAGCCCCGCCGCCTCGGCCCGCCGGATCAGGTCGAGCAGCGAGCCGAAGTCCCCGGGCTCGGCGCCGAGCCCGGCCAGCGCCCGTTCGTCGGGTTCCCGCTCCCAGAAGCCCTCGCCGAACAGCACCCGTCCCCCGGGCCGTACGGCCGCGCGCAGCGCCGTCAGCGCCTCGGTGGTTCCGCCGGGCCAGGCGTGCGAGGCACCGATGGACACGGCCAGGTCGTAGCCCTTCTCCGGCCACTCGGCGGCGGGCACCTCGTGGAACCGTACGCGCTCCGCGAGGCCCCGCTCCCCGGCGAGCGCCCGGCCGCGCGCGACGGCCTCCGGGTCGGTCTCGACGCCGTCGCCGGTGCTGCCGGGCGCCGACTCCACCAGGCGCATCAGCAACTCGCCCCAGCCGCTGCCGAGGTCCACGATCCGCGCGCCGGGCGCGGGGTCGCAGGCGGCGACGAGCCGGGCGCCGTGCTCATCGGAGAGCGGGGTGTTCCAGGTCAGGCGGTCGTTGCGGGCGGCGGACATCAGGGCGCGGATCTCATCGGACGACATGGAGGCGGAGCCTGCCACGGGCGACGGGCGCCCGCCACGCGTTTTCCCGCCGGTACGTGCCGCCGGCCGCCTCCCCACCCCGGACACGGCGATGCCGCCTCCCCACCCCGGACACGGCGATGCCACCACCCCACCCCGGACACGGCAATACCACCTGCCGGCCCCGGACACGGCGATGCCGCCGCCCGGTACGCCGGGCGGCGGCATCGTCAGGGCCCCGCGGGAACGGTCACTCCCACTCGATGGTCCCCGGCGGCTTGCTCGTCACGTCGAGCACCACGCGGTTGACCTCGGCGACCTCGTTGGTGATCCGGGTGGAGATCTTGGCCAGGGTCTCGTACGGCAGCCGCGACCAGTCGGCGGTCATGGCGTCCTCGGAGGAGACCGGGCGCAGCACGATCGGGTGGCCGTACGTGCGGCCGTCGCCCTGGACGCCGACGCTGCGGACGTCCGCGAGCAGGACCACCGGGCACTGCCAGATGTCGCGGTCCAGGCCGGCGGCGGTCAGCTCCTCGCGGGCGATGGCGTCGGCCTCGCGCAGCAGGTCGAGCCGGTCCTTGGTGACCTCGCCGACGATGCGGATGCCGAGGCCGGGGCCGGGGAAGGGCTGGCGCTGGACGATCTCCTCGGGCAGGCCGAGCTCCTGGCCGACCATCCGGACCTCGTCCTTGAACAGCTGGCGCAGCGGCTCGACGAGCTGGAACTCGATGTCCTCGGGGAGGCCGCCCACGTTGTGGTGGGACTTGATGTTGGCGGTGCCGGTGCCGCCGCCGGACTCCACGACGTCCGGGTAGAGCGTGCCCTGGACGAGGAAGGCGACCTCGGGGCCGTCCTCCTGGAGGATCTCCAGCTGGGCCTGCTCGAAGACGCGGATGAACTCGCGGCCGATGATCTTCCGCTTCTGCTCCGGGTCGGACACGCCGGCCAGGGCGTCGAGGAAGCGCTTCTCGGCGTCGACGACCTTGAGCTTCGCGCCGGTCGCGGCGACGAAGTCCTTCTCGACCTGCTCGGTCTCGCCCTTGCGCATCAGGCCGTGGTCGACGTACACGCAGGTGAGCTGGGAGCCGATGGCCTTCTGGACGAGGGCGGCGGCGACGGCGGAGTCCACGCCGCCGGACAGCCCGCAGATGGCGCGCTTGTCGCCGACCTGGGCGCGGATCGCGGCGACCTGCTCCTCGATCACGTTGCCCGTGGTCCAGGTGGGCTCGATGCCCGCGCCCCGGTACAGGAAGTGCTCCAGGACCTGCTGGCCGTGCGTGGAGTGCATGACCTCGGGGTGGTACTGGACGCCGTAGAGCTTCTTCTCGTCGTTCTCGAAGGCGGCGACCGGGACGACGTCGGTGGACGCGGTGACGGTGAAGCCCTCGGGGGCGGCGGAGCAGGCGTCGCCGTGCGACATCCACACCGACTGCTCGACCGGGGTGCCCTCGAAAAGGGTGGAGCCGGCCTTGGAGACGGTGAGCGGAGTACGGCCGTACTCGCGGGCGCCGTTGTCGTCGACGGTGCCGCCGAGCGTGGTCGCCATCAGCTGGAAGCCGTAGCACATGCCGAAGACGGGGACCCCGGCCTCGAACAGCGCGCGGTCCAGCGAGGGCGCGCCCTCGGCGTAGACCGAGGAGGGGCCGCCGGACAGGATGATCGCCCGGGGGTTCTTGGCCAGCATCTCGGCCACCGGCATCGTGGACGGGACGATCTCGCTGTAGACCCGGGCCTCACGGACGCGGCGGGCGATGAGCTGGGCGTACTGCGCGCCGAAGTCGACAACGAGAACCACGTCGGTGGCGGTGTCGGGGGCGGCGGGGGGTGCTGCTGGCACGGGCGGCCTTCCGGCGGTGGAGAGGGGTCGGTCCTCCAATTCTACCGGCGGCCGGAAGTGTCCCTCGCCGGACGACGGGCGGGGCCCGGGCCCGCTGCGGGCGCGAGGCCCGCGCGGCCTCGCGCCCCGAGCGCGCGCCGTCTCACGATCCGGGCCCGGCGTCGGCCCGGGGCCGGGATGGGGCCATACTGTCCCCATGCGTCAGCACACGACCTTCGTCTTTACCTATGGCATCCGGCCCGCCGGCTGCCATGGTCGTGCTGCTTGAGCAACTGACAAGCAACGTTCCAGGCGCCCCGGGCCGACAGGCCCGGGGCGTTCTGGCGTTCCGGGGCCTGTCGGCCCGGGGAGCCGCACCTCACCGGGAGACCCGTCATGAGCAGCACCAGCACCCCCGCCGCCAGGACCGCCGTCGAGGCGACCGGCGCCCGCACCGACGAGGCCGCGTCCCTGATCGGCGACGCCCGCACCCGCATCGACACCCTCGACGACCGGATCATCGGACTCGTCCAGGAGCGGATGGCCGTCTCCGCGGTGATCCAGGAGGCCCGGATGACGTCGGGCGGCCGCCGGGTCAACCTGTCCCGCGAGATGGAGATCCTGGGCCACTACCGGGACGCGCTGGGCAAGCCGGGCACCTCGCTGGCGATGACGCTCCTGGAGCTGTGCCGCGGCCGGGTCTGACCCCGGGGCTCCGCCGGGCCGCGGAGGCGCATCCCGGCCCGGACCGCGGAGGCGCATCCCGATCCGGGCCGGGGAGCCGCATCCCAGTTCGGGCGGAATCTCACCCGTACGGCGCGTGACCGGGCGCCGCGCGGCTTCGTTGGTCCCGGTGTCCGTGCCAGCCAGGGGCGGCTCTCGATGGGGACCACATGTGGCTCCGCCGGGGTGTGTGGCGTACCGCGTGTACGCCGTGGGACCACGCACCGGCGTGCGTGACCGGTCGGCAGGGGACAGCAGCCCGGTCACTCGGAGGGACCGTCATCCGGTCGCTCCAGGAAGCGGCCGGCTCCGGGGACGCCCGGGGCCGGCCGCTTCTCTTGGTACGGCCTCAGCCGGTACCGCCTCAGCGCGTCGCGCGCCGCCGCGCCACCGTGAACAGGACACCGCCCGCGACGAGCGCGACGAGGGCCGCACCGGACGCGGCGGACGCGGCGGTCCCGGTGGACGCGAGCGCGCCGCCCGAGCCGCCGGAACCGGAACCGGAGCCCGTCGTCCCGGTCACGCCCGACGAGGACGAGCCGCCCGATCCCGAACCGGAGCCGCTCGTGGCGCCGATGTCGCCGGAGCCGGTCGTGGCGCCGGTGTCGCCGGAGCCGCCGGTGGAACCGCCCGTGGCCGTCGAGCCGCCGGAGCCGGACTGACCCCTCACGGCGCCGGAGTCCTCGCCGTTGAGCTCCACGAACGCCCGGTTGTTGGCGGCCACGGGGTCGAAGGGCAGATCGGGGGCCTGGAGGTGGGTGTGGCGGACGACGACCTCACCGGTCGTCCCGGGGTCAGCCGAGACGAGCTTCAACCGGAAGGGCAGGGCGAAGTCGGCGTCCTTGCGGACGGACATGGGCGTGGAGCAGAAGTAGCGCGGGGCCTTCTCCTGGTTCTCGCGGTATTCGCCGTCCGTGGTCACACCCCGGCAGATGTCCGGCTTGGAGACGACGTAACTGCCGTGGGGCACGGTGAAGTCGACGGTGGCGACGTCCTCGCCGGAGCGGATGTACCCGACCCAGGCGGGCCCCCGGTTGCGGAAGCCCAGGGTCACCTCGACCGTGTCGCCCGCCTTGCCCCCGGCCTGGTCGCCGTAGGCCGCGAAGTCGGCGGTGTTCGCGGTTCGGAAGTCGGCCTCCTGCTGGTTGTCGCCGGGCTCCAGGTCGGCCGAGCGGACCGCCGGGGCCTTGCGCAGGGCCAGCGTCGCGCCCTTGCCGGGGCTGAAGCGGGCGCCGGCCCGCAGCGCCGCGCGGGCGTCGGTGCCGTCCTCGTCGACCCGGTAGAGGAAGGAGTCGTGGAACGCGTGGCCGGTGGCCCGCAGGACGGGCGGCTCGGCCAGCGTGTAGGTGGCACCGGGTTCGTAGCTGCCGGGGAAGGTGCAGAGCGCGGTGGTCCAGGCGCCGGCACTCCCCATGCCCAGGTCGTCCTCGCCGTACTCGCAGTTCTGGTAGCGCTCGGCGAACTCCAGGCCGCGCGTGTTGCGCAGGGTGAGCAGGACGCCCCGGGCGGCGCGGGTGCCGTTGTTGGTGAAGGTGACGGGCACCGGCTGGCTGTCGCCGGGCTCGAGCTCCGTCCTGAACGGCAGCCGCTTCATCGACAGGTCGGGTCCTCCGATGGAGACGTGCGCGGTGAACGGCCTGAAGGTGGCGCCCTCCGCCTCGGCGGTGACCTCGATGGTGCCGGAGTCGCCGTCCTCGCTGCCCGGGGCGGCGCTGACGTCGAGTTCGGCCAGGGTGTTCAGGCCGGGCCGGATCCCGTAGTCGCGGCAGACGGCGATGGTCCCGGTCCGCTCGCAGTCGAGGCCGCCGTCCTCGCCGAAGGACACGTCCGCGACGCCGGCCAGCTTCCCGAAGTCGAGGCGGACGGTGTAGGAGCCCTGGAAGGCGCCGTTCTCCTTGTCCTCGGACGGGTTGGTGACCGTGATGCCGAAGCTCGCCTTCTGCGGGGAGCCCGTGGCCGGATAAGGGTGCAGGGCCGTCTCGGCGGGGCCGCCGAGCGTGAACCGGGGGTCGGCGGCCTGCGCGGGACTGCTCAGCGTGAACAGCCCGGCGGCCAGCAGGCCGGCCGAGGCCAGGATGCCCATCACTCCGTGGAACGCGGCTCTCGGGGTCGTGCTTCTCATCTCGGGCCCTTTGGGGTCGTCGGGAGCTGTGTGACCGCTGTGGCAGCGACAGGGGGTACGACCGGGGGCAGGAGGGAAAAGTTGCCCGTGATCAGGTCACGGATCGGGCACGGTGAGTGAAGTGACGCACCTCACACGGGAATCTCGTCGGTGGGGGGACAACCATCGGGGCCTCCGGCAGGTCATGCATGCGGAACACCGGTTGTCGGTTGTTGTGCGACGGACCGGTTACAGCGTGAGGGGCTGCACTGGGAGGGGGGTGCAGCCCCTTCTGCTGTCCTGTGCCCGGGTCCTGTGCCTTCTCGGGCGCCGTCCTCTTCGGCGTCAAGCCTTGTCGGGCGTCGTCCTCTTCGGCGGCACCGCCGGCATCCCCAGGAACGGCAGCCTCAGCGCGCCGAACGCCTCCTTCGGGACCGCCGGAGCCTGCGGCTCCACCGCCGCCAGCCGCTCGTACGCCTCGCCCTGGGCCGGGCGGGGGTCCGGCTCGCCCTTGTTCGGCCAGAACGACATGGCGCGCTCCGCCTGGGCGGTGATCGTCAGCGACGGGTTGACGCCGAGGTTCGCGGAGACCGCCGAGCCGTCGACGACGGAAATGCCCGGGTGCCCGAACAGCCGGTGGTACGGGTCGATGACGCCCTCGGCCGCGCTGGCGCCGATCGGGCAGCCGCCGAGGAAGTGGGCGGTGAGCGGAGTGCCCATCAGTTCGCCGATGTTGGACCCGGGGAAGCCGTTGATCTCCTCGGCGAGCAGCGAGGCGCTTCGGGTCGCCTCGGCTATCTGTGTCGGGTTGGGGGCACCGTGGCCCTGCCGGGCGGTGAGCAGGCCCTTGCCGATGCCGCGCGGTTTGCGGTACGCGGTCAGGGAGTTGTCGAGCGACTGCATGACGAGGCCGATGATGGTCCGCTCCGACCAGCGCCGGTTGGAGAGCGAGCGGACGGCGAGCGTGGGGTGCTTGGCCAGGTTCCCGAACCAGGCGAGGACCCGGTGGGCGCTGTGGGGCACCTGGAGGATGGTCAGGCCGCCCATGGCATTGGAGCCCTTGCCGTAGCGGACGGGTTCGATGTGGGTGTTCTCGTCGGGGTGGATGGACGAGGTGATGGCGACGCCCCTGGTGAAGTCGGGCTTCGTACCGTGCTTCTTGCGGTAGCGCCGGTCGGAGGTCTGGGCGCCGACGAGGCCCTCGGAGTTGGTCCGGGTCAGCTCGCCGAGCCTCGCGGAGAGCCGGGGCAGCAGCCCCTTGTCCTTCATCGTGTGCAGCAGGGTCTGGGTGCCGTACGTGCCCGCCGCGACGACCACCTCGCGGGCACGCAGGTTCGTGGTCCTCGCCTTCCTGCGGCGGTCGGTGGGCACGGTGACGACGCGGTAGCCGCCCTCGGGGTGCTCGGTGACGGCGACGACGGAGGTCATGGGGTGGATGACCGCGCCGGCCTTCTCGGCGAGGTGGAGGTAGTTCTCGTTGAGGGTGTTCTTCGCGCCGTGGCGGCAGCCCGTCATGCACTCGCCGCACTCGGTGCACGCCTTGCGCGCCGGGCCCGCGCCGCCGAAATACGGGTCCGCGACCGTGCCGCCGGGCTCGGCGCGCGCCGAGCCGTCCGCGTCCTCGCCGTCGCCGAAGAAGACGCCGACCGGGGCGAGGTGGAAGGTGTCGCCGACGCCCATGGCCTCGGCGGCCGCCTTGAGGTGGACGTCGGAAGGGGTCGTCGTGGGGTTGAGCCGGACCCCGAGCATCCGCTCGGCCTGGTCGTAGTACGGCTTCAGCTCGTCCTGCCAGTCCGTGATGTGCGCCCACTGCCGGTCCTCGAAGAACGGCGCGGGCGGCACGTACAGCGTGTTGGCGTAGTTCAGCGAGCCACCGCCGACCCCGGCGCCGGCCAGCACCATCACCTTGCCGAGCAGGTGCACGCGCTGGATACCGAAGAGGCCGAGGGCGGGCGCCCAGAGGTAGTTCCTCAGGTCCCAGGAGTTCTTCGGCAGGGTGCCCGGGGTGAAGCGGCGGCCCGCCTCCAGGACGCCGACCCGGTACCCCTTCTCGGTCAGCCGCAGCGCCGAGACCGCACCGCCGAAGCCGGAACCGACGACGATCACGTCGTAGTCGTACGCGGCGTCGTCGTCGGCCGCACCGGTCGGCCGGTCCTGATTCTGGGCAGGGCTGTCCTGGGACATGGCACTCCTCGGTACGAAAAGGACAGAAGTGGTGCGGGGGCGCCCTCGGAGGGGCTCAGCGCAGGCGGAACACCTTCATCGCCTTCAGACTGCGGGTCATGAACGCCGCGTACCTCTCGTCGTCCATCCCGAAGGACGGGGCGAGCGGGATCAGCCGCTGCTGGGCGACGGTCTGGGCCTCGGTGTACTTGAGGATGCCCTCGGAGCCGTGGCGGCGGCCGAGACCGGAGTCCTTCATGCCGCCCATCGGGGACTGCACGCTGCCGTACGCGGGGGCGTACCCCTCGTTGATGTTGACCGTGCCGGTGCGCAGCCGGGCGGCGATCCGGTGGCCGCGCCGGCCGTCCTTGGTCCAGACGCTGGAATTGAGGCCGTACGGGGTCGCGTTGGCCAGCTCCACGACCTCGTCCTCGTCGCGGAAGCGGTAGATCGAGACGACCGGGCCGAAGGTCTCCTCGGTGCAGACGGCCATGGGCGCCTCGACGCCGTCCAGGATCGTCGGCTCGTAGAAGAGCGGGCCGATGTCCGGGCGGGCGACCCCGCCGGCCACCAGCTCGGCGCCCTTCTCGACGGCCTCGGCGACATGCCGGCTGACGGTCTCCAACTGCCGTTCGCCCACCAGCGAGCCCATGTCGGCGCCGTACGCGAGGGCGCTGCCGAGCCGCATCGCCTTCGTACGGGCGGCGAACCGCTCCACGAAGTCGTCGGCGACCGACTCGTGGACGTACAGCCGCTCGATGGAGATGCAGAGCTGGCCCGCCGAGGAGAAGCAGGCGCGGACGGCGCCGGCGGCGGCCTTCTCCACGTCGGCGTCCGCCAGGACCAGCATGGCGTTCTTGCCGCCGAGCTCCAGCGAGACGCCGACGAGCCGGGCAGCCGCACCCTGGGCGACCTCGCGGCCGGTGCGGGTGGAGCCGGTGAACGAGACGTAGTCGGCGTGCTCGACGACCTCCGGGCCGACGACCGGTCCCTCGCCGAGGACGACCTGGAAGACCTCGGGCGGGAGCCCCGCCTCGATCAGCAGGTCGCGGGCCCACAGGGCGGTCAGCGCGGTCTCGGTGTCGGGCTTCATCACCACGGCGTTGCCGGAGACGAAGGCGGGCAGCGCGTCGCCGACGGACAGCTCGAAGGGGTAGTTCCACGGCGCGATCTGGCCGATGACCCCGCGCGGCTGACGCAGCTCGGTGACCTTGGTGAGGGTCGGCACGACACCGGTGTGCCGCTTCGGCTTCAGGTACGCGGCGGCGCTGCGGCCGTAGTGGCGGGCGGCGACCGCGACCGCCTGGACCTCCTCGTGGGCGTGCAGCCGGGCCTTGCCGGTCTCCAGCTGGATGAGGTCGAGCACCTCGGACTGGCGGCCGATGACCAGGTCGTGGAAGCGCAGGAGCACGGCGGCCCTGGCCCGGACCGGCAGAGCGGCCCAGGCGGGCTGGGCGGCGCGGGCGCGCGCGAAGGCGCCGGCCACGTCCTCGGGGGTGGACTCCGGCAGGTCGGCCAGCTTCTCACCGGTGAACGGCGTGTGGTTGGCGGTACAGCCGGAGCCGTTGACGCCGCGCGTCAGCCGGGCGATCACCTCGGGCGTCACGACGTCGGCGGCCGTGCGCACGCCCGCGGGCGCGGGGGCCACCGGATTGGTGCCGACAGCGGCGGCGGAGGGGGACGTGGAGGCCTGCGAGTCCGTCATGGGGGCGAGAGTACGTCGGCCGGAAGGCTTTGGGTACCCGTGGGTAACACCTTTTCACCGACTCTCCCGGAGTCCCGCCACACGCCTGCCGACCCAGCCAGTGATCACTGGCGGCATAAGCCCTGATCAGGGGCTATTCATCGGCCGGCGGGCGCCAGCTGCGGAGAATCGCGTGGAACCGGTCGCGGGTCTCGTCCCAGTCGTCCGCCGGGCCCGTCATGTAGAGCGCGTACTCCGGGCCGCCGTCCTGCGCGAAGTACATCTGGTCGATGGCGTGCCGCGCCTCGCCGTCCTTCTCGGTCCAGGTGAACTCCCAGATGGATCCGGTGTACTCGCGGTAGACGTTGCTGTTCAGCTCCAGCCTCCGGTACTCCGGCAGGCGGGCGCCGAGGCTCTTCTCCAGTTCGATCATGTGGTCGTAGGGATGGTCGTGGTCGGGGGCCGGGTCGGCGCTGACCCGGAAGTAGTGCACGCCCCCGTCGGGGCTGTAGTCGATGTTGTTCTCGTTGACCTCGCGCTCCCAGCCCTCCGGCAGCAGGACGCTGAACCCGGAAGGGTCCACCACGCGCCGCCAGCCGTCCGGCACCTCCTGCGTCACCGTGTCCCCCGAGGGCGAGCCCGTCGGGGTCGGCGTGGCCGGCCCCGGGGTACGGGGGTTCGGTGAGCCCGTGCCGCCACTCGTGGCACCGGCCGCCTCCGTCCGGTGCGCGTACAGCATCGCGGCGATCCCCGCGCCGCCGCCGAGCAGCGCGGCCAGGACGAGGACCAGGACGGTCGTACGCCACCGGCCGCGGCGGGCGGCCGGGCCGGGCGCGGGCGGCGCGGCGGGTCCGGGCCGGGACAGCCGGGCGGTGCCGCCGGGGGCCCCGCCCGGACCCCCGCGCAGCATCTCCTCGGAGACCTGCTGGGTCGGGACGAAGGCCTGGGCGGCCCGGGGCGTGCGGCCCTCCATGGCCTCAAGGAGCATCCGCTCGGTCTCCGCCGCCGACGGTCGGTCCTCCGGCTCCTTGCGCAGCAGCGCGACGATGACGGGGGTGAGTGCCCCGGCCCTGGCGGGCGGCGGCGCTTCCTCGGCGACCACGGCCTGCATCGTCGATATGGGGGACGTCCGGCGGAACGGCGAACGCCCCTCGACGGCCGTGTACAGCGTGGCGCCCAGCGACCACAGGTCGGACGCGGGGCCCGGGTCGCCGCCGCGTACCCGCTCGGGCGCCAGATAGTCGATGGACCCGACGAGTTCACCGGTCCTGGTGATGGTGGAGTCGCCCTCGATCGCGGCGATCCCGAAGTCGGTGAGCAGGACCCGGCCGTCCCGGGCGAGCAGCACGTTGCCCGGCTTCACATCGCGGTGCAGCACACCGGCCCGGTGCGCGGCACTCAGGGCGCCCAGCACGTGCAGCCCGATCCTGGCCGCCTCGCGCGCGTCGAGCTCGCCGGACTCCTTCGCCCGGTCGGCGAGCGACGGGCCGTCGACGTACTGCATGACGATCCACGGCCGGTCGTCGTACTCGACGACGTCGTGGACGGTGACGACACCGGGGTGGGTGATCCGGGCCGCCGCCCTGGCCTCCTTCTGGGTCCGGGCGTGCAGCACGACCCGGTCCGGTTCGGCCACGTAGAGGCCGGCGGTCAGCTCCTTGACGGCCACCGTGCGGTGCAGCACCTCGTCGTGGGCACGCCACACCTTGCCCATCCCGCCGCGTCCGAGGACGTCGCCCAGCCGGTACCTCCCGGCCAGCAACAGCCCCGCTTCCGCGCCCTGTGATCGATCCACCTGTGTCCCCGCCCCCGTTGCTCCGGAAGACAGGTTACGGAGCGGACGCGCGGCCACGGAACCTCGCACCGCCCACGAGACCGCACTGTGACGCAGATCCTGTGCTTCAGCCCGTCACGCGGTAGGAGAGGCTGGCCTGTTGGTAGATCTCGGTGATCCGGTCGCGCTCGTCCTCGGGGCCGATGACCTGGAGGATGTGGTACCGGCCGCCGACGAGCATCACGAGGTTGCGGACGTACACCTCGCGGCCGTTGGCGTCCTGCCAGGTGAACTGGCCCTCCGCCATGGCCTGTCGGCCCACGTCCGTACGGCGCAGCCCGCTCGCCGACGACCAGCTGGAGTCGCGGAACGGCTTCAGCTCCGGTTCCTTGTCCCGCTGGTAGTCGAGCGGGTCGCCGCCGTTGGCCTTCGCGGTGTCGCGCCCGGGGACGATGAGCACGCTGAACCCGTCGCTGCCGTAGCGGACCTGGCGCTCCGCGTTGGCCGGGCTGCGCTGCCAGCCCCGGGGCAGCCCGACCTCGAAGCCCTCGGCGTCCTTGCGCAGCGTGTAACCGGGTGCGAGCGCGGCGGCGGACCGGCTGGTCTGCGGCTGCTGCGCCCCGGAGGACCCGGCCGGTGACGGCTTCTTCGGCTTCGACGCGCTCGGCGCGGGTTCGGGCGCCGCGGAGGCCGGCGGCGCGGAGGCGGTACGGGAGGGGGCGGCGCCGGTCCCCTCGCCCTCGTCGGCCTTGGGCATGAACAGCACGGCGTACGCGATCGCCGCGACGAGCACCAGCAGGATCAGGACGAGCAGTGTCCGGCCCAGCCGGCGCGGCTCCCCGTCCTGCCGCAGCGCGCGGGGCTCGCGGGGTTCTCGGGGCGCCTTCAGCCGTGGCTCGTGGTGCGTGACGGCGGTCCGGTCCACGGTGTCCCGGGTCTGCCGGTGCCGGGCGTGCGTCCCGCCGCCGCGACGGGCCCGCCGCTTGCGGACGAGCTCGCCGCGCCGCCGTACGACGGGCAGCCGCGTGGCGTCCTCGGCGGGCAGCGGCACGACGTCGAACCCGGCCTCCGGTTCCGGCGCCGACCGTACGAGGGAGCGCAGCCAGCCGCTCAGCTCCTCGACGTCGGGCCGCTCGGTGGGGTCCTGGCGCAGCAGCGACTCGACGACCGGACGCAGCGGACCGCACTCCTCGGCGAAGGCGGGCGGTTCGCCGCAGACCATCTGGACCAGCTCGGGCGCGCTGTCCTCCGGGTAGGGCGCGTGCCCCTGGACGGCCCGGTAGAGGAGCGCGCCCAGGGCCCACAGGTCGGTGGCGGGACCGATGGGCGGGGCGAGCTGCCAGTTGCCGTGGACGGGCCCGGCCTGTTCGGGCGCCCAGCGCTCGGTGACCGCGCCGACGACGGCGATCCGCGCCTGCCGCGCCCGCTCGGCGGCGAGGGCGGTGGCGGGGCCCCGGTAGCCGCCGGGCCCGCCGGGGCCCTCGGCGTCGTCGTCCCACCGCGCGGCGGGCGCCTCGGGCCCTGCGGCGTCGGGGTCGTACGCGTCGCGGCCGTACGCGTCCCGGCCGGCCGGCGGCAGTTCGGCGCGCCCGCCGGGGGCCGCCCCCCGCCGTGCGGCGTCGGCGCGCAGCGCGTCCTCGCGGGAGCCGCCCGCCGGTACGGGGCGCCCGGCGGCGGGGCCGTCGTCCCAGGTACCGGTCAGGTGCAACCGCCGCGGCGGCGGCCCGCCGTCGTCGTCCTCGTCGTCCTCGTCGCCCTCGTCGTCGTAGGGGTCGGCGTCGTAGGGCGGCACCTGGCCGTACGGTCCGGGCGCGTCGGGGTCGCGCACCCAGCCACCGGGCAGCTGCGGCAGCTCGGGGCGGGGGTGCGGCGGGGTGCTCCAGGAGCGGCCAGGCACCGACGCCTCGTCCCGGCCGTCGCCGTACTCGTCGTCCCGTGCCGGCGGAAGGACGCTCCAGGGCTCGGGCTCGGGGTCCGACGCCGGGTCCGGGCCGTCCCCGTACTCGTCCTCCTGGGCCTCCGGGCCGTCCCCGTACTCGTCGTCCTGGGCCTGCGGGCCGTCCCACCACGGGCGGCCGGGGTCCGACGCCGCATCCGGGCCGTCCCCGTACTCGTCGTCCGCTCCCTGCGGACCCGCGCCCTCACGCGCCCCCGGCGGCAGCGCCGCCCCCGTGGCGCGGGCGCCCGCGCGCGTGCCCGCGCGGTACGCGGCGATCGCGCCGGCCCGGGCGCGGGCCGCGCTGTCCGTGCCGGGGGCGGGCACCGCCTCGCCGTACGGGCGGGACTCGATCGCGGCGGGGCCGCGCGACGCGGGCAGCCGGCCGGCGTCGGAGGCGGGCGGCACGTAGGGGCCGGTGGGCCCGGTCTCGACGGCGGGGCCGCCGTACCCGTCCTCGTCCGGCTCCTCGTCCTCCGGGCGCGGCACCGGGCTGTAACCGCACAGCGCCTCCTCGGCCGCTCCGGCGGCGAGGCCGGTCAGGACGACGCGTCCGTCGTCGCAGACGAGCACCGTGCGTGCGGTGATGTTGCGGTGGGTCCAGCCGTGCGCGTGCAGCACGCGCAGCGCGGTGAGGACGTCCGAGCCGATCTCCGCGGCCCGGTAGGGATTGAGCGGGCGCTCCGCGAGCAGGGCCGCCAACGGGCGGGACGCGACGAGTTCGCTCACTATCCAGAGCGAGCCCGCCTCCGCGAAGACGTCGAAGACCTGGTCGAGGCGCGGGTGGTCGGGCACCTGGGCCGCCGCCTGGGCGGCCTCGACGGCACGCCGCACGGCGGGGTCCGCGGGCCGCCGGACCGCGCGCGTCGCGGCGGACGTCCGGCCGTCGCCCTCGACGAACTCCGCGTCCACGACCTCGGGCAGCGGCACCTGACGGACCAGGACCTCCTGTCCGCTGTACGTGTCGAAGGCCCGCGTCTCGACGAGTTCGTACGCGTCGGACGGAGGCAGCGGAAGGCGGTAGCGGTCGGCGAGCACCCGACCCGCGTAGTCGTCCACGCCACCTCCCCAGAGCGCGCTGTCCCCCGGTCACGAAGACCGCGTCGAATGGGTCGATCACAGTCGCTTGCGGTGCAATCGACCGTGTGTTTCGGCTGCGTACGGTCTCCGGGCTCTCACCATACGTGGCCTACGGCGGCCGCGCCGCAGGGTCGGCGCAACCCGGCCGCCCGGCTACCCCCCGAATGCGGCCGGCCCCTCCCTCAGTCGACCGGCTCGAACGATCCGAACGCGGTCTTGCGGAGCGTCCGGCACTCCTTGCCGTCCCACTCGTCGGCCTTGCAGCTGATCATGATCGCGTACCCGTGGTCGCCGTCGACCTTGAAGCCCCGGTTGAGCACCCGGACCCGCTGTCCGTGCTGCGTACGCTCGAACTGCCAGTCGGCGACGGTCGGGTAGCCGTTGTACTGCACCTTCTCGATGCCCAGGTGGTGGTAGTTCGTGCTGGAGGCGGCGACCCCGCCCCGGGCGGAGTTCCACGAGGCGGCGGCGTCGTTGCCGGGCGAGGAGGTGTAGTCGACCTGGAGGCGGGGGAAGCCGCCGTCGGCGTCGTAGATGGCGCCGGCGCCCTGACCGGACGTGGTGTCGAAGCGGAAGCCCTTGGGCATCGCGATGGAGAAGTGGAACCGCTTGTTGGTGACCGTGCGGTAGCCGGCGGGCACGGCGTCCTCGGCCTTGCCGCCCTTCTTCCCGTCCTCGTCCTGCTTGTCGGCGTCGTCGTCCTGCCCCTTGCCCTTGCCCTTGCCCTCGTCCTGGCCGGTGTCCTGCTCCTTGCCGCCGTCTCCCTGCGCGGCGTCGGACGAGCCGGCCGAGGCGCCGGTGCTCGGCGCCCCGGCGGGGGCGGAGGCGCCGGTGCCCTTCGCGCCGGAGTCGTCCGGCTTGTCGTCGCCGCCGAGCGTGAGCGCCAGCACCACGCCGAGGACGGCGAGCACGATGACGGCCGCGATGACCGCGAGGGTGCGGCGCGACACCACGTCCGTGAGGGAGGCCCGGGGCGCGGTGACCGGCGAGGAGGCCGGGCGCTGCGGCGGTACGGCCCGGGCGGGGGACGCGGAGGCGGGGGCCGGCCGACCCGGCACGGGCGGTGCGGTGACGGGGGCGGCGGCCGCATCGGCGGCGGGCGTCGTCCTGGCGTTCCGCACGGAGCGCAGCGCGCCGCGCAACCGGTCCCGGGTGCCCTCGCCCGTCTCACCGGACCCGGCCCCGGCGCCGCTCTTGGGCAGCGCCATCACCTGGGTGGCGTCGGCCGGGGGCGGGACCGGGCGCTCCGGCTGCTCGAAGGAGCTGATCACGTCGTTGAGCAGGGCGCGCGCCCCCGCGTCGTCGAGCCGCTGCTCGGGGTCACGGGCGAGCAGCCCGTAGATGACCTCCTCCAGCGGGCCCGCGTTCTTCGGCGGGTCCAGCGGCTCGGTCATCACGGCGGTCAGGGTCGCGATGGCGGAGCCCTTGTCGTAGGGCGGGCTGCCCTCGACGCTCGCGTACAGCAGGCCGCCCAGCGACCACAGGTCGGCGGGCGGGCCAGGCTTGTGCCCGCGCGCCCGCTCCGGCGAGATGTACGAGGGGGCGCCGACGAGCATGCCGGTGGAGGTGACCGACGGGTCGCCCTCGACCTGCGCGATGCCGAAGTCGGTCAGCACGACCCGGCCGTCCTCGGCGATCAGCACGTTGGACGGCTTCACGTCACGGTGCAGGATGCCCTCGCGGTGCGCCGAGCGCAGCACGTCGAGGAGGGCGAGGCCGATCTCGGCCGCCCGTTTCGGCGTCAGGACACCGTCCTCGCGCACCGCCTCGGCCAGCGATCTGCCCTCGATGAGTTCCATGACGATCCACGGCCGGTCGTCCTCGTCGACCACGTCGTAGACCGTGACCGCGCCGTTGTTCCGGATGCGCGCGATCGCCTTGGCCTCGCGCAGCGTACGCGTGATGAGCCGGCGCTTCTCGTCCTCGTCGATGGCCGAGGGGAATCGCAGTTCCTTGACCGCGACCGTGCGGCCCAGCGTCTCGTCGACAGCACGCCAGACCGTGCCCATACCGCCCCGGCCGAGCACCTCCCCCAGCCGGTACCGCCCCGCAAGGAGCCGTCCGTCCTTGTCCCGTTGGGGCTCCCGTGCCTGCTCCGCCTCCGACATGCGTCCCCTCTGCGATCAACCCGCCCTGGCAGAGCGTTCATTGTCCCCTACCCCGGGACCGGCCCGGGGGCCGGGGTGAGAGACGGTCATGACGGGGCCCGAGTCCCGGATCACAGCGGGACGATGTCCGGGGCCCCCAGCCGCGCCGCGTCCGCCGTCAGGTCGTCCGGCTGGCGCTGCGACTCGCGTTCCGCCTCCACCCGCTTCTCGTAGTGCGCGACCTCCCGGTCGATCTGGCCGGCGTCCCAGCCGAGGACCGGCGCCATCAGCTCGGCGCAGAGCCTGGCCGAGCGGGTGCCCCGGTCGAAGGTCTCTATGGAGATCCGGGTGCGCCGGGTCAGTACGTCGTCCAGGTGACGCGCCCCCTCGTGCGAGGCGGCGTACACGATCTCGGCCTTGAGATAGTCGTCGGCGGCCGGCAGCGGCTCGCCCATCACCGGGTCGGCGACGATCAGCTCCAGGAGCTCCTCGGTCATCGAGCCGTACCGGTTGAGCAGGTGCTCCACCCGGGCGACGTGCAGGCCGGTGCGGGCGGCGATCCTGGCGCGGGCGTTCCACAGGGCGCGATATCCCTCGGCGCCCATCAGCGGGACGTCCTCGGTGACGCAGTCCGCGACCCGCTGGTCGAGACCGTGCACCGCCTCGTCGACGGCGTCCTTGGCCATCACCCGGTACGTCGTGTACTTGCCGCCCGCCACGACGACGAGGCCGGGCACCGGATGGGCGACCGTGTGCTCGCGCGAGAGTTTGCTGGTGGCGTCCGACTCGCCGGCCAGCAGGGGCCGCAGGCCCGCGTAGACGCCCTCGACGTCGTCCCTGGTCAGGGGGGTCGACAGGACCGCGTTCACATGTTCCAGCAGGTAGTCGATGTCGGCGCTGGACGCCGCCGGGTGCGCCTTGTCCAGGTCCCAGTCGGTGTCCGTGGTGCCCACGATCCAGTGCCGGCCCCAGGGGATGACGAAGAGCACGGACTTCTCGGTGCGCAGGATCAGGCCGGTGGAGGAGTGGATGCGGTCCTTGGGGACGACCAGGTGGATGCCCTTGGAGGCGCGGACGTGGAACTGGCCGCGCTCCCCGATCAGCGACTGGGTGTCGTCCGTCCAGACCCCGGTCGCGTTGACCACCTGTTTGGCCCTGACCTCGTACTCGCCGCCCGCCTCGACGTCCTCCACCCGGGCGCCGACGACGCGCTCGCCCTCCCGGAGGAAGCCGGTCACCCGCGCCCGGTTCGCCACCCGCGCGCCGTACGCGGCGGCGGTGCGCACCAGCGTGGCCACGTAGCGGGCGTCGTCCATCTGGGCGTCGTAGTACTGCAGGGCCCCCACCAGGGCGTCCCGCTTCAGGGCCGGCGCGACGCGCAGGGCCCGGCGGCGGGAGAGGTGGCGGTGCACGGGCAGGCCCCGGCCGTGCCCGGAGGACACCGACATCGCGTCGTACAGCGCTACGCCGGAACCGGCGTACAGCCGCTCCCAGCCCTTGTGCTGCAACGGGTAGAGGAAGGGCACCGGCTTCACCAGGTGCGGGGCGAGCCGTTCGAGCAGCAGCCCGCGCTCCTTCAGCGCCTCCCGGACGAGGGCGAAGTCGAGCATCTCCAGATAGCGCAGCCCGCCGTGGATCAGCTTGCTCGACCTGCTCGACGTGCCGGACGCCCAGTCGCGCGCCTCGACCAGCCCGGTCGAGAGTCCTCTGGTGACCGCGTCCAGCGCCGTGCCGGCACCGACCACGCCCGCCCCCACGACCAGCACGTCCAGTTCGCGCTCGGCCATGGCGGCGAGCGCCTCGGCGCGTTCCGCGGGTCCCAGTGTGGCTGTCCTCACTGCTGCCTCCCGGTGGATCGGGGTGGTCCGGCACGGAATGCGGCCCCGACCGTGCGTTCGGCGCCTGTGCCCACAGACCGATTCTGTCCGGGCTCGGCGACTTCAGCCACCGCCTGTGGACAACACCCGGACGACAAGGCCGCAGAATGCGACATATAGGTCATATTTACGCCTAACCTGACATGGCGCTGTCCACAGCGGTTGCGCTTTCTGTCTCCTGGTCTTAAGGGAAGGACGGCCACCCACGTGCCTGCAGACCTCGCCGTCATCGGACTCGGTCACCTCGGCCTGCCCCTCGCCCAGGCCGCCGTCCACGCCGGCGTCCAGACCATCGGCTACGACACCGACCCCCGGGCCTTCGCGGAGGTCGCCGCGGGCCGCGCCCCGGTCGAGGGATCGCTCCCGGCGTCCGACATCCGCCGCATGCTCTCCCTGGGCTTCCGGCCCACCACCGACCAGGCCGAGCTGGGCCGGGTCCGCACCGCCGTGATCTGCGCGCCGACCCCCCTCGGCCCCGACCGCACCCTCGATCTGAGCGCCGTCGGCGACGCGGCCCGCGCCCTGGCCGCCCGGCTGCGCCCGCACACCACCGTGCTCCTCGAATCGGCCGTGCCCCCCGGCACCACGGAGAACCTGCTGCTCCCGATCCTGGAGGCGGGCTCCGGGCTGCGCGGCGGGCGCGACTTCCACCTCGCCCACTCCCCCAGCCGGCTCGATCCCGGCAACCGCACCCACGTCTACGCCAACACCCCCAAGGTCATCGGCGGCCTCACCCCCGCCTGCACCGAATCGGCCGCCGCCTTCTACGGCCGGCTCACCGACAAGGTGGTCCGCGCCAAGGGCCCGCGCGAGGCCGAGATGACGAAGGTCCTGGAGACCAACTTCCGGCACGTCAACATCGCCCTGGTCAACGAGATGGCGGTGCTCTGCCACGACCTCGGCGTCGACCTCTGGGACGTCATCAGGTGCGCCGAGACCAAGCCCTTCGGCTTCCAGCCCTTCCGCCCCGGCCCCGGCGTCGGCGGCCACGGCGCCCCGGTCGACCCGGGCCACCTCCCGTACAACAGCCGTATCCCCGGCCCGCCGTTGCGGATGGTCTCGCTGGCGCAGGAGATCAACGACCGGATGCCGCAGTACGTGATCCAGCGCTGCGCCACCCTCCTCAACGAACACGGGAAGGCCGTGCGCGGCGCCCGGATCCTTCTCCTCGGCGTCACCTACAAGCCCGACCTCGCCGACCAGGAGGCGTCCCCCGCCCGCGAGATCGCCACCCGGCTGATGGACATGGGCGCCCAGATCGGCTTCCACGACCCGCACGTGCTGGACTGGCGTGTCCGCCAACTCCCCGTCCCCCGTGCCGATTCGCTCTACGAGGCGGCGGCCGGCGCGGACCTCACCGTGCTGCTCCAGCACCACCGTACGTACGACCTCCAGGGCCTCGCCGTGAAGGCGCAGCTCCTGCTCGACACCCGCGGCGCGACCCCCGCCGGAGCCGCGCACCGGCTCTGATGACAGGCCCTCAGCCCAGTTCTCCCAAGGATTTCGGTGGGCCCATGTCGGAACCGACTGCTAGCCTGCGGCGTCACTCCTCGCACAGCAGTGCGTGAGAACGTCCCCAGGGGGAGATCCCAGCATGAGTCAGTCCGTACCGCCGCCGAACCAGCCCTACGGCGGTCAGCCCCAGGGCGGCAACCCGTTCGCCGGCCAGCAGCCCGGCGCCCCGTTCGGCGCCCCCGCCCCGTTCACCCCGGCCCCGCCGGCGCGCAACAACGTCGCGCTCGGTGCCGTCGTCGCGCTCGTCGCGGCCCTCGTCGCGGCCGGGATCTACGGCGCGATCATCGGCGCCACGGAGCACGAGATCGGCTACGCGGCCGTGGGTGTCGGCGCCCTCGTCGGCTTCGCGGCCGGCAAGCTCGGCGGCCGCAACCCCGCCCTGCCGGTCATCAGCGGTGTCTTCGCGCTGCTCGGCGTCTACCTCGGCCAGATGCTGGGCGCGGCGATCATGATCAGCAACGAGTTCCCGCTGTCGGTCACGGAGATCCTGTTCGACCACTTCGGCGACCTGAACACGGCGTGGAAGGAAGAGGCCGACTTCCTGAGCTTCGTCTTCTTCGCGATCGCCGCCGTGGTGGCGTTCTCCACGGCCCGCAAGACGGCCGACTAGTCACGGACGATCCGTCCGGACACACCGGAGGGCCGGGACCGCGGTCGCGGTGCCGGCCCTCCGGTCGTGCGGCGAGGCGCTCAGCGGCGGTGCTGGGAGTCCGCGACCGTCACCTCGACGCGCTGGAACTCCTTGAGGTCGCTGTAGCCGGTGGTCGCCATCGCCCGGCGCAGCGCGCCGAAGATGTTCATCGAGCCGTCCGGGGTGTGCGAGGGACCCGTGAGGACCTCCTCCGTCGTCCCGACCGAGCCGAGGTCGACCAGCTTGCCGCGCGGCACGTCCTCGTGGACGGCCTCCATGCCCCAGTGCCGGCCGCGGCCCGGCGCGTCCGTCGCGCGGGCCAGCGGGGAGCCCATCATCACGGCGTCCGCGCCGCAGGCGATGGCCTTCGGCAGGTCGCCGGACCAGCCGACGCCGCCGTCCGCGATGACGTGCACGTACCGGCCGCCGGACTCGTCCATGTAGTCGCGGCGGGCGCCGGCCACGTCGGCCACGGCGGTCGCCATCGGGACCTGGATGCCGAACACGTTGCGCGTGGTGTGCGCGGCGCCGCCGCCGAAGCCGACGAGGACACCGGCCGCGCCGGTGCGCATCAGGTGCAGGGCCGCGGTGTACGTGGCGCAGCCGCCGACGATCACCGGGACGTCCAGCTCGTAGATGAACTGCTTCAGGTTCAGCGGCTCGGCCGCGCCCGAGACGTGCTCGGCGGAGACCGTCGTGCCGCGGATGACGAAGATGTCCACGCCCGCGTCGACGACCGCCTTGGAGAACTGGGCGGTGCGCTGCGGGGAGAGCGCGGCGGCGGTGACGACACCGGAGTCGCGCACCTCCTTGATGCGCTGGCCGATCAGCTCCTCCTGGATGGGGGCGGAGTAGATCTCCTGGAGCCGGCGGGTGGCGGACTCGACGGGCATCTCGGCGATCTCGTCGAGCAGCGGCTGCGGGTCGGCGTGCCGGGTCCACAGCCCTTCCAGGTTGAGCACACCGAGGCCGCCGAGCTCGCCGATGCGGATGGCGTGCTGCGGGGACACCACGGAGTCCATGGGGGCGGCCAGGAACGGCAGCTCGAAGCGGTAGGCGTCGATCTGCCAGGCGATCGAGACCTCCTTCGGGTCGCGGGTCCGGCGGCTCGGGACGACGGCGATGTCGTCGAATGCGTATGCCCGGCGGCCGCGCTTGCCGCGCCCGATCTCGATCTCAGTCACGATGATGTGGCCTTTCCCTCTGCGTCTGCGTGTCCAGTATCCCCGACACATGGGTGAGGGGCGGTCCCGGGAACCCCGGACCGCCCCTCACCTGCGCTGTCGCGTTACTTCTTGCTGTAGTTCGGTGCCTCGGCCGTCATCTGGATGTCGTGCGGGTGGCTCTCCTTGAGACCCGCCGAGGTGATCCGCACGAAGCGGCCCTTGCTCTCCATCTCGCCAATGGAGGCCGCGCCCACGTACCCCATCGTCTGGCGGAGACCACCGACGAGCTGGTACAGCACGTTGGCGAGGGGGCCGCGGTAGGGCACCTGGCCCTCGATACCCTCGGCGATCAGCTTTTCGTCGGACGACACCTCGCCCTGGAAGTAGCGGTCCTTGGAGTACGAGCGGCCCTGGCCGCGGGACTGCATCGCGCCCAGCGAGCCCATGCCGCGGTACGACTTGAACTGCTTGCCGTTGATGAAGAGCAGCTCGCCCGGGGACTCCTCGCAGCCCGCGAGGAGCGAGCCCAGCATCACGCTGTCGGCGCCGGCGGCGAGCGCCTTGCCGATGTCGCCGGAGTACTGCAGGCCGCCGTCGCCGATGACCGGGACGCCCGCCGCGCGGGCGGCCAGCGCGGCCTCGTAGATCGCGGTGACCTGCGGGACGCCGATGCCGGCGACCACGCGGGTGGTGCAGATCGAACCGGGGCCGACGCCGACCTTGACGCCGTCCACGCCGGCGTCGATCAGGGCCTGGGCGCCGTCGCGGGTCGCGACGTTGCCGCCGATGACGTCCACGTTCACGGCCGACTTGATCTTGGTCATCCAGTTGAGGGCGTTGCTGTTGTGGCCGTGCGAGGTGTCGACGATCAGGAAGTCCACGCCCGCCCCGGCCAGCGCCTGGGCGCGGTCGAGCGCCTCCGGGCTGGCGCCCACGGCGGCACCGACGAGCAGCCGGCCGTCGGCGTCCTTGGCCGCGTTCGGGTACTGCTCGGCCTTCTTGAAGTCCTTGACCGTGATGAGGCCCTTGAGCAGGCCCGCCTCGTCGACCAGCGGAAGCTTCTCGATCTTGTGGCGGCGCAGCAGCTCCATGGCGTCCACGCCGGAGATGCCGACCTTGCCCGTGACCAGCGGCATCGGCGTCATGACCTCGCGCACCTGGCGCGTGCGGTCGGACTCGAACGCCATGTCGCGGTTGGTGACGATGCCGAGCAGCTTGCCCGCCGGGTCGGTGACCGGGACACCGCTGATGCGGAACTTGGCGCAGAGCGCGTCGGCCTCCGCGAGCGTGGCGTCCGGGCCGACCGTGATCGGGTCGCTGACCATGCCGGACTCGGACCGCTTGACCAGGTCGACCTGGTTGACCTGGTCCTCGATCGACAGGTTGCGGTGCAGCACGCCGACGCCGCCCTGCCGGGCCATGGCGATGGCCATGCGGGCCTCGGTCACCTTGTCCATCGCCGCGGACAGCAGCGGGATGTTCACGCGTACGTTGCGGGAGATGAGCGTCGAGGTGTCGACCGCGTTGGGCAGCACTTCGGATGCGCCCGGCAGCAGCAGCACGTCGTCGTACGTCAGCCCGAGCGTCGCGAATTTCTCGGGCACTCCGTCGACGTTTGCAGTCATGACACCTTCCCCAAATGGCCTTGATCGGTGCGGATGTCCATGCTAACGGCCTCTGGAGGCGTCTCATTCCACGAGCAGGGTCACCCGCAGGTTCTGTAGCTTCCTACGGAACGGCCGGCTTTCCGGCTCACTGCTCCGCGAGGGCCCGCAGCCGGCTCAGCGCCCGGTGCTGCGCGACCCGGACGGCGCCCGGGGACATGCCCAGCATCTGCCCGGTCTCCTCGGCGGTCAGCCCGACGGCGACGCGCAGCACGAGCAGCTCGCGCTGGTTCTCCGGCAGGTTGGCGAGGAGCTTCTTGGCCCAGGCGGCGTCGCTGCTGAGCAGCGCGCGCTCCTCGGGCCCGAGCGAGTCGTCCGGCCGCTCCGGCATCTCGTCGGAGGGCACGGCGGTCGACCCCGGGTGCCGCATCGCGGCGCGCTGGAGGTCGGCCACCTTGTGACCGGCGATGGCGAAGACGAAGGCCTCGAAGGGTCTGCCCGTGTCCTTGTAGCGCGGCAGCGCCATGAGCACCGCCACGCAGACCTCCTGTGCCAGGTCCTCGACGAAGTGACGAGCGTCACCCGGCAGCCGGTTCAGCCGGGACCTGCAGTAGCGCAGGGCCAGCGGGTGGACGTGGGCCAGCAGATCGTGGGTGGCCTGCGCGTCGCCCTCGACGGCGCGGTGCACCAGGGCACCGATCACCGTCGTTCCGTCGTCGCGCATCGGACCATGGTGCCCCGGCCCCGCTTCATCCGCGGCACCGCGTCCGTAGTTGTGCACCGAAGCGTTATGAGCGGGTGCGCCGGAAGTCATGTCCTGCGCCCTCCCCTTCCGCTCGACCGAATCGTTCCCGAGGAACTCCACGCCTCAAGGATGCGGCATCGGCCGGGAAGCGTCACATACCGCCGGATCGGCGGGCTCCGTCGGCGGGGTACGGCTCGCGCCGCACCCCCGCCCGGGCCGCCGGCCCCGGCCCGCCGGGCAGGCCCCGGGGCTGGCGTCAGCGGACCAGGCCCCACCGGAAGCCGAGCGCCACCGCGTGGGCCCGGTCCGATGCGCCGAGCTTCTTGAACAGCCGCCGGGCGTGCGTCTTCACCGTGTCCTCGGAGAGGAACAGCTCACGGCCGATCTCCGCGTTGGAGCGGCCGTGACTCATCCCTTCGAGGACCTGGATCTCGCGGGCCGTGAGCGTGGGCGCCGCACCCATCTCGGCCGACCGCAGCCGGCGCGGGGCGAGCCGCCAGGTCGGGTCGGCCAGGGCCTGGGTGACGGTCGCCCGGAGCTCGGCCCGGGAGGCGTCCTTGTGCAGATAGCCGCGGGCGCCGGCGGCGACCGCGAGCGCGACGCCGTCCAGGTCCTCGGCGACGGTCAGCATGATGATCCGGGCGCCCGGGTCGGCGGAGAGCAGCCGACGGACCGTCTCCACCCCCCCGAGACCGGGCATGCGTACGTCCATGAGAATCAGATCCGAACGGTCGGCCCCCCAGCGGCGGAGGACTTCCTCGCCGTTGGCGGCCGTCGTCACACGCTCGACGCCGGGCACGGTCGCGACCGCGCGACGGAGCGCTTCTCGGGCAAGCGGGGAGTCGTCACAGACGAGGACGGATGTCATGACCGCCCTCCGCAGCTGATGCGCGTCACCTTGAGCCTCCAGGCTGTTACAAGTCGTCACCTGTGCGGTTGACGCTCTCGGACATCTGCCCGATCGCTCTTTCTGTCAACCGCCTCCGCCCTCTCAACGATGGTCACTCGAAAGAGTTACGGGTCGGAAGACCGAGTTCGGCACTCTACGTGAGTAAGCGCTCACGGAGGAGAGCGCCACGGGTCGCCCGGCCGTCAACCGGAACTTTTGGTGAACCCATGCCCCATTTAGCGGGATTTCTTCCCTTTTGGTGGTGTCTGTGGCTAGATTCGCAATCAGTCATATTTACATCTACTAGCACCGTAGATGTACGGTCTTGTACACGGTCATCGACGAGCACCCGCCCACGACGGACACGGTCACGACGCACACGGTCCACGACGAACGACGACGTTTCCGACTCAGCACGGTTTCGAGGGGACAAGCAATGGCCGATTTCTCCCGCCTTCCCGGACCCAACGCCGATCTGTGGGACTGGCAGCTGCTGGCAGCCTGCCGCGGGGTCGACAGTTCGCTCTTCTTCCACCCCGAGGGCGAACGCGGAGCCGCCCGGAGCGCCCGCGAGACCTCCGCGAAAGAGGTGTGCATGCGCTGCCCCGTGCGCGCCGAGTGCGCGGCCCACGCCCTGGCCGTCCGCGAGCCCTACGGCGTGTGGGGCGGACTGACCGAGGACGAGCGCGAGGAGCTGATGGGACGCGCCCGCAACCGGCTGATCACGGCCGCGGCTCCCGCGTCCCCGCCCGGACACGGCTGACCGGCAGCCCGCCCCCCACACCGGCACAAAAACGTTTCATCACCCGCCCGCCCACGCATTCACGCAGGCGCGCACCCCTCAGCGGGCAGCCGCCAGGGCCAACTGGTCCAGGGTGGCCGCGACGGCCGGGACCCGCGCCAGATCGGGCAGGGTCAGCGCGACGATCTCGCGCTCGACGGCCGGCTCCACCGTGACGCTCCTGGCCCCCCGCGGGCGTACCGACTCGACGGCCAGCGCCGGCAGCACGGCCACACCCAGGCCCGCGCCGACCAGCCCGATCACCGCCGGGTAGTCGTCGGTGGCGAAGTCGATGCGCGGGGTGAAGCCGGACTCCTCGCACACCTCCACGAGCTGCCTGCGGCACCGCGGGCACCCGGCGATCCAGGACTCCCCGGCGAGTTCCGCGATGCCCACCGAGTCCCGGTCCGCCAGGGCGTGGCCCTCGGGGACGAGGCCGGTCAGCCGGTCGGTGAGCAGCGGGCGCACCACCAGGTCGTCCCACTCGGTGCCCGGTTCGCCGTACCGGAAGGCGAGGGCGATGTCGCAGTCGCCGTCGCGCAGCATCTCCACCGACCGGGGCGGCTCGGCCTCCACCAGGGAGACCCGCGTCCCGGGGTGGGCGGCCCGCAGCGCGGCGAGGGCGCCGGGGACCAGGGACGAGCTGCCGCTGGGGAACGAGACGAGACGGACCCGGCCGGCTCGCAGTCCGGCGATCGCGGCCACCTCCTCCTCGGCGGCCGTGAGTCCGGCGAGAATGCCGGACGCGTGCCGCACCAGCGCCTCGCCCGCCTGCGTCAGCCGCATCTCACGGCCCGTACGGATCAGCAGCGGGGTTCCCGCGGAGGACTCCAGCGCCTTCATCTGCTGGCTGACCGCGGGCTGGGTGCAGCCCAGTTCGCGGGCGGCGGCGGAGAAGGAGCCGGTGGCGGACACGGCGCGCAGGACGCGGAGGTGGCGGGCTTCGATCACCTGCCCAGCATAAGCGAGTCTTGGGGAAGCGGCGAGTTGTCACGTACCGGCTTTGAGAGCGGGGGGTCCGGCTCCCCGCGCGGGGCACTAACGTGCCGCGTATGACGACTGCACTGATCACGGGCGCGACGGCGGGCATCGGCGCCGCCTTCGCCCGGCGGCTCGCCGCCGACGGGTACGACCTGGTCCTGGTGGCCCGGGACACCGGGCGGCTGCGCGAACAGGCGACCGAGCTGCACGACCGGCACGGCATCGAGGCCGAGGTGCTGAGGGCCGACCTGTCCGAGGACAAGGGGATCGGCGCGGTCGAGGAACGCCTCGGTGACGCCAGACGGCCGGTCGACCTCCTGGTGAACAACGCAGGCTTCGGAAACAAGGGCCATTATCTGGAAGTCCCGATGGCCGACGAGCTGGCGATGCTGAAGGTGCACTGCGAGGCGGTGCTGCGGCTGACCTCCGCGGCGGCGGCCGGGATGCGGAAGCGCGGCAGGGGCGGCATCGTCAACGTGGCCTCGGTCGCGGCGTTCGTGCCGCGCGGCACGTACGGGGCGTCCAAGGCGTGGGTCGTGCAGTTCAGCCAGGGCGCGGCGAAGGACCTGGCCGGGTCCGGGGTGCGGCTGATGGCGCTGTGCCCCGGCTTCGTGCGTACGGAGTTCCACCAGCGGGCCGGGATGGGCACGGGCAACATCCCCGGCTGGATGTGGCTCGACGCGGACAAGCTGGTGAGCGCCGCGCTCACCGACCTGGCGCGCGGGAAGTCGGTGTCGATCCCGGACCCGCGCTACAAGGTCCTGATGGGGGCGGTGAAGCTGGCGCCTCGCGGCCTGCTCGGCGGGCTCACCTCGCGAACAGGCCGCAAGTACGGGCCGCAGTAGAGGGGGCCGGGGCTACTTCACGCCGCGGCCCGCGTAGGCGCCGATGTTGGGGGCGCCGGGCTTCAGCCGGTTCCCGAAGTAGTCCTTGCCGCCGTTGTTCTCGACGACCGCGCCCGCGGCGAGGGCCGGCGAGCCCGCGCCGAGCCTGAAGTCGTCGCGCAGCAGCGGGTCGACGGTGATGCCGCCCGGGTTCGGGCGGGTCATCGTGACACCGTGGAAGGCGTTGTGGTCGAAGGCCAGACCGGACGTCGGGTGGGTGAAGCCGTAGCCGCCGGTGTCCTCGCTCACGAAGAGGTTGTTGGTGATGTGCTGCTCGTGGACGGTGGTGGCCGGGCTGCTGTTGTCGTCCTGCACCAGGTACTTCGGCACGGTGTCCTTCGAGTTGACGAAGGTGTTGTTGTACACCTGCGTGTTGAGGATGGGACCCCAGCAGTTCTGCAGCAGGCGCTCCCCGTCGTTGCGGCTCACGTTGTAGCGGGCGACCGTGTCGACGGTCTTGGCTCCGCTGTACGGGCAGACGAGCAGGAAGCCGCCCTTGTTGTCGTGGCTGTAGTTGTACTGGAAGACCGTGCGCCGCGAGGCCCCGTCGGCGTCGAAGGACATGCCGTCGTGGGTGTTGCCGCCGCCCGAGACCTCGTTGTACTCGACGGTGGTGTCATCGGTGTTGAAGGTCCAGATGCCCGCGTTGGCGGAGGGCGAACGCAGCTGGAAGCCGTCGACCCGGTTGTGGTCGACGCGGGCGCCGGCGGTGGTGTCGAGCTTCATGCCGTCGCCGCCGATGGACCTCAGGGTGTTGTACGAGATCCGGACGTGCGTGGAGGGCGTCCAGTCGCCCGGAAACGCCTGGGGGTCCTGCTGATTGCCGACCAGGTCGCGCTTGGAGAACGTCGACTTGAAGTAGACGCCTTCGCGGTCGACGTCCTCGATGAGGTTGTGGTGGATGTCCAGGCCGTCGTAGCTGCTGGCCCGGGTCGTGCCCTCGACGGCGATGTGGATGGCGCTGGAGCCGGTGAGGGTCTTGAAGTCGCCGCCGCGGACGTCGTGGATGTAGAGGTGGTCGAGCTCGAAGCCGCGGGCCGTGCCGTAGTCGGTGAGGCGCAGCCGGATGCCGTTGCGCTCGGTGCCGGGGGCGGCGGGGTTGGTGATCTCCAGGTTCGAGACGCGGTAGTGCTGGGTGTCGGCGAGGAGGATCACGTCGTGCGCGCCGGCCCCGTCGAGCACGGCGCGCGGTGCGCTGCGGCTGCCGTAGTCGGAGACGGTGACGGGCGCCGCGGCCGACCCCGCGCCCCGGGGCGTGAGCGTGCCCGTGCAGGTGGAGCCGCGGTGGAAGAGGAGGCGGTCGCCGGGGCCGAAGGTGTGGGCGTTGGCGTCGTCGAGGGTGGTCCAGGGGTGGTGGCGGGAGCCGTCGCCGGGGGCGGTGGCCGCGCAGTCGACGTAGAAGGCTCCCCCCGGCCGGGGGTGGGCGGCCTGGGCGGGGGTGGCCAGTGCGGTGGCCGCGAGAGCGGTGAGGGCTGCGGTCACAAGGAGGGTGTGTCGGCGGCTCATGATTCCTCTGATTCCTCCGGGATGCGGAGCACGGCGGTGGTGCCGTCGTGCCAGGTCACATGGATCTCGTGGGGGCTGTGGACGCGGATGTCCGCGAGGGTGGAGACGGGGGCCGGGTCGGCCTCCCCGGTGAGGGAGGCGAGGGCCACGAAGAGGGACCGGGGCCCGGTGGTGACGCCGTCGACGGCGAGGAGTTCGGAGGTCTCGCCGAACATGGTCGGTCCGCCGGGGAGCCGGCGGACGCCGGTGGCGTAGCCGTGGACCGGGTGGAGCTGGGCGGTGACCGTCCGGTCGCACCGGGCCCAGCCCGTCTGGCGTACGGGCGTGCCGTCGGGGGCGTCGGTGACCAGATGCGCGCGGACCTCCGCGCGGCCGTGGACGAGGATGGCGGAGACGACGCGGACGCCGGGGTGCGGGGTGTGCGCGGAGACGGCGCGGCCGGGGCCCGTGCCAAGGGGGTCGGCGGTGAGGCGGCGGGTGGGTTCGCCGTCGAGGATCAGCGCGAAGTGGTTGTCCCGCTCGGCGTCGCCGTGTGTGGGGCCGGAGCGGGTGGAGTACGCGAAGCGGGCGTAGCCGGGGTCCTCGTCGTCGCCCACGTGGTTCGAGCCGTGGTTGTGGAGGCGGACCAGGCCGTCCGCGGCGGTGGACTGGAGGAGCATCCCGGTCGGCCCGAGGGTGGTCACGGCGTCCTCGGTCTCGGCGGGCAGCGGCTCCTCGTCGGCCGTCCAGACGGGGTGGTCCGGTGGCATCAGCAGACCGAGGAAGCCCTTGGAGGCCCAGTACGGAGACGCGGGGCCCGAGTACGGCTGGATCATCGGCTCGTGGGCGCCGTGCCAGCCGAGGGTGAGGAGGCCGTCCCGGTCGACGGCACCGCGGTCGAGGAAGTAGCGGAGGGTTCCCGAGGCGAGCCGGCGGGTCGCGCCCGGGGTGAGCGGAGTGTGGCCGGTCAGCGCGCCGAGCCAGGGGGCGGCCGCGGCGGCGAAGCGGTAGGTGAGGGAACGGCCGAACGGCACCGGGGCGCCGTCCGCGCCGAACATGCGGCTGTAGTCGTCGAGGTGGCGGTGCAGGCGGGGACCGTAGCGGTCCAGGAGGTCCCGGTCGCCCGCCAGGTGGGCGTGCAGGACCGGGTAGAAGTGCATCGCCCAGGCGTTGTAGTGGTCGAAGGAACGGTTCGGGCCGTCGCTGTACCAGCCGTCGCCCAGGTACCAGTCCTCAATGCGTTCCAGCGCGCGGTCGATGGTCCGCCGGGCCCGGTCGGTCTCGATGCCCGCCTCCTGGAGGAAGCCCGCGACGGTGAGACCGAAGAGCCACCAGTTGTTGTTCACCGGGGAGGGGGCGAGGGCGGGGAGCAGCCAGTCGACGGCGCGCTGCCGTGTGCGGTCGTCGAGGGCCTCCCAGAGCCAGGGGCGGGTGAGGCGCAGACCGAGCGCGACGGAGGCGGATTCGACGACGGCCTGGGGGGTGCCGACCATCCGGGGCCACGCGTCGGGGCTGCCCGCGGGGTCCGACGTACCGGCGGCGAGTCCTTCGGCGTAGCGGCCGAGGTGGCCGCACGGGTCCTCGCCCCGTGCTCCGGCGATCCGCAGCGAGGCGAGCAACCAGGTGCGGGCATAGCCTTCGAGACCGTCGGAAAGAGGTCCTGACCAGCTGGGGCGGGAGCCGGGGAGGTCGATGCGGCTGTGCCGGGGCGAGGCGTAGGGGCGTACCGCGAACAGCAGTCGGTCGGCCGCCTGCTCCCAATCGGCACGGATACGGCCCGTGTACGGACTCGTCGTGGGCATGATGCTCCCCTGGAGGCGGACTTCGGCGTCGCCGGGAATCCTGAACCGCGGGTTGATCGAACGTCAATGGGGAAGTAGCGAATGATCGAAACTTCCGTCAATCGATCACGCTGCATTAGGGTCCCTGGTGCGGGTCGACCCGCTCCCTGATCCGCCCGACCCGCGCCGAAAGCCCTGGGGTCCGGCCGGCCGAGCCATCACATCGCGATTTGCAAGGGGACTGCCGCCGTGCGTGAGAGTGCCGCTGAACGTCACGACCGACTTCTGGCCCTGGTACGGGAACGCGGCTCGGCCCGCGTCTCGGACCTGGCCGACCGGCTGGGGGTCTCCCCCGTCACGGTGCGCCGCGATGTCGAGGCGCTGTCCGAGCGCGGGCTGCTCGACCGGGTCCACGGGTCGGTCTCCTGGCCCCGGGACGCGTCCGCCCCGGCTGTGTCCGGACCGGCCGGGGGCCCGGTGATCGGGCTGATCGCGCCTTCGGCGACGTACTACTTCGCCGAGGTCATCCGCGGCGCGCACGAGGCCGCCGCGCGCGCCGGGGCCCGGCTGGTGCTGCGGATCTCCGACTACCGCCCCGAGGAGGACAGGGCGCGCGCCGAGGGACTGCTCGCCTCCGGGGCCGACGGGCTGCTCATCGCCCCGGCCTGGCGGGGCGCCGAGGACCAGGCGGCGTACGGGGACTGGATGGCCCGGCTGCCGGTGCCCACCGTGCTGCTGGAGCGCACCCCGGCGCCGGGATCGCCCCTCGACGACCTGGACCGGGTCTGCTCCGACCACCGGCACGGGGTGCTGCTCGCCGTGCGCCACCTGGTCGGCCTGGGCCACGGCACCCCGCTGCTCGTCGCCCGCGCCGACAGCCCGACCGCGCTGGCGGTGCGGTCGGGCTACGAGGACGCGCTGGCGGTGCTGGGGCACACCGGTGCGCCGGCGATGATCGGGACGTCCGGCCCCGAGGTCGACCCGGCCCGCTTCGACGAGGCGGTGCGGGAGGTGCGCGACGCGGTGGTCTCCGGCCGGGCCACGGCCGCGCTGGTGCACAACGACGTGGACGCGATCCACCTGATCCAGCGTCTGTCCGACCTGGGCGTGCGCGTCCCCGATGACCTGGCAGTGATCGCGTACGACGACGAGGTGGCCGCCCTCGGCGACATCCCGCTCACCGCGGTCAGCCCACCCAAGCGCCACATCGGGCGATACGCAACGGAGTTGCTGGTCAGCCGACTCGGCTCCGGACAGGACGGCGACGAGCCCGGCCGGCATCTTGCGCTGCTGCCGCGTCTGCGGGTACGAGCTTCGACCACTCGATAACGTTCTGATCTTTTCTCGATCAATCAATCTTTCGCTCTTGACTTCGGACATCGCTGGGCCAAGGATCACGCCCAACGTCAATGTCGCCGCTGATTCAGGAGCTTCGCCGTGAACCGCAGTTGGAGCAGAACGACTCTTTCCATAGCCGGGGCCGTCACCGCCCTCGCCGTCGTCACGGCCTGCGGCGGCAGCGACGACGACTCCTCCGGCGGCGGCACGGGCACCGCCGCCAAGCCCGTGACCATCACCTTCTGGGGATGGGCCAAGGGCACCAAGGAGGTCGTGGACGCGTTCAACGCTTCGCACAAGAACATCCGGGTGAAGTTCGAGGAGACCCCGTCCGGCACCGCCGGCGGCTACGCCAAGATCTCCAACGCGATCAAGGCGGGCAACGCCCCCGACCTGGTCTCCGTCGAGTACCCGACGCTCCCCGAGTACGTCAGCCAGGGCGGGTTCCAGGACATCGGCGAGTACCTGACCGACGACGTCAAGAAGAAGTTCCTCCCGCAGGCCATCGAGCAGACGACGCTCGGCGGCAAGAGCTGGGCCGTACCCTTCGACGCCGCGCCGCAGGCCTTCTTCTACCGCAAGGACCTGTTCGCCAAGTACGACATCGCGGTGCCCAAGACCTGGGACGATTTCAAGGCCACCGCCGAGAAGGTCAAGAAGGCCGACTCCAAGGCCCGCATCGGCACCTTCTTCCCCGATGACCCGACCACCTTCGAGGCGATGGTCTGGCAGGCCGGCGCCCAGTGGTTCAAGGCCGACGGCGACACCTGGAAGGTCAACACCTCCGACGCCGCCACCACCAAGGTCGCCGACTACTGGCAAGGCCTGGTGAAGGACGGCCTGGTCCGCACCGACGCCTCTTTCTCCCCCGCCTGGACCAACTCCCTGAAGACCGGCGGCACCATCGGCTACCTCGGCGCCTCCTGGGGCGGCGGCGTCCTCGGCGGGACGCTGCCCGAGCAGAGCGGGAAGTGGGCCGCCGCCCCGATACCGACGTGGGACGGCAAGCCGGCCGGCGGCATGCTCGGCGGCACCACCTTCGCCGTGCCGAAGAACAGCGAGAAGGCGGCGGCGGCCGTCGAGTTCGCCACCTGGATGACCACCACGGAGGACGGCATCAAGGCCCGTATCTCCTCCGGAACGTCCAGCGCGTTCCCGGCCGCGCTCGCCCTGCGCCCGGCCGCGAAGAACGCCTTCGACACCAAGTTCTACGGCGGCCAGGACATCTACCAGGTCTTCGAGGACGGCGGCGCCGCCATCAAGCAGGGCTGGACCTGGGGCCCCTCGATGGGTACCACCAACACCACCCTGAAGGACCAGTTCGGCAAGGTCGCCGGTGGCGGCTCCACCATCCCCGACGCGGTGAAGGCCGCCCATGACGCGACCGTCGCGGAGCTGACCAAGCGCGGCCTGAAGGTCGAGGGCTGACCGGATGAAAGCCCGCACCCGCGCCGCCGCGACCCTGCTGACCCCGTTCTTCGTCCTGTTCACCGCCGTGATGCTGATCCCGATCGGCTACGCGGTCTGGCTCAGCCTCTTCACCGAACAGCAGTCGGGGCTCGGCTTCGGCGGATCCGAGACGGTCTTCACCGGACTCGGCAACTACACGGCGGCGCTGGGTGACCGGGTCTTCCGCGAGGGCTTCCTCGTCCTTCTCGGCTACTGCGTCATCTACATCCCGCTGATGGTCGGCGGAGCCCTCGCCCTGGCACTGCTGCTCGACTCGGCGCTCGCCCGCGCCAAGCGCTTCTTCCAGCTCGCGCTGTTCCTGCCGCACGCCGTGCCCGGCATCATCGCCGCGATGGTCTGGCTGTACCTCTACACGCCGGGCCTCAGCCCCGTCGTCTCCGCGATGCACTCCGGCGGGATCGGCTTCGACTTCTTCTCGCCCAGTGGCGCGCTGCCGTCCATCGTGAACATCGCGCTGTGGGAGTGGCTCGGCTACAACATGGTGATCTTCTACGCCGCTCTGCAGGCCATCGACCGCTCCGTGCTCGAAGCGGCCACGGTGGACGGGGCGAGCGGCCCGCGCATCGCGTTCAGCATCAAGCTCCCGCTGATCCGCACCTCGGTCCTGATGGTCGTGCTCTTCACGATCATCGGCTCGCTCCAGCTGTTCACCGAACCCTTGATCCTCAACACCGGCTCCGGGTCCGCCGTCTCCTCCTCCTGGACACCGAACATGTACGCCTACACCGCGGCCTTCTCCCGCAACGACTTCGGACTCGCGGCCGCCGCCTCCGTACTCCTCGCGCTCACCGCCGCCCTGCTGTCCTTCGTCGTCACCCGCCTCACCGGCCGGAAGGGCGCACACGCATGAGCACCACGACCCGCAAGAACCTCTGGCTGTCGAAGGCGGCCGTCAACGGAGCCCTGCTCCTGGCCGTCCTCTACATGCTCTTCCCGCTCGTCTGGCTGCTCACCGCCGCCACCAAGGACACGGGCTCGCTGCTCTCCGGGGACACCTTCTCCTTCAAGGGCTTCGACCTCTCGAAGAACCTCTCGGACATCGCCTCGTACGGGGACGGCGTCTACTTCCGCTGGTACGGGAACAGCCTGCTGTACGCGGGGGTCGGGGCCGCCGTCTGCTCGCTGATCTGCGTCGCGGCCGGATACGCCTTCGACAAGTACGAGTTCCGGGGCAAGGAGAAGCTCTTCGGCCTGGTGCTGCTCGGTGTGCTCGTCCCCACGACGGCCATGGCCCTGCCCATGTACCTGCTGGCCAGCAAGATCGGCATCGTCAACACGTACTGGTCGGTGCTGATCCCCGTCCTCGTGAACCCCTTCGGCGTCTACCTCGCCCGGGTCTTCGCCGCCGGCTACATCCCGGCCGAGGCGCTGGAAGCCGCCCGCATCGACGGAGCGGGCGAACTGCGCATCTTCTTCTCCATCGGTCTGCCGATGATGATGCCGGGCTTCGTGACCGTCTTCCTCTTCCAGTTCACCGGAATCTGGAACAATTTCTTCCTCCCGCTGGTGATGCTCTCGGACCGCGAGCTCTTCCCGCTGAGCCTCGGCCTGTACTCCTGGAACACCAACACCCACAGCGAGCCCAGCTTCTACCCGCTCGTGGTCACCGGGTCCCTCCTCGCCGTCATCCCCCTGATCGTCGCCTTCGTCTCCCTGCAGCGGCACTGGAAGGCCGGGCTCACCGCCGGCAGCGTCAAGTAGCCCACCGCGTCTACGAGGAAGCCACCCATGCAGCCCACACCTGACCACCGGCCGTCGGTCCTGCTCGCGATGGGCCCGGACATCTACGAGCGCCTCTTCGAGCCGCGCCACCGCGCCCGGCTCACCGCCCTCGCCCGTACGGACCCCACCCTCGTCGCCCACGACCTGGCCGCCCCCGCCCCCCGCGTCGCCGCCGCCCTGGCCGAGGCCGACGTCCTCCTCACCTGCTGGGGCGCCACCCCGCTCACCGCTCAGGTCCTCGCCGCCGCGCCCCGGCTGAAGGCGGTCGTCCACGCGGCGGGCTCGGTCAAGCACCACGTCACGGACGCCTGCTGGGAACGCGGCCTGGCCGTCTCCTCGGCGGCCGGGGCCAACGCCCTGCCCGTGGCCGAGTACACCCTCGCCACGATCCTGCTCGCCAACAAGCGCGTCCTGCGCTCCGCCCACGTCTACCGCGAGGTCCGCGCCGACCACGACTGGCGGGCCGAACTGGACGGGGCGGGCAACTACCACCGTACGGTGGGCGTCGTCGGCGCCTCCCGCATCGGCCGCCGCGTCATCGAACTGCTCCGCCCCTTCGACCTGCGGGTCCTGCTGTACGACCCCTTCGTCACCGCCGACGAGGCGGCTCGGCTGGGCGTCGAACCGGTCACCCTGGACGAGCTGTGCGCCCGCGCCCACGTCGTCTCGGTGCACGCTCCCCAACTCCCCGAGACCCACCACATGATCGGCACCCGCCAGCTGTCGCTGATGCGCACCGGGACGACGCTGATCAACACGGCCCGCGGTTCCCTGATCGACGAGGCGGCCCTGCTGCGGGAACTGGTCCCGGGCCGGCTGCACGCCGTACTGGATGTGACGGACCCCGAACCGCCGCCCGCCGAATCCCCGTTGTACGAGCTGCCGAATGTGCTTCTGACCCCGCATGTGGCGGGCTCCCTCGGCAACGAACTGCACCGGATGACGGACCACGCACTGGACGAGCTGGAGCGGTACGCGCAGGGCCGGCCGTTCGCGGACCCGGTGCACCCGGCGGCGCTCGGCCGCTCCGCGTAGCGTCCGCGCAACGCGAAGGCCCGGTCCCCCGCGCGGGGGACCGGGCCTTCACCGCTTCACGCGGTCAGCCGTGCGTCAGTGGGAGTGACCGTGGCCGTGGCCGCCGGCCTCCGGCTCCTCATCGGCCGGCTTCTCGACGACCAGGGTCTCGGTCGTGAGCAGCAGCGACGCGATGGACGCGGCGTTCTCCAGGGCGGAGCGGGTGACCTTGACCGGGTCGATGACGCCGGCCTTCACCAGGTCGCCGTACTCGCCGGTCGCGGCGTTGAAGCCCTGGCCCTTGTCGAGCTCGGCGACCTTCGAGGTGATGACGTAGCCCTCGAGGCCGGCGTTCTCGGCGATCCAGCGCAGCGGCTCGACGGCGGCGCGGCGGACGACCGCGACACCGGTGGCCTCGTCGCCGGTCTTGCCGAGGTTGCCCTCCAGGACCTTGACGGCGTGGACGAGGGAGGAGCCACCACCGGAGACGATGCCCTCCTCGACCGCGGCGCGGGTCGCGGAGATGGCGTCCTCCAGACGGTGCTTCTTCTCCTTGAGCTCGACCTCGGTGGCGGCACCGACGCGGATCACGCAGACACCGCCGGCCAGCTTCGCCAGGCGCTCCTGGAGCTTCTCGCGGTCCCAGTCGGAGTCCGTGGCGTCGATCTCGGCCTTGATCTGGTTGACGCGGCCGGCGACCTCGTCGGCCTTGCCGCCGCCGTCGACGATGGTGGTGTCGTCCTTGGAGACGGTCACGCGGCGGGCGGTGCCCAGCACGTCCAGACCGGCCTGGTCGAGCTTGAGGCCGACCTCCTCGGCGATGACGGTCGCACCGGTGAGGGTGGCGATGTCGCCGAGCATGGCCTTGCGGCGGTCACCGAAGCCCGGCGCCTTGACGGCGACGGCGTTGAACGTGCCGCGGATCTTGTTGACGACCAGGGTCGACAGGGCCTCGCCCTCGACGTCCTCGGCGATGATCAGCAGCGGCTTGGAGCCACCGGCCTGGATGACCTTCTCCAGGAGCGGCAGCAGCTCCTGGATCGAGCCGATCTTGCCCTGGTGGATCAGGATGTACGGGTCGTCGAGGACGGCCTCCATACGCTCCTGGTCGGTCACCATGTACGGGGACAGGTAGCCCTTGTCGAAGGCCATGCCCTCGGTGAAGTCGAGGTCCAGACCGAAGGTGTTGGACTCCTCGACGGTGATGACACCGTCCTTGCCGACCTTGTCCATGGCGTCCGCGATGAGCTCGCCGACCTGGGCGTCCTGCGCGGAGAGCGCGGCGACGGCGGCGATGTCGGACTTGTCGTCGATCGGGCGGGCGGTCGCGAGGAGCTCCTCGGACACGGCCTTGACCGCGGCGTCGATGCCCTTCTTCAGGGCGGCCGGGGAGGCGCCGGCGGCGACGTTGCGCAGACCCTCGCGGACGAGCGCCTGGGCGAGGACGGTGGCGGTGGTCGTGCCGTCACCGGCCACGTCGTTGGTCTTGGTCGCCACCTCCTTCACCAGCTGGGCGCCGAGGTTCTCGTACGGGTCGTCCAGCTCGACCTCGCGCGCGATGGTGACACCGTCGTTGGTGATGGTGGGGGCACCGAACTTCTTGTCGATGACGACGTTGCGGCCCTTGGGGCCGATCGTCACCTTCACCGTGTCGGCAAGCTTGTTGACGCCGCGCTCGAGGGCGCGACGGGCGTCCTCGTCGAACTTCAGGATCTTCGCCATGGAGCTGAACTGTCCTCTCAAAACAAGAACTGCGCCCCTGCCGCCCGGCTAGTCATTTCGCACAGGGGGCCAGGGGCGCAGAACAGAAGCAAACGTGGGTGAATTACTTCTCGATGATCGCGAGCACGTCGCGGGCCGAGAGGACGAGGTACTCCTCGCCGTTGTACTTCACCTCGGTGCCGCCGTACTTGCTGTACAGCACGACATCGCCGGTCTTGACGTCGAGCGGCAGGCGCTCGCCGTTCTCGAAGCGGCCCGGGCCCACGGCCAGGACGACGCCCTCCTGGGGCTTCTCCTTGGCGGTGTCCGGAATAACCAGGCCGGAGGCCGTGGTCTGCTCGGCGTCGAGCGGCTGGACCACGATGCGGTCCTCGAGCGGCTTGATCGCAACCTTGGAGCTGGCGGTCGACACGATCCGGTCTCCCCCTTCGGAGATCTCACGGGGTTTAACAGTCTTTGGGATGGCGACCAGGTGGGCCCGTCGTCGCGGGTGCCGGACCTGCCGGTCGCACAGTACTGCTGGCACTCTCCAGTGGGGAGTGCCAGCACTGAGACTATGACCGCGATTAGCACTCGGTCAAGCGGAGTGCCAATTCCCGCCCCTCATGGCGTACGCGGGACCTCCGGCCCGTACGGCTGCGGCTGCGGCTGCGCAACGTTCCGGACACCGTAGGGACAACACGGGGCCCGCCCGGTCCGTTCCGGTGGACGGTGGTGGCATGCGCATACGGATCTCCGGCACGGACCGCCCGGCCCCCTCGCGTCCGGGGGCGGTACTGACCGGCTGCCTCGACGTGGTGCTCGGCCTGCTGCTCATCGCCCTGGAGGCGGTGCTCTGCGCGGTCTTCGTGTACGTGTACGCGGGCTCCGAACCCCGGCCCCCGAACCCGGACACGGCGGAGGCCGGACCGTCCGGGATGGACTGGTCCGGCACTCTCGTCCTCGCCACCGGCACGGCGGTGGCCTGCCTGATCGGGATGGTGCTGCTGCGCCACGGGCTGCCGATCGCGGGCGTCATCCAGCTGATCGGCGCGTTCCTGCTGTGCGTCCTGACCCTGATGACCTGGCACAACGCCCCCGGCGAGGCGGACTCCGCGCCCGGGGCCACCCGCGTGTGCGCCCCGGCGGGCAGGAGCGCACCGGCCGGCGGCGGGTGCGCCCTTCCCTACACGTAGTCCTCCAGGCGGGCCACGGCGTACCCCTTGTCCGTGACGACCTTCATGACGGACCGGATCAGGTCGGGCATGCTGCCCTTCCATTCCTCCTTGCCGCGGAAGTGGGTGAGGATGATGTCGCCGGGGTGCAGGTCCTGGTCCTCCCCGCGCCACTCCATGCGGTCGGGGAACGCCTCCGCCTCCCACAGGGGCACGGCGGTGATGCCGCAGGACTTGGCGATCTTCAGGGTGTCGGTGTTGTAGTTGCCGTACGGCGGCCGGAAGATCCGGGGCCGCTTGCCGAACTGCTGCTCGATGACGTCCTGCTGGCCGCAGATCTCGTGCTTCTGCTCCTCGTAGGACAGGCCCGGCAGGTAGCGGTGGTTGAGCGTGTGGTTGTGGAGCGCGACCCCGCGGGCCTGGGCGTCCTTGAAGTACGTGTAGTCGTCGCGCACCAGGTAGTCGCTGAGGAAGGCGCTGTACGGGATGTTCAGCTCCGACATCATCTTCAGCAGCTCGGGGTCCTTGTCACCCCCGTCGTCCATCGTCAGGAAGACGACCTTGTCCTTGGTGGGGACCCTGGTGAAGACCGGCGGCAGCGAGTCGTCCTGACCCTCGACCTCGAAGCCCTTACGGGTCGTGAGGTGCGGCTTCTTCGCGGGCGGGACGGGCGCCGCGAGCGGCGGGCCCGCCAGGCCCCACTTCTTCGCGGCGACCGCGCGGGCGGCCTGGGCGAGCTTCGCCTTCTCCGCCTGCGCCGCGCGGGTGCCCAGCGCCCCGGCCACCGGCTCCGCCGGCCCGCCTTCCCGACCCGCCTGGGGCTTCGCGCCCCGGGCCGCGCCCGGGTCTCCGTCCCCGGCCGCACAACCCGACGCCGCGGCGGCGACCAGGAGCGCGGCCAGCACCGCGCAACCCGGCCGGCGCCGCGGGCGGCCGCGCCCCCGCCGCACCCGCTGCCACCCGCCCGTCAACGCACCCGGCTCGCGACCATTCATGGTCATTTTTTCCTTTTGTCGTACTGGCTGCATGGCGCCGGATCCTGCCAGTACGAACAAGGGCCGCGGCCCCGACACCGCCACCCGGGGCCGCACGCTCCCCCGGGTGGCGCACAGGGACGGGGCCGAACAGGGCCGCGCGGGTCTCAGGCGTTGCGCAGGGCCTCGACGTCCAGGCGCCTCATGCCGAGCATCGCCTTCATCGCGCGGGCGGCCTTCTCCGGGTCCGGGTCGGTCAGGGCGTCATCGAGGCCCGGCGGGACGATCTGCCAGGAGAGGCCGTACTTGTCCTTGAGCCAGCCGCACTGGCTCTCCTGGCCGCCGTCGGAGGTGAGCGTGTCCCACAGCCGGTCCGCCTCCTCCTGCGAGTCGCACTCCACGGAGAGCGAGACGGCCTCGGTGAAGGGGAACTCGGGCCCGCCGTCGAACGCGACGTACTCCGCGCCGTCCAGCTGGAACCGCACGGTCATCGCCTTGCCCTCCTCGCCGGGGGAGGCGGCGGTCCAGCGGGTGACGTCGAGGACGCGCGAGTCGCCGCCGATGACGGAGACGTAGTAGTCGGCGGCTTCCTCGATCCGGTCCTTCTCGAACCACAGGAACGTGGTGACCTTCTGCATGGCCCTCTCCTCACATACGGGGACAAAGTGTCGTGAAGGGTAGACCGCGCGAGCGCCCCGGACTCATCGCCCCGCCGGGGCCTTCAGGCAGGGCCCAGCGACTCGAAGCGCCAGCGGTGCACCGCCCGGGTGACCAGGTCCGCGTCCGGCTCGGGCAGCTCCGGCAGCTCGTCGGCGTGACCGCCCTGCCACCAGGTGATGACCAGGACCCGGTCCTGCGGGGCGCGCAGCAGCTCGCTGCGGAGCGGGGAGCCGGGCAGCTCGGCGGCGCGGGCACGAGCCCACTCCAGGAGCTCGCCGCCCCGCCCCTCGGCGGCGCGGGCCTCCCACATCAGGGCGGTGACCGGGGCGCTCATGAGTAGAGGTTGTCCTTGCTGATCTCGTGCACGTGGTCGTGGTCGTGCGCGTGGCCGTGGGCGCCCGGGACGTGAGTCTCGGTGACCGGCAGCGAGGAGTCGGCGGACAGCTCCAGGTCGGAGGCGGGCCGGTTGCGGGCCACCATCTCGGCGCCGAGGGCGGCGACCATCGCCCCGTTGTCGGTGCACAGCTTCGGGCGGGGCACGCGCAGCCGGATGCCGGCCCGTTCGCACCGCTCCTCGGCGAGCGCGCGCAGCCGGGAGTTGGCCGCGACGCCGCCGCCGATCATCAGGTGGTCGACGCCCTCGTCCTTGCAGGCGCGGACGGCCTTGCGGGTGAGCACGTCGACGACGGCCTCCTGGAAGGACGCGGCCACGTCCCGCACCGGCACCTCCTCGCCGGCCGCCCGCTTGGCCTCGATCCAGCGGGCGACGGACGTCTTCAGGCCGGAGAAGGAGAAGTCGTACGCGGGGTCGCGCGAGCCGGTCAGACCGCGCGGGAAGGCGATGGCGGCCGGGTCTCCCTCCCTGGCGAGCCGGTCGATGACCGGGCCGCCGGGGAAGCCGAGGTCCAGCACCCGGGCGATCTTGTCGAACGCCTCGCCGGCCGCGTCGTCGATGGTCGCGCCGAGGGGCCGCACGTCGTTGGTGATGTCGGGCGCGAGCAGCAGCGAGGAGTGCCCGCCGCTGACCAGGAGCGCCATGGTGGGCTCGGGCAGCGGCCCGTGCTCCAGCTGGTCGACGCAGATGTGGGAGGCCAGGTGGTTGACCCCGTACAGCGGCTTGTTCAGCGCGTACGCGTACGCCTTGGCGGCGGAGACGCCGACGAGCAGGGCGCCCGCGAGGCCGGGTCCGGCGGTGACGGCGATGCCGTCGAGGTCCCGGGCGCTGACGCCGGCCTCCTTCAGGGCGCGCTCGATGGTGGGGACCATCGCCTCCAGGTGCGCGCGGGAGGCGATCTCCGGGACCACGCCGCCGAAGCGGGCGTGCGTCTCGACGCTGGAGGCGACGGCGTCCGCGAGGAGCGTGGTGCCCCGGACGATGCCGACGCCGGTCTCGTCGCAGGAGGTCTCGATACCGAGTACGAGGGGTTCGTCAGCCATCAGTCAGTCTCGTTTTCTTGTACGTCTTCGTGTACGTGGAGGCGCATGACGAGTGCGTCGATGTTGCCCGGCTGGTAGTAGCCGCGGCGGAAGCCGATCGGCTCGAAGCCGAAGCGTTCGTAGAGCTTCTGGGCGCGGGTGTTGTCGACGCGGACCTCCAGCAGCACCTCGGCGCACTCGAAGGCCGTGGCGTGCTTGAGCAGGTCGGTCAGCAGCTCGGAGCCGAGCCCGCCGCCCCAGTGGTCGCGGGCCACGGCGATGGTCTGCACGTCGGCGAGGTCACCGGCGGCGGCGAGGCCCGCGTACCCGACGATCCGGCCGGTGACCGGGTCCTCGGCGACCACGTAACGGCGGGTCGCCGCCGGGCCGCGCGCGTGCGCCAGCTCGGACCAGAACATGCCGGCCGACCAGGCGTCCTCCGGGAACAGCTCGTGTTCCAGGGCGAGCACCGGGTCGATGTCCCACCAGCGCATCTCGCGCAGCACCGCGGTCGTGACGGTCACTTCGGGGTGACCACCTTGTAGTTCTTCGGGACCTGCGCGTCGGGCCTGCGGAGGTAGAGCGGCTGCGGCGGCAGCAGCTCCTCACCGGCGGCGAGGCGCTCGGCCGCGAGGCCCGCCAGGGCGCCCGCCGCGAGGTGCTCGGGGCCGCGCGCGTCCGGGAAGGCGTCGGGGTAGAGCACCGCGCCCGCGCCGACGACGGGCAGGCCGGCGAGCTGCTCCGCGATGTCGGCGGGCCGGTCGACCGAGGGCCCCCCGGTCCGGGTGCGGGGGTCCTCGTACCGCGCCCAGTAGACCTCCTTGCGGCGGGCGTCCGTGGCGACGGCGAAGGGGCCTTCGAGCCCGGCCTGCCCGGCGGCGTACGCGAGGCCGTCCAGGGTGCACAGCCCGTGCACGGGCACGGAGAGCGCCGAGCCGAACGTGGCGGCCGTCACCAGGCCGACGCGCAGTCCGGTGTACGGGCCGGGGCCGGCGCCCACGACGACGTCCGTCACCGCGTCGAGTTTCACCCCGGCCTCCGCGAGGACCCGGTCGACGGCGGGCAGCAGCAGCTCCCCGTGCCTGCGGGCGTCGACCTGGGCGGACTCGGCGACGACGCGGGTCCCGTCGTGCAGGGCGACGGTGACGGCGGGGGTGGCGGTATCCATTGCGAGCAAGAGCACGCAAACAGCCTACGGCTCCGGCGCGGCCCGCCCCGCGCCCCGTACGGCGTCCCGGACCGGGCGGTCCCGGCTGCTACCGTCACCGGGTATACGCGGAGTACGTGTAAACGCTTGTACGACTTACGGTTCGCGCCTTACGGCACACGACAGCGAAAGAGGCACGCACGGTGGCAAGGGGCAGCTCGGGAATCGTGGCCGCGCTCACCGCGGCGGCCGTCGCGGTGGTCGGCTTCCTGGCCTACCAGGCCTCCGCCAACGTGCCGGACGGCCTGGCGGCGAAGCCGAAGGCGTCCAGCAGTGCCTCGGCGCCGGCCGGCAAGCACGCCGCGCCCGAGCCGAAGAAGAACCCGCTCGCCGTCCCCGCCGACTCCGGCACCGGGACGCGGGTCGTGTACGCGCTGAAGGACCGCCGGGTGTGGCTGGTGAACGCGAAGGGCAAGGCGTCGCGGACGTTCAAGGTGATGCCGGGCTCGGTGAGCGCCGTGCCGGGGAGCTACGCGGTGACCTCGCGGTCGGGCAGCGGGACGGGCTCCGACGGGGTGCCGATCGAGCACGTCGTGCGGTTCGCCGCGGTGAACGATGTGACGATCGGCTTCAGCGCCGCGCAGGACGGGGCGATGGAGGAGCCGGACCCGACGGTGAAGGCGGGCGGCGTGCGGATGTCCCGTGCGGACGGCGACGCGCTGTGGCGGTTCGCCACGGTGAGCGTGAAGGTGGTCGTCGTCCCGTAGGCCCCGGGGCGTCCTCGACCGCCGGACGGACGGGCGGGGTTCGCTGCGGGGGCCTCCTCGGCCGCCGGACGGGCGGTTCGCCGCAGGACCTCCTCGACCGCCGGACGGGCCGGGTTCCCCCGCGGAGCCTCCTCGGCCGCCGGACGGGCCGGGGTCAGCCGCGGGGCGCCCTCGGCCCCGCCGAGGACGGCCTCAATCGCCGGAACGGCTCGAGTGGGCCGCACGGCCGGACGTGTCCGCCCGGCGCGGCTTCACCGCCCGTTTCTTTTCCGCCCGCTTCTTTTCCGGCTGTGGTGCCGGGGGCGTGGAGACCGCGTTCGCCGCCGCGCCCGCGGCCAGCAGGGCAGTCATCGATACCGCCGCTCGCGGCGGCTCCGGTGTGCGCTCGGATGTCGGCATGAACGCCTCCTGGGCTCCGGTGGAAGGCGTGGTTAGGCAGACCTAACCCGCTCTCGTCCCCCATGTCACCACGCCTGCCCCGTCCCGCGCAACATTTTGCCGACACCGCGTCGGAAACTCAGCCCCAGGGCGCCCAGGACTCGTTCCGCAGCCCCGCCCAGCGCGCCCCCACGCCCACCAGTGTCACCGTGCGCCGCTCGTCGTCGGTGTCCCCGACCGCGCGGTCGATGAGCACCTGGAGGCGGTCCTCCGCCAGCTCCTCGACCTTGCCGTCGCCCCACTCGACGACGACCACGGACTCCGGCAGGGAGACGTCGAGGTCCAGGTCCTCCATCTCGTCGAGCCCGCCGCCCAGCCGGTAGGCGTCGACGTGGACCAGCGCGGGGCCCCCGGAGAGCGGGGGGTGGACGCGGGCGATCACGAAGGTGGGGGACGTCACCGCGCCCCGTACGCCCAGACCCTCGCCGAGTCCCCGGGTCAGGGTCGTCTTGCCGGCCCCCAGCTCACCGGTGAGCATCACGAGGTCGCCGGGGCGCAGCGCGGAGGCGAGCCGGCGGCCCAGGGCCTGCATCTGTTCGGGGGAGTCGACGGCCAGCTCCACGGTGACGGCGCCGGGGACGTTCTCGTACGCGGCGGCCTCAGCGGCCGCCGGGCTGTTCTGCGGTTCCATGCCCGCCAACGTTAGAGGACTCCGGTACGGCTCCGGCCCGCACCAGCAGGTCCGCGAGCCGGTCGGTCACCGTCTCGGGGTGCTCCAGCATCACCAGGTGTCCGGCGTCCGGGACGATGACCAGTTCCGCGTCCGGCAGCCGGTCCGCGATGGCCTCGCTGTGCGAGCTAGGCGTCACGAGGTCCTTGTCGCCGGCCAGGACGAGGACCGGCAGGCCGCGGAAGAGCTGCAGGGTCGCGCTCTTGTCGTGTTCCGCGAAGGCGGGGTAGAACTCCGCGACCACGTCGATCGGGGTGGACTCGATGAGCCGCTCGGCGAACCGCGCGACCGCCGGGTCCACGTCCCGCGAGCCGAACGAGTACCGCTTGATCAGCCCGGCGAACAGGTCGGCGGTGGCCCGTCGCCCCCGCTCCACCAGCTCCGCCTGCGAGCCGAGTGCCCGCAGCACCCCGGGCAGCACCCGCCGCACCGCGTTGACGCCCATGACGGGCAGCCCGAAGCTGACCTCGTTCAGCCTGCCGCTCGACGTGCCGACGAAGGCGACGGCGGCGACCCGGTCGCGGACCAGCTCCGGGTACCGGTCGGCCAGCGCCATGATCGTCATGCCGCCCATCGAGTGGCCGACGAGGACGAGCGGCCCCTCGGGGGCGGCGGCGTCGATGACGGCCTTGAGGTCGCGGCCGAGCTGGTCGATGCCGACGGGCACCCCTCCCCCGGCGCGGGCCTGGGCACGGCCCCGCTCGGAGCGGCCGTGGCTGCGCTGGTCCCAGTGGACGGTGCGCACGATCCCGCGCAGGGCGGCCCGCTGGAAGTGCCAGGAGTCCTGGCTGAGGCAGTAGCCGTGGCTGAAGACGACGGTGACCGGGGCGGGCGCCTTGCGCCCGAAGAGCCGGCGCCTGCGGGGGCCCGCACCGGCGGACTCCGGATCGGCTCCCTCGTCGGTCTCGTCGACCTCGTAGTACAGCTCGGTGCCGTCGTCGGCGGTGGCCCGGCCGGGCCGCCCGCGCAGCGAGCCGTACGGGCCGGTGGCGTCCAGGGCGAGCCGGGCGCGCTTGCGCATGCTCCGGCCGACCGTCAGCCGTTCCACCGCGACCCCGGCCGCCGCGCCGGCGGCGATCACGCCTATGGCGGCGCCGGCGATTCCCGCCCGGCGCCAGCCGGCCGCCGAAGCGGCCGTCGCCACCGCGTCACCCGTGCTGATCTCGCTCACCGTGCCGTGCTCCTCACGAATCGTTCCGGTCCGCCTCGGCCCGCACCGGGACCGTTCCGTACATGTTCAGATCGTGCCTGGTCAGGGGAGCTTTCCCGGTCAGGACCCGGCCGGGGCGTCGTCCGTCGCCGCGGCGCCCAGGTGGACGCGCGGCACCCGGCCGCCGATCCGGGTGACGATCTCGTACGCGATCGTGCCGGCGGCCTCGGCCCAGTCCTCGGCGCTCGGCTCGCCCCGGTCGCCGGGACCGAACAGCACCGCCTCGCTGCCCGCCGCGGGCTCGTCGCCGTCGAGGTCGACGACGAACTGGTCCATGGCGACCCGGCCCGCGATCGTCCGCCGCGCCCCGCCGGCCAGGATCGGGCCCCGGCCGGACGCGTGGCGCGGGATGCCGTCGGCGTAACCGAGGGGCACCAGGCCGAGCGTGGTCTCGCGGGGTGTCGTGTAGTGGTGGCCGTAGCTGATGCCGTGGCCGGCCGGGACCCGCTTGACCAGGGCGAGGGACGCGGCGAGCGTCATCACGGGGCGCAGCCCGAAGTCGGCGGGCGTGCCGAGCTCGGGGCTCGGCGAGATGCCGTACATGGCGATCCCGGTGCGCACCAGGTCGAAGTGGGACTCGGGGACGGTCAGGGTCGCCGGCGAGTTGGCGATGTGCCGCACCTCGGGCTCGACGCCGGCCTTCTCGGCGTACGCCACCATGTCGCGGAAGGTGTCCAGCTGGGCGGTGATCGAGGGGTGGCCCGGCTCGTCGGCGCAGGCGAAGTGGGACCACAGACCGGTGACGCGGACGGTGCCCGCGCGCTCGGCGGTGCGGGCGGCGGCGACCAGTTCGGGCCAGTCGGCGGGCTGGCAGCCGGCCCGGCCGAGTCCGGTGTCGGCCTTGAGGTGGATCCGGGCGGTCCGGCCCGCCGCCGCGGCCGCCCCGGTGACCTCGCGCAGCGCCCACATGCCGCTCACCGACACGTCGACGTCGGCCTCGATCGCCTCGCGCCAGGGCCCGCCCGGCGTCCAGAGCCAGCACAGCATCCGGCCGTCGAGCCCGGCCGCGCGCAGGGCCAGGGCCTCCTGCGGGGTCGCGGTGCCCAGCCAGGTGGCGCCCGCCTCCCGCGCGGCACGCGCGCAGGGCACCGCGCCGTGCCCGTAGGCGTCGGCCTTGACCACGGCCATGAGCTGCGCCCCGGCCGCCCGGGCGCGCAGAACGCGCACGTTGGCGCGGAGTGCGGCGAGGTCGATCTCGGCACGGGCTCGCAAGGACGCTGTCTCGTTCATATCGCGCCCAGTGTCTCAGAGCCGTCCGGGCGGGCCTGTCCGGCGGGGCGCCTCAGCGGTGGCGCAGCTGGTGTTCCAGGTGGTCGGCGAGGACCGGTACGTGGCTGTGCTCGACGTCCTTGACGGCCGTGACGAGCGTCACCGGGCCGCCCGCGCGGACCAGCCCGGCCAGCTCGTCGACGGCCGCCGCCTGCACCGGTCCCGCGAGTTCGGCGCGGTAGCGCTCGACGAAGGCGTCGTAGCGGGTGGCGGAGCGGTCCTCGTGGTACCGGGAGCGCAGCTCGTCCGACGGCGTGAGGTCCTTGAGCCAGCGGTCGATCGCGGCCCGCTCCCTGGGCACCCCGCGCGGCCACAGCCGGTCGACGAGGACGCGGGTGCCGTCGCCGTCCTCCGCCCCGTCCTGGACCCGGCGTACGCGCACCTCACCGCTGCTGCCCACGGCCGGTCACCTCTCGTGTGCGGATGCTCTCCCCCAGCTTCGCTCAGCCCCGGACGTCCCGCCATGCCGCGGGGATCGCGTCGGCGACGTCCAGCGCGGCGACCGGGGAGCCGTCCGCCGCGCGGCGGGCCGCGAGCCCGTGCAGATAGGCCCCGGCGGAGGCCGCGTCGCGCGGGACGAGTCCGGCGGCCAGCAGGGAGCCGGTCAGGCCGGAGAGGACGTCGCCGCTGCCGGCGGTGGCCAGCCACGGGGTGCCGGTGGGGTTGACCCGGACCGGGGTGTGCGGGGTGTCGGTGGCGATCAGGGTCGTGGAGCCCTTGAGCAGGACCGTGGCGCCGAACCGGCGGGCGAGTTCCCGTACGGCGGCGAGCCGCCCCGCCTCGACCTCCTCGCGCGCCACGCCGAGCAGCGCGGCGGCCTCCCCGGCGTGCGGGGTGAGGACGGTGGGCGCGCCCCGTCCCCGGACCACGTCCGCGTCGAGGAGCCGCAGTCCGTCCGCGTCCACCAGCACCGGCACCTCGGTGGCCAGCACGTCGGAGACGGCCTCCACGGCCTCGGTGCCGTCGCCGAGCCCGGGCCCGACGACCCACGCCTGCACCCGCCCGGCCCGGGAGGGGCGGCCCGCGTGGACCAGGGTCTCCGGATGCCGCGCGATGACCGCCTCGCCGCCGGGGCCCGCGTAGCGCACGGCCCCCGCCCCGCCGCGCAGCGCCCCGGAGACGGCGAGCACGGCGGCGCCCGGGTAGCGGGCCGATCCGGCGGCGATGCCGACGACACCGCGCCGGTACTTGTCGCTCTCGGCGGCCGGCACCGGCAGCAGCGCGGCGACGTCCGCGTACTGCAGGGCCTCCAGGTCGGGGACGGCCGGGAGTTCGGCGCCGAGCCCGATGTCGACGAGGCGCAGCGCGCCGGCCCGTTCGGCGGCCGGGTCGACGAGCAGCGCCGGCTTGTACGCCCCGAAGGTGACGGTCGCGTCCGCGCGCACCGCGTCGCCGGTCACCTCGCCGGTGTCCGCCTCGACGCCGCTGGGCAGGTCGACGGCGACGACGGGCGCGCCGTGCGCGGTGTACCGCCGGACCAGTTCGGCCGCCCCGGGCCGCAGTCCGCCGCGCCCGCCGATGCCGGTGACGGCGTCCACGACGAGGTCGACGCGCCCGGCCCGGTCCTCGTGGGCGGTGCTCTCCTCGCCGTCGACGACGCGTCCGCCCGCTGCGCGGAGGGCGGCGGTGCCGCCCTCGTGGGCGCGGCCGGCGGTGACCCGTACGGCGACCACGCCCGCGCCGCGCCGGGCGAGCCGGGCGCCGGCGTACAGGGCGTCGCCGCCGTTGGCGCCGGTGCCGACGAGGAGGACGACGCGGGAGCCGTAGACCCGGCCGCTGCGGCGCAGCAGGTCGGCGCAGGCGGCGGCGAGTCCGGCGGCGGCGCGCTGCATCAGCGCACCTTCGGGGAGCCGTTCCATGAGGGCCCGCTCGGCGGCCCGTACGGTCTCGACGCTGTAGGCGGTACGCATGCCCTCCAACGTACGCACGTTCAGCGACCCGCGCAGGCTTCACCCGTACCCGTCCGGATCAAGCCCGTCCGGCGGCAGGCCCTCTCAAGCCCGTCCGGCGGTCGAGGACGGAACCGGCCCACCGGAGCACCGCGCCCCGGACCGGTTACGCGCCCTCCGCGATCACCACCGCGGAGGCCACCCCCGCGTCGTGACTGAGCGACACGTGCCAGTGCCGGACGCCCAGTTCGGCGGCGCGGGCGGCCACCGTGCCGCTCACCCGCAGCCGGGGCTGCCCGCTGTCCTCCACGTACACCTCGGCGTCCGTCCACAGCAGCCCGGCGGGGGCGCCGAGCGCCTTGGCCAGGGCCTCCTTGGCGGCGAACCGGGCGGCCAGCGAGGCGATGCCGCGCCGCTCGCCGCTGGGCAGCAGCAGTTCCCGTTCGACGAAGAGGCGCGCCGCGAGCTGCGGTGTGCGCTCCAGCGCCGCGTCGAACCGGTCGATCTCCGCCACGTCGATCCCGACCCCGATGATCACGTATTCACCTTCACTGCTCGTCCACGGTTCACTCCACGGTGACGGACTTCGCCAGGTTGCGCGGCTGGTCCACCTCGTTGCCGCGGGCCGTCGCGAGTTCGCAGGCGAAGACCTGCAACGGCACGGTGGCGACCAGCGGCTGAAGCAGCGTAGGCGTTGCGGGGATCCGGATGAGGTGGTCGGCGTACGGGACGACCTCGTCGTCGCCCTCCTCGGCGATGACGACGGTGAGTGCGCCGCGGGCCCGGATCTCCTGGATGTTCGACACGATCTTGCCGTGCAGCACGGAGCGGCCGGCCGGGGAGGGCACCACGACGACGACGGGCAGGCCGTCCTCGATGAGCGCGATCGGCCCGTGCTTGAGCTCGCCCGCGGCGAACCCCTCGGCGTGCATGTACGCGAGTTCCTTCAGCTTCAGCGCGCCCTCCAGGGCGACCGGGTAGCCGACGTGCCGGCCGAGGAAGAGCACGGTGTCGTGGGAGGCCAGCGACCGGGCCAGTTCCCGGACGGGTTCCATGGTCTCCAGGACCCGTTCGACGGAGCCGGAGATCTCGGAGAGCTGCCGGATGACGGTCCGGATCTCGTCGCCCCACTTGGTGCCGCGCACCTGGCCCAGGTAGAGGGCGACGAGGTAGCAGGCGACGAGCTGGGTGAGGAACGCCTTGGTGGAGGCGACGGCGACCTCGGGCCCGGCGTGCGTGTAGAGCACGGCGTCGGACTCGCGCGGGATGGTGGAGCCGTTGGTGTTGCAGATGGCGAGCACCTTGGCGCCCTGTTCGCGGGCGTGCCGCAGGGCCATCAGGGTGTCCATCGTCTCGCCGGACTGCGAGATGGCGACGACCAGGGTGTGCGGGTCCAGGATCGGGTCGCGGTAGCGGAACTCGCTGGCCAGCTCCGTCTCGCAGGGGATGCGGGTCCAGTGCTCGATGGCGTACTTGGCGATCATCCCGGCGTGGAACGCGGTCCCGCAGGCGACGATCACCACCTTGTCGACCTCGCGCAGCTCGCCGCGCGTGATGCGCACCTCGTCGAGGTGGAGGATGCCCTCGGGGTCGATGCGGCCGAGGAGGGTGTCGGTGACGGCCTTCGGCTGCTCGGCGATCTCCTTGAGCATGAAGGAGGCGTACCCGCCCTTCTCGGCGGCCGAGGCGTCCCAGTCCACGTGGTACTCGCGCACCTCGGCGGGTTCGCCGTCGAACCCGGTGACGAGGACGCCGTCCCGGCTCAGCTCCACCACCTGGTCCTGGCCGAGTTCGATCGCGTCCCGGGTGTGCTCGATGAACGCGGCGACGTCGGAGGCGAGGAAGGACTCGCCGTCGCCCACCCCGACGACGAGCGGTGAGTTGCGCCTGGCCCCGACCACGACGTCGGGGGCGTCCGCGAAGACCGCGACGAGCGTGAACGCCCCTTCGAGGCGGCGGCACACCTGCCGCATCGCCTCGGCCGGCTCCCCGCTCCGGCTGTACGCCTCGGCGAGGAGGTGGGCGACCGTCTCGGTGTCGGTCTCGGAGAGCAGGTCGTGGCCGCGCTCGCCGAGTTCGGCGCGCAGGGAAGCGAAGTTCTCGATGATCCCGTTGTGGACGACGGCGACGCGGCCGGCGTTGTCGAGGTGCGGGTGGGCGTTGACGTCGGTGGGTCCGCCGTGGGTGGCCCAGCGGGTGTGCCCGACGCCGGCGGTGCCGGCCGGCAGGGGGCGCTCGCTCAGCGCCTTCTCCAGGTTGACGAGCTTCCCGGCCTTCTTGGCGGCGGCCAGCCCGCCGTCGGCGAGGACGGCGATCCCGGCGGAGTCGTACCCCCGGTACTCCAGCCGCTTGAGGCCCGCGACGACGACGTCCTGCGCCGACTGCCCGCCGACGTAACCCACGATTCCGCACATAGCGATCCTTTCCCGATCATCAGCCCCTGTTCTTCGCATAATCGCAGAAAAACGGGCCTATCAACCGATTGAGGACACCGCGCCGCCACACCCTCACCCCGGCCCCCGCGTCACCTCTCACACCCGGAGACGGCCTCGGTCCGCGACCGGTCCCGCACGGGCGACGCCCTCGCGGACATCCGGGCGCGCCGGGTACCGAAGCACGCGGTGCTTGCGGTGGGATGAGGCATCGGGACGGCGCACGGCGATGAGTCCGGCCCGCCCGAGGAGTCACCCCTCGTGTCGTCACCCACCACCGGGAGAAGAGCACCCATGACTCAACTGCTGAAGGTCCAGAACTTCACCGTCTCCGCCGACGGCGTCGCCTGCGGGGAGGACCAGACCCTGGAGCGGCCCTTCGGCCACGTCGACCCGGGGCGGCTGTTCTCCTGGGCCGGGGCGACGGCGAGCTGGCCCAACCGGACCGACCCGGGCGGCAGCCGGGGCCTGGACGACTACATGACGCGGGACTTCGCGCACAACATCGGCGCCGAGATCATGGGCCGCAACAAGTTCGGCCCGCAGCGCGGACCCTGGGAGGACCACGAGTGGCAGGGCTGGTGGGGCGACGAGCCGCCGTTCCACACGCCGGTGTTCGTCCTGACCCACCACGAGCGCCCCTCCTTCACGCTCTCCGACACCACGTTCCACTTCGTGGCCGGCGAGCCCGCCGAGGTGCTCGCCCGGGCGCGGGAGGCCGCGCAGGGCAAGGACGTACGCCTCGGCGGCGGGGTCACGACCATCAGGGAGTTCCTGGACGCCGGCCTCGTCGACACCCTGCACGTGGCGGTGGCACCGGTGAAGCTGGGGCCGGGCCTGCGGCTCTGGGACTCGCCGGACGACCTGCGCGACCGGTTCCACCTGGACGTCGTGCCGAGCCCGAGCGGGATGACGCACCACCTGTTCTGGCGAAAGTGAGGGTCCGGCCCCTCCGAGGTGCCGGGAAGCGAGACACGTTGCATGACCATGCGCAATCATGCATACTCTTCCTATGTCTAAGGTCCTCACCTCCCTGCCCACCGGCGAACGCGTCGGCATCGCCTTCTCGGGCGGCCTCGACACCTCGGTCGCGGTCGCGTGGATGCGCGACAAGGGTGCCGTCCCGTGCACCTACACCGCCGACATCGGCCAGTACGACGAGCCCGACATCGCCTCGGTGCCGGGCCGCGCCAAGGCGTACGGCGCCGAGCTCGCCCGTCTGGTCGACTGCCGCGCCGCGCTCGTCGAGGAGGGCCTGGCCGCGCTGACGTGCGGGGCGTTCCACATCCGCTCGGGCGGCCGGGCGTACTTCAACACCACGCCGCTGGGCCGCGCGGTCACCGGCACGCTCCTGGTCCGGGCGATGCTGGAGGACGACGTCCAGATCTGGGGCGACGGCTCCACGTTCAAGGGCAACGACATCGAGCGGTTCTACCGCTACGGCCTGCTGGCCAACCCGCACCTGCGCATCTACAAGCCCTGGCTGGACGCCGAGTTCGTGACGGAGCTCGGCGGCCGCAAGGAGATGTCGGAGTGGCTGGTCGCCCACGGCCTGCCCTACCGGGACAGCACGGAGAAGGCGTACTCCACCGACGCCAACATCTGGGGCGCCACCCACGAGGCCAAGACGCTGGAGCACCTGAACACCGGCGTGGAGACCGTCGAGCCGATCATGGGCGTGCGGTTCTGGGACCCGTCGGTCGAGATCGAGACCGAGGACGTCACGATCGGCTTCGACCAGGGCCGCCCGGTCACGATCAACGGCGAGAAGTTCGAGACCGCCGTCGACCTGGTCATGAAGGCGAACGCCATCGGCGGCCGCCACGGCATGGGCATGTCCGACCAGATCGAGAACCGGATCATCGAGGCCAAGAGCCGGGGCATCTACGAGGCCCCCGGCATGGCCCTGCTGCACGCCGCGTACGAGCGCCTGGTCAACGCGATCCACAACGAGGACACCCTCGCCCAGTACCACAACGAGGGCCGCCGCCTCGGCCGCCTGATGTACGAGGGCCGCTGGCTGGACCCGCAGGCGCTGATGGTCCGCGAGTCGATCCAGCGCTGGGTCGGCACGGCCGTCACCGGCGAGGTCACCCTGCGGCTGCGGCGCGGCGAGGACTACTCGATCCTCGACACCACGGGCCCGGCGTTCAGCTACCACCCGGACAAGCTGTCCATGGAGCGCACCGAGGACTCCGCGTTCGGCCCGGTCGACCGCATCGGCCAGCTGACCATGCGCAACCTCGACATCGCGGACTCCCGCGCCAAGCTGGAGCAGTACGCGGGCCTCGGCCTGATCGGCAACGCCAACCCGGCCATCGGCGCGGCCCAGGCCGCCGCCACCGGCCTGATCGGCTCGCTCCCCGAGGGCGGCGCCGAGGCCATCGCCTCGCGCGGCGAGGTCTCGGACCAGGACGAGATGCTGGACCGCGCGGCGATGGAGTCCGGCACGGACTAGGGCCGCGACAGCCAGGGTTCGACCCCGTCGGGCAGACCCCGGCTGCCGCGGCACTGATCGCCGCGGCGCGAATGCACCGGGCCGGGCACCCCGAGGGGTGCCCGGCCCTTCGTCGTGCTCCGGTCACCAGCCCTGGCGGGCGCTCATCTTCCGGACCACTCCGCCGGCCCCGCTCACGTCTACGTAGTCCCCGGACGACACCGCGCCGCCCGTCGTGGACCAGCCCCCGAAGTTCCACCGCCAGTCACCGTCGAGCGACGCGGTGACCGTGGCCTTCAGCGCGCCCGTGGAACTGGACCGCACCGTCTTCACGGTGTTGTACGAGGTCGTCCCCTTCGGCCGGAACTGCAGCTGCACGGACGCGTCCGCCACACCGGTGTACGCGTGCTTCACCCAGTCCGCCCGCTTGAGACTGCCGGTCACGGTGACCGGCTTGCCCTTCGCCACCGGCTCGGGCGCGGCGTTGACGGTGGCCTTGGCGTAGCGCCGGATCTGCACGCTGCCGGAGGTGGTGCCGTACTCCTCGGCCACGAGGTCGTAGTCCCCCTTGAAGAGCCGCCCCACGAAGCCGACCTTCCAGGTCGTCGCGTCGTTGTTGGAGTCCAGGCGGTAGTACGGGTCGACGTAGAGGGTCCCCTCGCAGTCCGCGATCCAGTCGCTCTTCTCGTAGCAGGTGTAGATGCCCATCTGCAGCCCGCCGTGGTCGATCCCCTCGGCCGGCGTGGTCCCGTGGTACAGGAACGGTTCCGCGTCGTACGCGAAGGGATCGGTCGTGCTGTAACCCGGGGGAAGGGTGACCCGGAACGTGACCGAGGGCTCCTTCACCTCCGTGGTGCCCACCACGATGGGCTTCCCCCCGTTGACGACGACCCGCGACACCGTGATCCCGGTATCGGCGGCCCGCGCCGTCGGAGCCGTGAGCGCCGTGAGGGCCAGAGCCCCCGCGAGCGCGGCCACGGCCCCGGTTCTGCCTGTTTTCATGCGCACCTCGTTGCTGCGTAGGAGGAAAGGCGTACCCCCGCGCCCGACCAAGATCAGCCGGACGGCGGGGCGGCAGGCTACCAGCGGACCGGAACCGGCCGGGCGGTGCCCCCGCCCTCCCCCACGTGACCGACCCCACCCCCCACGCGCGCCCGTCTCCCGCGACAATGAAGGCGTGATCACTTCGCCGATACGGAGCACGAACCGACGCGCCGAACACGCGGCGACGCCGTACGTCGACCTCTCCCGGGCGGAGTGGAGCGCGCTGCGCGACAAGACGCCGCTGCCGCTGACCGCCGAGGAGGTGGAGCGGCTGCGCGGGCTCGGGGACGTCATCGACCTCGACGAGGTACGGGACGTCTACCTGCCGCTCTCCCGGTTGCTGAACCTGTACGTGCAGGCCACCTCCGGGCTGCGCGGCGCCCTGAACACCTTCCTCGGGGACGCGGGCAACGGGCAGGGCGCGCAGCGCGGGACGCCGTTCGTCATAGGGGTCGCGGGCAGTGTCGCCGTGGGGAAGTCCACCACCGCCCGCATCCTCCAGGCGCTGCTGGCCCGCTGGCCTGAGCACCCCCGGGTGGAACTGGTGACCACCGACGGGTTCCTGCTGCCGATGAAGGAGCTCCACGCCCGCGGCCTGATGTCCCGCAAGGGGTTCCCGGAGTCGTACGACCGGCGCGCCCTCACCCGTTTCGTCGCCGACATCAAGGCGGGCAAGGACGAGGTCACCGCGCCCGTCTACTCGCACCTGATCTACGACATCGTTCCCGGTGAACGGCTCACCGTGCGGCGGCCGGACATCCTGATCGTCGAGGGGCTGAACGTCCTCCAGCCCGCCCTGCCCGGCAAGGACGGCCGCACCAGGGTGGGGCTCGCCGACTACTTCGACTTCAGCGTGTACGTGGACGCCCGGCCGGAGGACATCGAGACCTGGTACCTCAGCCGCTTCCGGAAGCTGCGCGAGACCGCGTTCCAGGACCCGTCCTCGTACTTCCGCAAGTACACCCAGGTCTCCGAGGCGGAGGCGATGGAGTACGCGGCGACCATGTGGCGCACCATCAACCGGCCCAATCTCGTGGAGAACGTGGCGCCGACGCGCGGACGTGCCACGCTGGTGCTGCGCAAGGGGCCCGACCACAAGGTCCAGCGGCTGTCCCTGCGCAAACTCTGACTCCTGGAAGGGTGCACCGTGCTGCATCTGCGCCTGATCGTGCCCGCCGGCCGTACGGACGAGGTGGTGAGCCTGCTGGAGCGGACCGTGGGCACCGCCCACCTCGCCGTGCTGCCCGGCGTCGCCCGCGACCCGGCCGGCGACCTCGTGCTCTGCGACGTGGCGCGCGAGGCGGGCGACGAGCTGATCGCGGCGCTGCGCCGGATGGGGCTGGACGAGTACGGGGCGATCACCGTCGAGAACGTGGACCTGACGCTCTCCGCGCGCGCCGACCGGGCGGAGGAGGAGGCGCCGGGCGAGGGCGCGGACGCGGTCCTGTGGGAAGAGCTGGTGGAGGCCACCAACGACGACTCGACGTTCAGCGCCACCTATGTGGCGTTCCTCGCGGTCGCGACGATGCTCGCCGCCTGCGGTGTGATGCTCGACAACGCGATCCTGATCGTGGGCGCGATGGCGGTGGGCCCGGAGTTCGGCCCGCTCGCGGGGATCTCGACGGCGCTGGTGCAGCGTGCCCCGCGCCTGGTGTGGCGCTCGCTGTGGGCGCTGATCGGCGGCTTCGCCGTGGCCATGCTGCTGACGGTCGGCTTCGCCTGGCTGATGGACGCCTTCGGGCTGTTCGACAGGGGGATGATCGAGGGGGACCGGCCCAACACGGCGTTCGTCTGGCAGCCGGACTGGATGTCGTTCGTCGTGGCCTTCCTCGCGGGCATCGCGGGGACGCTCTCCCTGACCTCGGCGAAGTCCGGTGCGCTGATCGGGGTCGCGATCTCGGTGACGACCGTGCCGGCGGCGGCCAACGCGGCGGTGGCCTTCAGCTACCGCGACTACAGCCAGATGACGGGATCGATCCAGCAGTTGCTGGCGAACCTCGGCGGGATCGTGCTGGCGGGGACGCTGACCCTGCTGCTCCAGAAGGCCCTGTGGCGGACGACCCGGCACCACCAGCGGGCGCACCAGCGGGCCCACACGAAGCCCACCGCCCCGACACGCTGAGGGGGCGGGCGCCCACCGCCCGCCCCCTCACGGCGATCAGCCCAGCGCCGACTTCACGACGTCCGCCAGCTGACCCGCCACCGCGCGCGCCTGCTCGATGTCCGCCGCCTCGACCATGACCCGTACCAGCGGCTCCGTGCCCGAGGGGCGCAGCAGCACGCGGCCGGTCGCGCCCAGCTCGCGCTCGGCCTCCGCGACGGCGGCGGACACCTCCTGCGAGGTGTGCACGCGGGACTTGTCGACGTCCGGGACGTTGACGAGGACCTGCGGCAGGCGCTCCATGACCCCGGCCAGCTCCGCGAGCGAGCGGCCGGTCGCGGCGACCCGGGCCGCCAGCATCAGGCCGGTCAGCGTGCCGTCGCCGGTCGTGGCGTGGTCCAGGACGATGACGTGGCCGGACTGCTCGCCGCCCAGCGCGTAGCCCTCGGCCTTCATCGACTCCAGGACGTAGCGGTCGCCGACGGCGGTCTGGACGAGCTGGATGCCCTCCCGCTCCATGGCGATCTTGAAGCCGAGGTTCGACATGACGGTGCCGACCACGGTGTCCCGGCGCAGCTGTCCGGCCTCGCGCATGGCGAGGGCCAGCACGGCGAGGATCTGGTCGCCGTCGACCTCCTCGCCGGCCGCGTCCACGGCCAGGCAGCGGTCGGCGTCGCCGTCGTGCGCGATGCCCAGGTCCGCGCCGTGCTCGACGACGGCGGCGCGCAGCAGCGCCAGGTGCGTGGAGCCGCAGCCGTCGTTGATGTTCAGCCCGTCCGGCTCGGCGCCGATCGTGACGACCTCGGCCCCGGCGCGGGCGAACGCCTCGGGCGAGACGCGGGCGGCGGCGCCGTGGGCCTCGTCGAGGACGACCTTCAGGCCGTCGAGGCGGTTCGGCAGGACGCCGATGAGGTGGGCGACGTAACGGTCGAAGCCCTCCGCGTAGTCGGTGACGCGGCCGACGCCGGCGCCGGTGGGACGGGACCACGGCTCACCGGTGCGGTGCTGCTCGTACACCGTCTCGATGCGGTCCTCCAGCTCGTCGGCGAGCTTGTGGCCGCCCCGGGCGAAGAACTTGACACCGTTGTCCGGCATGGCGTTGTGGCTGGCCGAGAGCATGACCCCGATGTCGGCGCCCAGGGCGCCGGTGAGGTAGGCCACGGCCGGGGTCGGCAGCACGCCGACCCGCAGGACGTCGACGCCCGCGCTCGCGAGGCCGGCCACCACCGCGGCCTCCAGGAACTCTCCGGAGGCGCGTGGGTCGCGGCCCACCACGGCCTTCGGCCGATGGCCCTCGAAGGTGCCCGCCTCGGCCAGTACGTGCGCCGCGGCCACCGAGAGGCCGAGCGCGAGCTCGGCCGTCAGGTCCGCATTGGCGACGCCGCGCACGCCGTCCGTGCCGAAGAGTCGTCCCACTGGTGTCCTCCGAAAGTGCTCCGAAACGCAAAAGTCAGATCATGCAACCAACAAGCCTATGAACGCCTTATGTCGTTATATGCCCGAGGATGTCGATAAACGAACGCCCCGGCAGCACGAGGTGTGCCGCCGGGGCGAACGTGTAACGCGGGTGAGCAGGCGGTTTAGCGCTTGCTGTACTGCGGGGCCTTACGGGCCTTCTTGAGACCGGCCTTCTTGCGCTCGACCGCACGGTCGTCGCGGGAGAGGAAGCCGGCCTTCTTCAGGGCCGGGCGGTTGTTGTCCACGTCCGCCTCGTTCAGCGCGCGGGCCACGCCGAGGCGCAGGGCGCCGGCCTGACCCGAGACGCCGCCACCCGCGATGCGGGCGATGACGTCGTAACGGCCGTCGAGCTCGAGCACCTTGAAGGGCTCGTTGACTTCCTGCTGGTGCACCTTGTTCGGGAAGTAGCTCTCGAGGGTGCGCCCGTTGATCTTCCACTTGCCGGTGCCCGGAACGATCCGGACGCGGGCGATGGCGTTCTTGCGACGGCCCAGGCCGGCGGCGGGCTGCGGGTCGCCGAAGCGGCCCGCGAGCGACTCGGAGGTGTACTCACCCTCGACGGGGACCTCCGACTCGAAGGTGGTCACCTCGGCGTAGGTCTCCTCGCCCTCGGTGCCCTCGGCGGTCTCAACAGTGGTCTCGGCCACGATTCTCCTCAGATCTTTCTTTATGTCTTTGGGGGGAGGCCGGAACTACTGCGCGACCTGGGTGATCTCGTACGGGACCGGCTGCTGCGCAGCGTGCGGGTGCTGGTCGCCCGCGTAGACCTTCAGCTTCGAGATCATCTGGCGGCCCAGGGTGTTCTTGGGGATCATGCCCTTGATGGCCTTCTCGACGGCCTTCTCGGGGTTGTTCGCGAGGAGGTCGTCGTAGCGCACCGAGCGCAGACCGCCCGGGAACCCGGAGTGGCGGTACGCCATCTTCTGGGTCCTCTTGTTGCCGGACAGGTGAACCTTGTCGGCGTTGATGATGATGACGAAGTCGCCCATGTCCATGTGGGGGGCGTAGATCGCCTTGTGCTTGCCTCGGAGGAGGTTCGCAGCCGTGGTGGCGAGACGACCCAGGACGACGTCCTGCGCGTCAATGATGTGCCACTGGCGAGTCACATCGCCGGGCTTGGGGCTGTACGTACGCACTTCGTAGCCTTCGCTTCTTCAGTGGATGGGGTCCAGACACACGACACCTCTGAAGCGATCATGCAGCTGGGGCGCACAATGCCGGGACGCTGCCCGTATGCGAGCCACTGGTAACTGCTCCAGAGAACTTACGTAGGGGCTCCTCGTGCCATGATGACGCAGCCCATACGCATAACAATCCTCGACAGTACCCGCCCGGCCCCGGGCGGGTCAAAACGCGCCCCTACCGCGCCCGCTCCACCCGCCGCTCGTCCCACACCGGCTCGGACGTCTCCCGTACGACCCCGTCCGAACCGAAGACCAGATAGCGGTCGAAGCTCTTCGCGAACCACCGGTCGTGCGTCACCGCGAGCACCGTGCCCTCGTACGCCTCGAGCCCGTCCTGCAGCGCCTCCGCCGACTCCAGGTCCAGGTTGTCCGTCGGCTCGTCGAGCAGCAGCGCGGTCGTACCGGACAGCTCCAGGAGCAGGATCTGGAACCGGGCCTGCTGCCCGCCCGACAGCTTCTCGAACGGCTGGTCCCCCTGCCGCTCCAGCTCGTAGCGGCGCAGCACGGACATCGCCGCGCCCCGGTCCCTGGCGTGCTCCGTCCACAGGATGTCGACGAGCGTCCGGCCCAGCAGCTCCGGGTGTGCGTGGGTCTGCGCGAAGTGGCCGGGGACGACCCGCGCACCGAGCTTCCACTCCCCCGTGTGCGCCACCGGCTCGCCCGCCAGCAGCCGCAGGAAGTGGGACTTGCCCGAACCGTTGGAACCGAGGACCGCGACCCGTTCCCCGTAGAAGATCTCCAGGTCGAACGGTTTCATCAGGCCGGTCAGCTCCAGGTTCGCGCAGGTCACCGCCCGCACCCCGGTCCGGCCGCCGCGCAGCCGCATCCGGATGTCCTGCTCGCGCGGCGGCTCCGGCGGCGGGCCCGCCTCCTCGAACTTCCGGAAGCGGGTCTGCATCGCGTGGTAGCGGCTCGCCATGTCGGGGCTGATCGCCGCCTGCTGGCGCAGCCGGTGCACGAGCGCCTTCAGCCGCTTGTGCTCCTCCTCCCAGCGGCGCAGCAGCTCCTCGAAACGGGCGAACCGCTCCTTGCGGGCCTGGTGGTAGGTGTCGAAGCCGCCACCGTGCACCCATACGTCGCTGCCGGCCGGGCCGGGCTCCACGCTGACGATCTTCTGCGCGGCCCGGGACAGCAACTCCCGGTCGTGGGAGACGAAGAGGACCGTCTTACGGGTCTCCTTCAGCCGCTCCTCCAGCCACCGCTTGCCGGGGACGTCCAGATAGTTGTCCGGTTCGTCCAGCAGCAGCACCTCGTCGGGCCCGCGCAGCAGGGCCTCCAGGACCAGCCGCTTCTGCTCACCACCGGACAGCGTGCGCACCTCGCGCCACTGCGCCTTCTCGTACGGGACACCGAGCGCGGCCGTGGTGCACATGTCCCAGAGCGTCTCGGCCTCGTACCCCCGCACCTCCGCCCAGTCGCTCAGCGCCTGCGCGTACGCCATCTGCGCGGCCTCGTCGTCCAGGGTGAGGATGCGCTCCTCGGCCCGGTCGACGGCGAGGGCGGCCTCCCGGATACGGGGCTGCGCCACGGAGACCAGCAGGTCACGGACCGTGCGATCGTCGCGCACCGAGCCGACGAACTGGCGCATCACGCCGAGCCCGCCGCTCACCGACACCGAGCCGCCGTGCGGCTGGAGCTCCCCGGCGAGCAACCGCAGCAGCGTGGTCTTGCCTGCGCCGTTCGCCCCCACGAGCGCGACAACGGCACCGTCGGCCACCCGGAACGAGGCATCGCCGAGCAGCACCCGCCCGTCCGGAAGGTAGTACTCAAGATGGCCTGCTTCGAGATGTCCCATGCACAGCATTGTCCCGGGCCGCGAAGCGACGACCCAACCGGTTTACGGTCGGCACCGGTACCGCGGCAGCCGGGGTCCGCGACGGGGCGGACCCTGGCTGGGGGGGGGGCGGGGGGGCGGCGGGGCCGCCCCTCTCGTACGTCTGCGCTCAGCCGGCCAGGCAGGACGGGCCGAGCAGCACCTTCAGGTCACCGAAGAGCGCCGGGTCGGGCTTCACCCGGTGCCGGTCGAGCCGGAGCACCGTGGTCTTGCGGGGGCCCTGGAGCCTGATGCGCACCTCGGTGTCGCCCCGGTGGCTGGCGAGCACCTCGCCGAGCCGGCTGACCATGGGCGGGGTGACCCTGACGGTCGGGATGGTCAGCACGACCGGCGCGTTGGTGCCGGCCGACGAGAGGTCGGGGACCTGCATCTCCATCGCCACCAGGCGCGGCACGTCCTCGCGCTTGTCGAGGCGCCCCTTGACGAAGACGACGGTGTCCTCGACGAGCTGGGTGGAGACCAGCTGGTAGGTGGCCGGGAAGAACATGCACTCGATGGAACCGGCCAGGTCCTCCACCGTGGCGATGGCCCAGGCGTTGCCCTGCTTGGTCATCTTGCGCTGGAGGCCCGAGATGATGCCGCCGATGGTGACGATCGCGCCGTCGCTGTGCTCGCCGCCGGTCAGCTGCGAGATCGCGGCGTCCGACTTGTCGCTCAGGACGTGCTCGATGCCGAACAGCGGGTGGTCGGAGACGTAGAGCCCGAGCATCTCGCGCTCCTGGGCCAGCAGGTAGGACTTCTCCCACTCGATGTCGGAGAACTCCACGTCGAGCCCGAAGCCCGGCTCGTCGCTGTCCTCCTCGCCGCCGCCGAAGAGGTCGAACTGGCCCTCGGCCTCCTTGCGCTTGACCTGCACGACGTTGTCGATCATGGACTCGTGGTGGGCGACGAGCCCCTTGCGGGTGTGGCCCATCTCGTCGAAGGCGCCGGCCTTGATGAGCGATTCCACGGTCCGCTTGTTGCAGACGACCGCCTCGACCTTGTCCAGGAAGTCGGGGAAGGAGCTGTACTTCCCCTTCGTCTTGCGGCATCGGATGATCGAGTCCACGACGTTCTGGCCGACGTTGCGGACGGCCGTCAGCCCGAACAGGATGACGTCGTCACCCTGGGCCGCGAAGTTGGACTCCGACTCGTTGACATTCGGCGGGAGCACCTTGATGCCCATGCGCCGGCACTCGTTCAGATAGACCGCGGACTTGTCCTTGTCGTCCTTGACCGAGGTCAGCAGGGCGGCCATGTACTCGGCGGGATAGTTCGCCTTGAGATACGCGGTCCAGTAGGTGACCAGGCCGTACGCAGAGGAGTGCGCCTTGTTGAACGCGTACCCGGCGAACGGGACCAGCACGTCCCACAGCGCCTTGATCGCCGCGTCCGAGAAGCCCTTCTTCTTGGCGCCGGCCTCGAAGAGCACGAAGTTCTTCGCCAGCTCCTCGGGCTTCTTCTTGCCCATCACGCGGCGCAGGATGTCGGCCTCGCCGAGCGAGTAGCCGGCGACGATCTGGGCGGCCTTCTGCACCTGCTCCTGGTACACGATCAGGCCGTAGGTGAGGCCGAGGACCTCCTTGAGGGGCTCCTCGAGCTCCGGGTGGATCGGGGTGATCTCCTGGCGGCCGTTCTTGCGCTCGGCGTAGTTCGTGTGCGAGTTCATGCCCATCGGGCCCGGCCGGTAGAGGGCCGAGACGGCGGAGATGTCCTCGAAGTTGTCGGGCTGCATCTGGCGCAGCAGGGAGCGCATCGGCCCGCCGTCGAACTGGAACACGCCGAGCGTGTCACCGCGGCAGAGCAGCTCGTACGTCTTGGGGTCGTCGAGCGGGAGGGCGAGCATCTCCAGGTCGACGCCCTTGTTGGACTTCACCATCTTGATGGCGTCGTCCATGATCGTCAGGTTGCGCAGCCCCAGGAAGTCCATCTTCAGCAGGCCGAGCGACTCGCACTGCGGGTAGTCCCACTGCGTGATGGTGACGCCGTCGGTGTGCCGGACCCAGACCGGGGCGTGGTCGACGATCGGCTCGCTGGACATGATGACGCCGGCGGCGTGCACGCCCATCTGCCGGACCAGTCCCTCGACGCCCTTGGCGGTGTCGATGACCTTCTTGACGTCCGGCTCGTTCTCGTACATCCCCCGGATCTCGGCCGCCTCGCTGTAGCGCGGGTGGCTGGGGTCGGTGATGCCGTTGAGGTCGATGCCCTTGCCGAGGACGTCGGCGGGCATGGCCTTGGTGAGCCGGTCGCCCATGGCGTAGGGGTAGCCGAGGACGCGGGCGGAGTCCTTGATCGCGTTCTTGGCCTTGATCTTGCCGTAGGTGCCGATCATGGCGACCTTGTCGGCGCCGTACTTCTCCGTCACGTACCGGATGACCTCGACGCGCCTGCGCTCGTCGAAGTCGATGTCGACGTCGGGCATGGAGACGCGCTCGGGGTTGAGGAAGCGCTCGAAGATCAGTCCGTGCTCGATCGGGTCGAGGTCGGTGATGCCCAGCGCGTACGAGACGATCGAACCGGCCGCGGAGCCTCGGCCGGGGCCGACCGCGATGCCGTTGTTCTTGGCCCACATGATGAAGTCGGCGACGACCAGGAAGTACCCCGGGAACCCCATCTGGATGATGATGTCCATCTCGTACTCGACCTGCTTCTGCCGGTCCTCGGGGATGCCGTTCGGGAAACGGCGGTTCATCCCCGTCCGGACCTCCTCCTGGAACCAGGTGATCTCCGTGTAGCCCTCGGGGATGTCGAACTTCGGCATCAGGTCGCGCTTCTCGAACATCCCGGTGGTGTCGATCTGCTCGGCGACCAGGAGGGTGTTGGCGCACCCCTCCTGCCAGGCGTCGGAGGAGTCGACGCCGTACATCTCCTCGGTGGTCTTGAGGTAGTAGCCGGTGCCGTCGAAGCGGAAGCGGTCCGGGTCGGAGAGGTTCTTGCCGGTCTGGATGCACAGCAGGGCGTCGTGCGCGGTCGCCTCGGAGGCGTACGTGTAGTGCGAGTCGTTCGTCACGAGCGGCGGGATGCCGAGCTTCTTGCCGATCTCCAGGAGCCCGTCGCGGACCCGGCGCTCGATCTCGATGCCGTGGTCCATCAGCTCCAGGAAGTAGCGTCCCTCGCCGAAGATGTCCTTGTAGTCGGAGGCCGCCTTGACCGCCTCGTCGAACTGGCCGAGCCGCAGCCGCGTCTGGACCTCGCCGGAGGGGCAGCCGGTGGACGCGATCAGACCCTCGGACCACTGGGCGATGGTCTCCTTGTCCATACGCGGCCACTTCTGGAGCCAGCCCTCGGCGTAGGCGTCGGACGACAGCTTGAAGAGGTTGTGCAGCCCCTTCGCGTTGGCCGCCCAGATCGTCTTGTGGGTGTAACCACCCGAACCGGAGACGTCGTCGCGCTTCTGGTGCGGCTGCCCCCACTGGATCTTCCGCTTGTGCTTGCGCGACTCGGGCGCGACGTACGCCTCGATGCCGATGATCGGCGTCACGTCCGCCTTCTTCGCCGAGTGGAAGAAGTCGTACGCCCCGTGCAGGTTGCCGTGGTCCGTCATGGCGATGTGCGACATGCCCATGTCGTTGCACGCCTTGAACATGTCCTTCAGCCGCGCGGCACCGTCCAGCAGCGAGTACTGGGTGTGGACGTGAAGGTGCGTGAAGGGCGGCTTGGTCACGGCGCTGTGCCTCCGGAGGGAAAGGGGGGTGAGAGGGCGGGGTGTCCGAGGGGGATGGGGGTGGGAGGGCGGGGGTGTCTGAAGGGGACAGCGTGGAAGTCTACGTCTCCGGGAGACACGACGACGGGCACTCCGCGATACGGTCGCGCGTTGTAAGGGCTGGACCACTCGTCCCTTTTGTCATGCACGTCATCACCCAGGCCAGGTACCAGGAGGCACCCAGAGATGTCGGACACGCAGACCGGCGCACAGCGGCGCGGGGAGCAGATTCTGGAGGTCTTCGACACCGCCTTCGGGGAGCTGCTGGCGGCCGATCCGGCCGCTTTCCGGGTCAAGTTCCGCAAGATGGCCGCGTCGGCCTTCGCGTTCTACCGGGGCACGGCCTGCCTGTTCTACGACGACCTGGCCTCGTCGAGGGCCCGGGACCCGTTCCTGGACGAGCGGACCAGCCGGGTGTGGGTGCACGGCGATCTGCACGCCGAGAACTTCGGCACGTACATGGACGCCAACGGGCGCCTCGTCTTCAACGTAAACGATTTCGACGAAGCTTTCGTGGCTCCCTTCACCTGGGACCTCAAGCGCTTCGCCGCCTCGGTCGCCCTGCTGGGGTACGGGAAGGCGCTGGGCGACGACCAGATCACCGAGCTGGTCCGGATCTACGCGGCCGCCTACCGCGAGCGCATCCACGCCCTGGCCACGGGCGCCAAGAACGACGAGGTCCCGCCCTTCACCCTGGACACGGCCGAGGGCCCGCTGCTCGGCGCCCTGCGGACCGCCCGCTCGCTGACCCGGTTCTCGCTGCTCGACTCGATGACCGAGATCCGTGACTTCGAGCGCCGGTTCGCCGAGGGCGGCGGCGCGATCGACCTGGACGCGGCGACGCGCTACAAGGTGCTGGCCGCGTTCGACGGCTATCTGGAGACGCTGCCGGAGGCGAGCCTGACCCGGCCGGACTCCTACCGGGTCAAGGACGTCGTGGGCCGTCGCGGCATCGGCATCGGGTCGGCGGGCCTGCCCTCGTACAACATCCTCCTGGAGGGCACCAGCGACGCCCTGGAGAACGATGTGGTGATCTACCTCAAGCAGGCGCAGACCCCGGCCGTCTCCCGGCACATCACGGACGCGGCGGTGCGCGACTACTTCCAGCACGAGGGCCACCGCACGGTGATCTCGCAGCGCGCCCTCCAGGCCCACGCCGACCCGTGGCTGGGCTGGACCGAGCTGGACGGGGCCGGCCAGCTGGTCGCCGAGGTGTCGCCGTACGCGGTCGACCTGGACTGGTCCGACATCGACGAACCGGACGAGATCGCGGCGGTCGTCGCCGACCTCGGCCGGGCGACGGCCACGATGCACTCGGCGGCGGACGACGAGAGCGGGCACTCGCTGGTGCCGTTCTCCACGGAGCGGGCGATCGACGCCGCCATCGCGGCCGACGAGGACGGCTTCGGGGAGCTCCTGGTGGACTTCGCGCACAGCTACGGGGCCCGGGCCCGCGCGGACCACCAGATCTTCGTGGACCTCTTCCGCAACGGCCGCATCCCGGGGCTGTAGCAGGCGAAACGGAACCTTTAGGGGTCGCTTACAGGTTCGCATGCGACACTCCTGGGCGATGGACATATCCGGGACCCAGCTCAGAGCGGCACGCGCGGCGCTTTTCACAGCGCTCGTCGTGACGCTCTCCGCCGCGTCCCACGTCCTGCTCTCGCAGGTCCCGCTGCCACTGGTCCCCGTCGCCGTGCTGGCCGTGACCGTCTTCGCGGTCACCTACGCCCTGGCCGGACGCCAGCGCGGCTTCGGGGCGATCGCCGGGCTGCTGGTCCCGCTGGAGCTGGCCGCCGACACGTTCTTCACCAGCGGCCAGCACCTCTGCTACGGGGCGGCGGGCGGCCCGATAGCGGGCCCCCTGCGCTCGGTCGGCGTCGACGTCCTGTGCGGGGGCGGTGACCTCGGTCCCGGCGCCGCGCAGCTCGGCGACGTCGGCACCCCGCTGGCCTCGGTGACCGCGGGCGGCCAGGGCGCCGCCGCGCTGTTCGCCTCCCCCGGCCCGCTGGTCCCCTGGCTGCTGCTGGCCGCCCACGTCACGGTCGGGCTGCTCGCCGCCGCCTGGCTGCACCGCGGGGAGCTGGCGCTCGCCGGGGTGCTGGGGGCGTGCGCGCTGCTGGCGTTCCGGCCGCTGCTGATCGCGGTGGCCGTGGTGGGCACGGCCGGCCGCTCCGTACACCGCGAGGCGCCCGCCACCGCGTCCGGGCCGCGTCCGCCGGTCCGCCCCCGCCTGCTCGTGCACTCCGTGGGACGGCGGGGTCCGCCGCTCCGGGCCTGTGCCCTCTGAGCACACGCGAACCCCGGACCGTACGACCCGCATCCCACGGAGAACATCACCATGAGCAAGCGCAACACCCAGGCCAACAAGTCCGCCGCGCGCGAGCGGCTGCGCGCGGAGCGCGAGCGCCAGGCGAAGAAGGACAAGGCCCGCCGGCAGGTCGTCGTCGGCGTCTCGGTCGTGGCCGGCCTCGCCGTCGTCGCGGGCATCAGCTACGCCGTGATGGAGATGAACAAGCCGTCCCACTGGCAGTCCGTCAAGGACGACACGAAGACGGTGGTCGCGCCCAGGAACACCTCGGGCGAGAACGGCACCACCGTCGTCATCGGCAAGGACAGCGCGAAGAAGACCCTGAAGCTGTACGAGGACTCCCGCTGCCCGATCTGCGCCTCGTTCGAGCAGACCGTCGGCTCGACCATCTCCAAGGACGTCGAGGACGGCAAGTACAAGATCCAGTACATAGGCGCGTCGTTCATCGACGGCGACAGCCTCGGCGGCGACGACCCCGTCATCGGCAACCGGGGCGAGGGCTCCAAGAACGCCCTGAGCGCGCTCGGCGCGGCGCTGAACGTGAGCCCCGACGCCTTCCTGGAGTACAAGAGCGCCCTGTACTCGGCGAAGTTCCACCCGGAGGAGTCCGACGACAAGTTCAAGGACGACAGCTACCTGATCAAGGTGGCCGACTCCGTGAAGGAGCTCAAGGGCAACAAGGAGTTCCAGAAGGCCGTCGAGGACGGCACGTACGACGCCTGGGCCCTGAAGATGTCCCAGGCCTTCGACGAGAACAAGGACGAGGTGACCGGCACGCCGACCCTCGTCATGGACGGCAAGAAGGTCACCGGCAGCGACGGCAAGAACGCGCCGATGACGGTCGACGAGTTCAACGCGGCGGTCACGGCCGCGCTGAAGGGCTGATCTCCGGCTCCCGTCGGACGGGGGGTGGGCCTGCCGGGTCCGCCCCCCGTCCGCGTCGGGGCACGCACGGCCGTTGTGATCCAGCCATCGAGGGTGTGTCGCCGGCGGATGACGGCTCCGTTTCGAACGGCTTTCCGCGCGGACGCAATCCGGACACACCGGCCACCGGAACGCGCCGATACATGACGTTCGCGTCTCAAACTCCGGAACGAGGAGAAGATTTCTCCCTTTCAACCCGGTCTGCACCTCGGATGATTGGACCGGATCACCTCTCCCCCGGCGTGACATGCGCACGTAATCTCCGGCGACAGGCGAGGAACTCCCTCCCCTTCCCACGTCCGCGAGGAGCCTCCGTGCGCACTCCTGCCCGTATATCACCGCGTATGCGCCACCGTGCGATCGGCATCGCCGCCCTGGCCGGAACCCTGGCCCTGGCGCCCCTCACCGTTCCCTCCGGCGCCACCGCCGCGTCGGGCGGCGCCAAGGCGGCCGGGTCCGCCGAAGCCTGCGCGGACGCCCCGGCCTCCGCCACGGCCCGCCAGTCCCGCCCCTCCGGCCCCCAGCACGCGGCCGACCCCAACGAACTCACCAGCGCCCAGGCCGCGGCCATCGACAAGCAGACGAGACAGAAGCTCGCCGAACGCCGCCTCACCGGCCCCGCGCTCGCCGTCGGCGCGACCGTCCCCGTCTACTTCCACGTCATCCACTCCGGCACCACGGGCAAGCTCACCTCGGCCGACATCAGCAGCCAGCTGAGCGTGCTGAACGCCGCGTACGCCGGCCAGGGCACCGGCAACACCGCCACCGGCTTCCAGTTCACCCTGGCGGGCACCGACTACACCGACAACGCCGCCTGGTACAATCTCTCCTCCGGCTCGTCGGCGGAGAAGGCGATGAAGACGGCCCTGCGCAAGGGCGGCAAGAACGCGCTCAACATCTACACCGCCAACCTCGGCGGGGGCCTGCTCGGCTGGGCGACGTTCCCGAGTTCCTACGCCTCCAGCCCGTCCATGGACGGCGTCGTCATCCTCGACGCCTCACTGCCGGGCGGCCCCGCGACGCACTACGACGAGGGCGACACCGCGACGCACGAGGTCGGCCACTGGATGGGGCTCTACCACACGTTCCAGGGCGGCTGCAACGGAAACGGCGACTACGTGGCGGACACCCCCGCGGAGAAGAGCCCCGCGTACGAGTGCCCGACCGGTCGCGACACCTGCACCAACAAGAGCGGCGTCGACCCCGTCCACAACTTCATGGACTACACGTACGACGCCTGCATGTACCAGTTCACGCCGGGCCAGGTGAAGCGGATGAGCGACAGCTGGGCCGCGTACCGCGGCTGACCCGCCCCGCTCCTCCCGGAGGGCTCCGCGCGACCCGGCGCGCGGAGCCCTCCGCGCGTCACAGCGTGGCGAGGAACCCGATCGCGACCTTCCAGGCCAGCTCCGCCGCCGCCCGGTCGAAGTCCGGCAGCTCCGGGTCGGTGAACAGGTGGCCGGCGCCCGGGTAGCGGTAGATCTCCACGTCCGCCCCGGTCCGCTGCATGTCCAGGTACCACGAGTTCAGCCAGTCGGGCGTCTCGTACGGGTCGGGGTCCGCGACGTGCAGCTGTACGGGCAGCTCGTCGACCGAGGCGTTCTCGGCGATGTCCGAGGTGCCGTGGAGGAGCAGCAGCCCGCGCGCCTTCTCGTCGCCGAGCGCCAGCGTCTGGGCGACCGAGGCGCCGAGCGAGAAGCCGGCGTACACCAGGCCCTGGTCGGAGTAGGGCGCCGCGGCCAGCACGGCCCGCTTCAGCAGCTCCTCCTTCCCCGTCTCCTCCCGGAACGCCTCCGCTTCCTCCACCGATCCGAAGGTGTGGCCCTCGAACAGATCGGGCACGCGCACCTCATGCCCTGCGGCGCGCAGCCGGTCGGCTGCCGCGTGCACGGCGGGGCGCAGACCGTACATCGAGTGGAAAAGCATGATGTTCATGAGGCCCATGGTGCCAGTTGCGTTCGAGGGGATGGAGAGCGACAGCATGGAGAACGTTCTGCGGCCGCTGATCGTCCTCGGCGGTTCGATCGTGATCACCCTGGCGGCGGGCTGGCTCTTCGACCTGCTGCTCAGACGCACCGACGCCCGGCACCACGAAACCCCTCTGTGGGGTCTGCTGCGGCGCTGCCGGATTCCGTTCCAGCTGGTCCTGTGCGCGGCGCTGCTGCGCGGTACGTACGCCCACACCGGGCTCGGCGCGGTCCGGGACCACCGGGTGGGCATCGGCCGGCTGCTGACGCTGGTGCTGATCGGCGCGTCGGCCTGGCTGGTGGTCCGGTGCGCCATAGCGGTGGTGGACTCGGTGTACGCGCGCTACGCGGCGGCCCACAACCGGGACCCGGCCCGGGTGCGGCGGGTGCGGACGCAGGTGACGCTGATCCAGCGGGTGGTCATCGCGATCGTGATGACGGTGGCCGTGGCGGCGATGCTGCTGACGTTCCCCGCGATGCAGACGGTCGGCACCTCGATGCTGGCGTCGGCCGGTGTCCTCGGCATCGTCGCCGGTGTCGCCGCCCAGTCCACGCTCGGCAACCTCTTCGCGGGTCTGCAGATCGCGTTCGGTGACATGGTGCGGATCGGTGACACCGTGGTGGTGGACGGTGAGTGGGGCACGATCGAGGAGATCACGCTGACCTTCCTCACGGTGCGTACGTGGGACGAGCGCCGGATCACGATGCCGGTCTCGTACTTCACGGGCACGCCGTTCGAGAACTGGTCGCGCGGCGGTGCGCAGATGACCGGTTCGGTCTTCTTCCACCTCGACCATTCGGCACCCATCGCGGCGATGCGCGACCGGCTGCGGGACATCCTGGGCGAGTGCGCCGCGTGGGACGGCCGGGACTGGTCGCTCGCGGTCACGGACACCACGCCCTCGACGATCCAGGTGCGCGCGGTGGTCACGGCGAAGGACGCGGACGACATCTGGACGGTGCGCTGCACGGTCCGGGAGCAGCTGATCGGCTGGCTGCGCGACCACCACCCGTACGCGCTGCCGCGGGTCGCGACGGCCCCCGCGCCGCTCCCGCCCGGGGACGCGTGGCCGCCGGTGTCGGTGAACGGCCACGACGAGAGGGCCGCGAGCGGGGGCGGGGCACCGCGCACGGGCCGCGGCTGACCACCCCGCCGTTCAGCGCAGGCTGCGTACGTCCAGCTGCCGCAGGACCCGGTCGACGACCTCGGGGTCCGCGCCGGGCTCGCTGCGGGCGGAGAGCACCGCGTGGCGGGCGGCGGACATCATCTCGCGCTGGATGCGGCTGACCACCTGGAACCGCTCGGCGCGTCTGGCGTAGGCCTCGCGCCGTTCGTCGTCGACCATCTCGGGACTGATCCGCGCCCCCACGTCGTACGCCAGCCGGTGCAGGCGTTCGGCGACGTCCTCGGGGAGCTCCTCGGTCTCCTCGATCTTCTTGAGCCGCTGCCGGGCCGCCGTGGCCGCCCGGATGGCGAGGTCCCGCTCCAGGGCCGCCTCGGCGTCCGTGTCCGCGCGCACCCTCAGCCGCCGCACCAGCCACGGCAGTGTCAGCCCCTGGAAGACCAGGGTCACCATGATCACGGAGAACGCGATGAAGACGATCTCGTCGCGGCCGGGGAAGGGCTTGCCGTCGTCCGTCTCCAGCGGGATCGCGAGGGCCAGCGCGACGGAGGCCACCCCGCGCATCCCGGCCCACCACATGATCACGGTCTCCCGCCACCCGGCGGGGATCTCCTCGCTGACGTCCCGCCGGGTGTGCAGCCGTTTGGCCAGCCAGGTGGCCGGCAGCAGGTAGAGGAGCCGTACGCCGACGACGACCGCGACGACCGCGAGGCCCCAGCCGGCCATCTCCGCCTCGCGGCCGTCGGCCGTGCCGAACACGTTGTGCAGTTCGAGGCCGATCAGCCCGAAGGCGATACCGGTGACGAGGGTGTCGACGATCTCCCAGAAGGTGCGGCCGGTGAGCCGGCCGAGGACGTCGTCGGCGTCCGCGGTGTGCTCGGCGAGGAACATCGCGGTCATCAGGACGGCGAGCACGCCGGAGCCCATCAGCTCCTCGGCGAGCACGTAGCTGACGAACGGCACCAGCAGGGTCAGGCCGACCTGGAGGGTGGCGTCGCCGAGCAGCCCCATCAGCTTGATGGTGAGCCAGCCGAGCGCGATGCCGACGGCGACGGCGACCACGGCGGACAGCACCAGCAGCCCGAACGCCTCGGGCAGCGAGAAGGTCCCGCTCACGGCCGCCGCGATGGCCACGTGGTACAGCACGATCGCGGTGACGTCGTTGAACAGCCCCTCGCCCTCCAGGATGGAGATCAGCCGGCGGGGCAGCCCGACCGAACCCGCCACGGCGGTGGCGGCGACCGGGTCCGGCGGGGCGACGAGCGCGCCGAGCGCGACGGCGGCGGCGAGGGGCAGGCCGGGCACGATCGCGTCGGCGACCGCGGCGACGGCCGCCGTGGTCAGGAAGACCAGCGCGACGGCCAGCAGGAGGATGGGCCGCTTGTTCGCGGCGAACTGCCGCCAGGAGGTGCGCTGCACCGAGGCGTAGAGCAGCGGCGGCAGCAGCGCGGGGAGGATGATCTCCGGCGGGATGTCCACGTTCGGCACGAAGCTGAGGAAGGCCAGCACGACGCCGAAGAGGGTCATCAGGACCGGCGCCGGCAACTTCAGCCGGTCCCCCAGCGGAACCGTGACCACGGCTCCGAGCAGCAGCAGGAGCAGCAGTGACATCTGGTCCACGGGGGTGCCTTCCGAAGCGCTCCGGCCGGGCCCGTCGCACGCCCGGCCGATGCCCCTCACCCTGCCACGCACTCCCCGTCCGCCGGGGTCAGGGGCGCGGCGGGGCGTCAGATCGTCCGGCGCATCGCCCGGTGCGAAATGCCCGCGTCCATGAACTCGGGGCCGTACGGCTCGTAGCCGAGGCGCTCGTAGAAGCCGAGGGCGTGCGTCTGGGCGTGCAGGTCGACGGCGGCCAGGCCGTGGTCCCGGGCAGCGTCCTCGATGGCCCGCACCAGCGCGGCGCCGACACCGAGGCCGCGGGCCTCCTTGCTCACCGCGAGCCGGCCCAGCGAGCCGACCGTGAGGTCCCCGCCGGTGTGTGCCGCGGCGGCGGGGCCGTGCAGCAGCCGGCCGGTACCGAGCGCGGTGCCGTCGGCCGCGACGGCTATGACGTGCACCGCGTCCGCGTCGTAGGCGTCGTACTCGATCTCCTCGGGCACGTTCTGCTCACCGACGAAGACGTCCTTGCGCAGCTGGAAGCACGCGGCGCGGTCCTGCTCGTCGGTGACGGTCCGGGTGGTGTACGCGAGGGGCCCGGGCATCACTGGCTCTCCGCGGCGATACGGTCCAGCGCCTGCTGGAGGTCCTCGGGGTAGGAACTGGTGAATTCGACCCAGCGTCCGTCCGAGGGGTGCTCGAAGCCCAGCCTGACCGCGTGCAGCCACTGGCGGGTCAGGCCGAGGCGCTTGGCCATGGTCGGGTCGGCGCCGTAGGTGAGGTCGCCGGCACAGGGGTGGCGGTGGGCGGACATGTGCACCCGGATCTGGTGGGTGCGGCCGGTCTCCAGCTTGATGTCGAGAAGGCTGGCGGCCCGGTACGCCTCGATGAGGTCGTAGTGCGTCACCGAGGGCTTGCCGTCCGCGACGACCGCCCACTTGTAGTCGTGGTTGGGGTGGCGGCCGATGGGCGCGTCGATGGTGCCGCTCATCGGGTCCGGGTGGCCCTGGACCAGCGCGTGGTACTTCTTCTCGACGACCCGGTCGCGGAACTGGGCCTTCAGCAGGGTGTAGGCGCGCTCGGACTTGGCGACGACCATCAGCCCGGAGGTGCCGACGTCGAGCCGGTGGACGATGCCCTGGCGCTCGGCGGCGCCGGAGGTCGAGATCCGGTACCCGGCGGCGGCGAGGCCGCCGATGACGGTGGTGCCGGTCCAGCCGGGGCTGGGGTGCGCGGCGACGCCGACCGGCTTGACGATCACCACGATGTCGTCGTCGTCGTGCACGATCTCCATGCCCTCGACGGGCTCGGCGACGATCTGCACGGGGGCGGGCGCCTGCGGCATCTCCACTTCGAGCCAGGCGCCGCCGTGCACCCGCTCGGACTTCCCGACCACCGAGCCGTCCACCTGCACCTTGCCGGCTGCGGCCAGATCGGCGGCCTTGGTGCGGGAGAAACCGAACATCCGGGAGATGGCGGCGTCGACGCGCTCGCCCTCCAGGCCATCGGGTACGGGCAGGGTGCGGACCTCGGGTTGCGTACTCACCAGTCGAGTATGCCTTGCCCCCGCCGGTCCTTGTTCCCCCAGTGGCGCGGCAGCCGGGGTCCGCCCGGAAGGAGCGGCGTCACATACATCCCCATACTTCCCGGCGGGCCGGCCGGAAGCCCTCGTACCGGACGTACTCGGGCTTCCGGCCGGCACGGCAAGAGTGCGCGTGCGGGGCGGCGCGACGGAGCGAACCCCGGCCGCCTCGGCACTAGTCCTTGTGCACGGTGCCGTCGGGGTCCAGGCCCTTGAAGGAGAGGAGGACGATCAGGATGCCGCCGCAGACGATCGCGGAGTCGGCCAGGTTGAAGACGGCGAAGTGGGCGGGGGCGATGAAGTCCACCACCGCGCCCTCGAACACGCCCGGCGCGCGGAAGACGCGGTCGGTGAGGTTGCCCAGCGCTCCGCCGAGCAGAAGGCCGAGCGCGATGGCCCACGGCAGGCTGTACAGCTTGCGCGCGAGCCGTGCGATCACCACGATGACGCTCGCCGCGATGACCGTGAAGATGATGGTGAACGCCTCGCCGAAGCCGAACGCGGCGCCCGCGTTGCGGATGGCGTCGAGCTTGAGCCAGTCGCCGATGAGCTCGATCGGTTCCTGGTGCTCCAGCTTCGCCACGACGAGCATCTTGCTGCCGAGGTCGAGCAGGTAGGCGACGACGGCGACGCAGAAGAGCAGGATGACCCGGCGCCGGCGGGTGGCCGGCGACCGGTCGACCGCCGCGTCCGCGGCGGTGGCGCCGGTGTCCTGTCCGTCCGGGGCGCCGGAGTCCGGGGAAGCGGCCGCGCCGTCCGGCCCGGTCTCTCCGCTTCCCTCAGCCCCGGTGATGTCCGGCGTACCGATGATGCGCTCCGCCTCTGCCACGTGAGTCCCTCAACCTAGTTCCCGACTGAGGACGAGGGTACGGCACAGGTGTGCGGATCAGCCGCGGCGCTCCTGCTTCTGTTTGTCCTCGACGCACAGGGTGGCGCGGGGGAACGCCTGCATCCGCGCCTTGCCGATCGGCTTGCCGCAGACCTCGCAGAGCCCGTACGTGCCGGCCTCCAGCCGGGCCAGGGCGCGCTCGGTCTGGTCCAGCATCTCCTGGGCGTTGGCGGCGAGCTGCATCTCGTGCTCGCGGGTGATGTTCTTGGTGCCGGTGTCGGCCTCGTCGTCACCGGCCCCGTCGCCGGAGTCCCGCATCAGCCCGGCCAGCGCGAGACCGGACGCCTCCAGTTCGTCGCGGAGGCGGGTGACCTCACCGGTCAGCTCGCTCCGCGCGGACGCGACCTCCTCCGGCGTCCAGGGGTCCTCGCCCGGCCGTACGGCCAGCTCCCCCGGCGCCGTGGCGACCCGGGCGGGCGGCACGGGTGCCGCGTCCTCGCCGACGGTCCGGGTCCTGGCCGCGCTCTTCTTGGCTACCACCGTGTGGGCTCCCGTCTGCTCGGCGGCCTCCGCCGCCCCCGTGTTCACCGAGGCCGTGGGGGCCCCGGTCTCCTCGCCCGCGGCCGGCGATCCGGCCCCGGTCCTCTCCGGCGCGGTCCGGCTGCTCGCCGCACTCTTCCCGGCGGACGTCGTCTTCTTCCTCCCGGCGGAGGCCGTCTTCTTCGCCACGGCCTTCTTCGTCGGCGCCTTCTTCCCGGGCGCCTTCTTCTCCACCATGGCCGCGGCCCCTTCACGCATTGTGATCTTGCTCGCGAGTCGTGCTGGGACGATAAGTCGACCCCGGCCCCGCGGCAACGGGGCACGCCGCCGCACCGCCCCTCCCCGTCTCCGGATCACCGCGCGCCTGCATCCGTTGTGCCCAGCTCGCCGCCGGGTAATCCGCCTTTCGGCCGCGCGCCGGGCCGTGCCCCGACTCGGTACGGCCCGGGTGGCCATTCGGGTCACGCGCGGCCCCTTCGCAAACCGGTCGGACGACACGCCCCGGGGCCCGTACACTGGCCCCAGCGAGAGGCGTGGATGGGACGAGTAGCGTCGTACGCAGCCAGCAGCGACCCGGGGACGGTGGGAGCCCGGGGGCGAGCGCGTCGTGAAGATCACCCCTGAGCCGCCGGAAGAAAGCTCGGTCAGTGGGCTCCGCCCACGGGCCTGAGGGCAAGTAGAACCGGCATCGCACCCCAATGAGGGGGCCCGGGGCGCACGCCCGGGGCCAAGGAGGGTGGTACCGCGGGGACCGGCGTCGGTTCTCGTCCCTCCGACGGAAGTGGAAGACGTCCGCCGGAGGAAGCCCGCACATGACATCGCCGCAGTACCACCAGGTACCCGCCCAGGTCGACCTGCCCGCCCTTGAGCACGCCGTGCTCGACTTCTGGCGCGAGAACAAGGTCTTCGGCAAGAGCCTCGACCAGTCCGAGGGCCGCCCCGAGTGGGTGTTCTACGAGGGCCCGCCGACCGCCAACGGCATGCCCGGCGCCCACCACATCGAGGCCCGCGTCTTCAAGGACGTCTTCCCCCGCTTCCGGACCATGCAGGGCTACCACGTGGGCCGCAAGGCCGGCTGGGACTGCCACGGCCTGCCGGTCGAGCTGGCGGTCGAGAAGGAGCTGGGCTTCAACGGCAAGAAGGACATCGAGGCGTACGGCATCGCCGAGTTCAACGCCAAGTGCCGCGAGTCCGTGACCCGGCACACCGACGCCTTCGCCGAGCTGACGACCCGCATGGGCTACTGGGTCGACCTCGACGACGCGTACCGCACGATGGACCCCGAGTACGTGGAGTCCGTGTGGTGGTCGCTGAAGGAAATCTTCAACAAGGGCCTGCTCGTCCAGGACCACCGCGTCGCCCCGTGGTGCCCGCGCTGCGGCACCGGCCTGTCCGACCACGAGCTGGCCCAGGGCTACGAGACGGTCGTCGACCCGTCGGTCTTCGTGCGCTTCCCGCTCACCTCCGGCCCGCTGGCCGGCGAGGCGGCGCTCCTGATCTGGACGACGACCCCGTGGACCCTCGTCTCGAACACCGCCGTCGCCGCGCACCCGGACGTCACCTACGTCGTCGCGACGAACGGCGAGGAGAAGCTCGTCGTCGCCCAGCCGCTGGTCGAGAAGGCCCTCGGCGAGGGCTGGGAGCTCACCGGCCGGACGTTCACGGGCCGCGAGATGGAGCGCTGGACGTACGAGCGCCCGTTCTCGTTCGTCGACTTCCCGAGCGCAAGCGAGGGAAGCGATGGGCACAGCCCGGCGGAGGCGCACTACGTCGTCAACGCCGAGTACGTGACGACCGAGGACGGTACGGGTCTGGTCCACCAGTCCCCCGCCTTCGGCGCCGACGACCTCCTGGTCTGCAAGGCGTACGGCCTGCCGGTGGTGAACCCGGTCCGCCCCGACGGCACCTTCGAGGAGGACCTGCCGCTGGTCGGCGGGGTCTTCTTCAAGAAGGCCGACGAGGCGCTGACCGAGGACCTGAACGACCGCGGCCTGCTCTTCCGCCACGTCCCGTACGAGCACAGCTACCCGCACTGCTGGCGCTGCCACACCGCGCTGCTGTACTACGCGCAGCCGTCCTGGTACATCCGCACGACGGCGGTCAAGGAGCGGCTGCTCCAGGAGAACGAGAAGACCAACTGGTTCCCGGACTCCGTCAAGCACGGCCGCTTCGGCGACTGGCTGACCAACAACGTCGACTGGGCGCTGTCCCGCAACCGCTACTGGGGCACCCCGCTGCCGATCTGGCGCTGCGAGGACGGCCACCTCACCTGTGTGGGCTCGCGCGCCGAACTGGGCGAGCTGGCCGGCACGGACCTCTCCGGTCTGGACCCGCACCGGCCGTTCATCGACGACGTCACCTTCGCGTGCACGCACGAGGGCTGCGGGCACGAGGCGCGCCGCGTCCCGGAGGTCATCGACGCCTGGTACGACTCGGGCTCGATGCCGTTCGCGCAGTGGGGCTACCCGTACAAGAACAAGGAGATCTTCGAGAGCCGCTACCCGGCGCAGTTCATCTCGGAGGCCATCGACCAGACCCGCGGCTGGTTCTACACGCTGATGGCGGTCGGCACGCTGGTCTTCGACAAGTCGTCGTACGAGAACGTCGTATGCCTGGGCCACATCCTCGCCGAGGACGGCCGGAAGATGTCCAAGCACCTGGGCAACATCCTCCAGCCGATCCCGCTCATGGACCAGCACGGCGCCGACGCGGTGCGCTGGTTCATGGCGGCGGGCGGCTCCCCCTGGGCGGCCCGGCGCGTGGGCCACGGCACGATCCAGGAGGTCGTCCGCAAGACGCTCCTCACGTACTGGAACACGGTCGCCTTCCAGGCCCTGTACGCCCGTACGTCGAACTGGGCGCCCTCGGCCGCGGACCCGGCGCCCGCCGACCGCACGGTCCTGGACCGCTGGCTGCTCGGTGAGCTGAACACGCTGGTGGACCAGGTCACGCAGGCGCTGGAGGGCTACGACACCCAGCGCGCAGGCAAGCTGCTGTCCGCGTTCGTCGACGACCTGTCCAACTGGTACGTGCGCCGCTCCCGCCGCCGCTTCTGGCAGGGCGACAAGGCGGCGCTGCGCACGCTGCACGAGGTCGTCGAGACGGTGACCCGGCTGATGGCCCCGCTGACCCCGTTCATCACCGAGCGGGTCTGGCAGGACCTGGTCGTGCCGGTCACCCCGGACGCGCCGGAGTCGGTCCACCTGTCCTCCTGGCCGAAGGCCGACCCGGCGGCGATCGACCCCGCCCTCTCGGCGCAGATGGCGCTCGTGCGCCGCCTGGTGGAGCTGGGCCGGGCCACGCGGGCCGAGTCGGGTGTCAAGACCCGCCAGCCGCTGTCCCGCGCCCTGGTCGCGGCCTCGGGCTTCGAGTCCCTCTCCCCGGAGCTGCGCGCCCAGATCACGGAGGAACTGAACGTCTCCTCACTGGCCTCGCTGTCCGAGGTGGGCGGCTCGCTGGTCGACACCACGGCCAAGGCGAACTTCCGGGCGCTGGGCAAGCGGTTCGGCAAGGGCGTCCAGGCGGTGGCCAAGGCCGTGGCGAACGCGGACGCGGCGGCGCTGTCGCTGGCCCTGCGCGAAGGCACGGCGTCGGTGGAGGTGGACGGCGAGCCGGTCGCCCTCTCGCCCGAGGAGGTCATCATCACGGAGACCCCGCGCGAGGGCTGGTCGGTGGCCTCCGACTCGGGCGCGACGGTCGCGCTGGACCTGGAGATCACGCCGGAGCTGCGCCGGGCGGGCCTGGCCCGTGACGCGATCCGCCTGATCCAGGAGGCCCGCAAGAACAGCGGCCTGGACGTCGCGGACCGCATCGCCGTCCGCTGGACCTCCACGTCCCCCGCGACGACGGAGGCCCTGACCGAGCACGCGAGCCTGATCGCGGACGAGGTTCTGGCCCTGGACTACGCGGAGGGCGAGGCGGACGGGGCGTACGGCGCTCCGTTCGAGGACGAGGGTCTGTCCCTGACGTTCCGCCTCCGCAAGACGGAGGCGTAACCCCTGCCCCGAGGGGCCCGGCCGCCGAACGTCTCCGGCGGCCGGGCCCCTTCCGTTTCCCCACCCCGCGGCGGCCCCGCACCCGCGCAAAAGGGCCGGGCCCCGGGGATTCCCCGGGGCCCGGCCCTCAGCCTGCCGACGGCTACGCGCTCAACGAGCGCGTCCCGCTCAGTTGTCGTCCTCGTCGATCAGGAAGCCCCGCATCGGCGACGGCGCCTGCTGCATCGGCTGCGGCGCCTGCGGCCGCACCGGCGCCATCGGCTGCGTCATCGCCGGGGACATCTGCTGCTGACCGCCGTAGGACGGGCCACCGCCCATGGACGGGTTGCCGCCCATCGGCTGGCCGCCGTGGTTGCCGCCCATGGTGTGCCCCATGGCACCCGCACCGGCCGGAGCCAGCGAGGGCGACGGCGGCAGCGACGGGGTGGCCTGCGCACGCGGCGGAGCCAGCGAGTCGTCGGCCTGGGTCTCCAGCTGACGCAGCTGGCTCTCCAGGTAGGACTTCAGACGGGTCCGGTACTCACGCTCGAAGCCACGCAGGTCCTCGACCTTGCGCTCCAGCGTCGCGCGGGCCGACTCCAGCGAGCCCATCGCCACGCGGTGCTTCTCCTGCGCGTCCCGCTCCAGCGCGTCCGCCTTGGCCCGGGCGTCCCGCTCCAGGCCCTCGGCGCGGCTGCGTGCCTCGCCGACGATCTTGTTGGCCTCGGAACGGGCCTCCGCGATCGCCTGGTCGGCGGTCTGCTGGGCCAGGGACAGGACACGGGCGGCGCTGTCGCCACCGGGGCCCTGCTGCTGCATCTGCGGCGGCGGCTGCATCTGCTGCATCTGCTGCTGCTGCGGGTTGTGACCGCCCATGGGGCCGCCCATCGGTCCGCCCATGGGACCACCCTGCATCGGGCCGGGGCCGTGGGGGCCCTGCGGACCGGGACCGTGCGGGCCCTGGGGGCCGTGGCCGCTGGGACCGGCGGGCAGCTGCGGAGCACCACCGGGCAGCTGGGGGGGACCCATCTGCGGGGGCTGCTGCTGGACCGGCGGGCCCGATATGGCGGCGGGCACCGGGGCACCCGGCCGGTCCTGCTGCTCCGGCGGCTTGCGCATGCCCTGCTGCTGGTTCTGCGCGGCGGCACGCGTGGCGGCGGCCAGCTTGGCACGCAGGTCCTCGTTCTCACGGAGCAGGCGGGTCAGCTCCGACTCGACCTCGTCGAGGAAGGCATCGACCTCGTCCTCGTCGTAGCCCTCTCGGAGGCGGACCGTCGTGAACTGCTTGTTCCGCACATCCTCGGGAGTCAGCGGCATCTCTTCTTCACCTCTACGTAGTCGTCGGCAGTCGGCAGGACCGTATCGCTCACAGCCTGGTCACGACGCTGATCAGGATGGAAACGATGATCATCAGAACGAAGAAGGACAGGTCGAGTGCCACGCCCCCGAGACGCAGCGGCGGGATGAACCGCCGCAGGAGCTTGAGCGGTGGATCGGTGACCGTGTAGGTCGTCTCAAGGACGACCACCATCGGCTTGCCCGGCTGCCATGAACGTGCGAACTGGAAGACGTAGTCCATGACGAGCCGGAAGATCAGCACGATGAGGAAACACATCAACGCGATGTAGACAACACTTTGTGCGACGCCCATCCTCGCGCTTCCCTCTCCCCTGGCTCTCGTAGCGCCGGCCTCGCGGCCGGGTCGTTCCCGGTGTCGTGTTCTCAGCTCTGGTTGAAGAATCCGCCCTCTGCGATGCGGGCCTTGTCCTCCGCCGTGACATCGACGTTAGCAGGCGACAACAGGAACACCTTCTGTGTCACTCGCTCAATGCTGCCATGGAGACCGAAGACGAGTCCCGCGGCAAAGTCGACAAGTCGCTTTGCGTCCGTATCGTCCATCTCCGTGAGATTCATGATCACCGGAGTGCCCTCACGGAAGTGTTCCCCGATGGTACGGGCCTCGTTGTAGGTCCTGGGGTGCAGCGTGGTGATCCGGTAGGGCTCCCGCTCGGACACGACCTTGGGCATGATCACCGGTGCGTTCTTCTCCATGTTCGGGCGTTCAGGTGTGATGGATGCCACGGGTGCGATCCGGGCGGGTCGCTCGCGCTCCACGGGGATTTGGACCGGCTCCCGCTGCGCCGGCGGCTGTACCGCGCGGACCGGTTCGTCACGCTCCCGGTCCCGCTCCACCTGATGCGCGGGCTGATGCCGGCGCCGGTCGCGCTCGGGCTCCGGCTCGGGTTCGAATTCGTCGTCGGGGTCGAACCCCGGACCGTCGTACCCATCGTCCTCCACGAGGCCGAGGTAGACCGCCATCTTGCGCATCGCGCCGGCCATGCTCCGAGTCCTCCGCTCTGTGGTGGATCGGCATCTGTCACCAAGTGCCCGCGATCCACTCCGGCCTGCCCGCCCTGGGCGGTAATGACCATATTTTCTACTGTGGTCCGACCTGCTTGGCGACGTTACCCGAGCCCGGGGCGGACTCCGAGTACCGCAGTACCGACGCGCACATGTGTCGCTCCGGCCGCGATCGCGTCCTCGAGGTCCGCGCTCATCCCTGCAGAGACCATGTTCGCAGCCGGATGGTTCCCGCGCAGCCGGGATGAGAATTCCATCAGCCGGTCGAACGCGGCCCGTTGCCGCCCGGCGAACGGGCCGGAGAGCGGCGCGACGGTCATCAGCCCGTCCAGCCGCAGCCCGGGCGCGGCGGCGACCGCGTCGGCCAACTCCTCGATCCCGTCGGGGGCGACACCGCCACGGGCGCCCCGCTCACCGCTCTCCGCGTCGAGCGCGACCTGGACGAGACAGCCGAGTTCGCGGCCCCCGCGCCCGGCCGCCGCCGAGAGGGCGGTCACCAGTTTCGTACGGTCCACCGACTGCACGACATCGGCATAACCGGCCACGGAACGAACCTTGTTCGTCTGCAACTGACCGACAAAGTGCCAGGAAAGAGACAGATCCGCGCAAGCGGCGGCCTTGGGGGCGGCGTCCTGGTCGCGGTTCTCCGCGACCTGACGCACACCGAGTTCGTGCAGAATCCGCACATCGCTCGCGGGGTAGGTCTTGGTGACCACGATCAGGGTCACCTCCTCCCGCTTGCGCCCGGCCGCGACACAGGCCGAAGCGATCCGTTCCTCCACCCGCGCCAGATTCGCGGCGAGTTGTTCCTTGCGTTCCGTCATGCCCTATCAGTCCAGCCAGACATATCCGGCGAGCCGCCCGGTGGTGCGGTCGCGTCGGTACGAGAAGTGGTCGCCCGATTCCAGGGTGCAGAAGGGCGACGCGTGCCGGTCGGTGACGCCGAGCGCCGCCAGCTGGGCGTGCACCCCGCCGGTGACGTCCACCGCCGGGGTGCCCCAGCCGGTCTCGGACCACGAGGCGGCCACGCTCGCGGCGACCTCGTCCCGCATCGCGGCCGGTACCTCGTAGCACCGCCCGCAGACGGCCGGTCCGGTACGGGCGGTGATCCGGGAGACCTCCGCGCCGAGCCGGACCATGGCCTCGACCGCGGCCGGCACGACCCCGGCGACCAGCCCCGGCCGGCCCGCGTGCGCCGCCGCGACGACGCCCGCCTCCGGGTCGGCGAGCAGGACGGGCGTGCAGTCGGCGGTCAGCACGGCGAGGGCGAGCCCGCGCCGCGCGGTCACCACCGCGTCGACGGCGGGGACCTCCCGGGCGTCACCCCAGGGGCCGTCGACCACGGCCACGTCACGGCCGTGGACCTGGTTCATCCAGACGACCCGCGCCGGATCGAGCCCCCGGGCACGCGCGGCGCGCTCGCGGTTGGCGAGAACGGCGGCGGGGTCGTCACCGACCGCGCCGCCGAGATTGAGCTCCGCGTACGGGGCGGCGCTCACTCCGCCCCACCTGTCGGTGAAGGAGAAGTGAGCGCCGCCCCGCGAAAAGACAGAAACCTTCGAGCTCACTGCGTCGTGCGGATCTATCACTTCAAGAAGTCCGGTACGTCCAGCTCTTCGGCCTGGGAGTCCGAGTAGGGACGGGCCGGCGGGACGTGCGGCGGAACGGCGACCGGCGGAAGGTGGGTCTCACCCGAAACCGGAGCCGGCTCGGCCTGCACCGGCGGCTCCTCGCGCGGCGGGACGGAACCCAGTCCGCCCGACTGGCGCACCGGCTCGGGAGCGGCCCGGACCGGCGTCGGGGCCGGCTCCTCGCGCTTGGCCGTGTTGCCTCCCAGGGCGATCTCCCGACGGGCCGGCGGCTGTCCGCCGTCGAAGCCCGCCGCGATGACGGTGACCCGCACCTCGTCGCCGAGGGCGTCGTCGATGACCGCGCCGAAGATGATGTTCGCCTCGGGGTGCGCCGCCTCGCTCACCAGCTGGGCGGCCTCGTTGATCTCGAAGAGACCGAGGTCGCTGCCGCCGGAGATGGAGAGCAGGACACCGCGGGCGCCGTCGATGGACGCCTCCAGGAGGGGCGAGGAGATCGCCATCTCCGCGGCGGCCACCGCGCGGTCGTCGCCACGGGCGGAGCCGATGCCCATGAGCGCCGACCCGGCCTCGGACATGACCGACTTGACGTCGGCGAAGTCGAGGTTGATCAGACCCGGGGTGGTGATGAGGTCGGTGATGCCCTGGACACCCGAGAGCAGGACCTGGTCGGCCGACTTGAACGCGTCGAGCACGCTGACCTGGCGGTCCGAGATGGACAGCAGCCGGTCGTTGGGGATGACGATGAGGGTGTCGACCTCTTCGCGGAGCTCGGCGATGCCGTCCTCCGCCTGATTCGCGCGACGCCGGCCCTCGAAGGTGAACGGGCGGGTGACCACACCGATCGTGAGGGCGCCGAGCGAGCGCGCGATGTTGGCGACGACGGGTGCGCCACCGGTGCCGGTGCCGCCGCCTTCGCCTGCGGTGACGAAGACCATGTCGGCCCCCTTGAGGACCTCCTCGATCTCCTCACGGTGGTCCTCTGCCGCCTTACGACCGACGGCCGGGTTCGCCCCGGCGCCCAGGCCGCGGGTGAGTTCGCGGCCGACGTCGAGCTTGACGTCGGCGTCGCTCATCAACAGGGCTTGCGCATCCGTGTTGATCGCGATGAACTCGACGCCCTTGAGGCCGACCTCGATCATTCGGTTGATGGCATTGACACCACCGCCGCCGACACCGATGACCTTGATGACTGCGAGGTAGTTCTGCGGTGCTGCCACGTCGAAGGCCTCTCGCCTCGAGTTACGTGTCGTCGCTTGACGGTGATGCCGCCGCGACGACGGATGCCGATTGGGACGGTCCGAACGCCGACCCGAACCCTAACGTTCAAGTTTAGGGTTACCAGTGTGTCTGCTTCATGGACTCTTCCGCACAGGACACTAAGTCGACAAGCGGCGCCCGTTCAACGAACACGCCGAACCTCCCGTTTTTCTTTTCACCCTATGTGATCACCCGTAGCGCTGACCAACCAGGGTGCTGGCCAGGCCAAATGTGCGTCAACCACCCGACACCGCAGGAGCGGTGGGGGCACTCACGTCGAAGTGTCCCGCTTTGGGTGCGGCTTTCATGAGCGCGGTGAGAACTCTCGCCTTCACCGCGCCCGCTTCACCACTTCCCCACATCACCGTGCGATCCCCGCTGAGTTCCAGGGAGATGGCGTCGTACGAGGCGACCCGGACGACCCGGGTGTCCTCGGCGACACCGCCGGGCAGATCGCCCGCGACCCGGACCGCTTCGCGCACCAGCCGGTCACTGCCGAAGCGGCGCAGACCGGCGGAGCGGCCGGCGGCCGATTCCAGCAGGGGCACGTGCGCGGGCGCCTTGCCCACTGTGGCGAAGCGCACGCCCTCGGCGTCCACTTCAATGAACTTCGCGCCCTTTTTCACCAACAGGACCGGCTTTCGTTCGGTCACTTTAAGTCCGATGCCGTGCGGCCATGACCGAACGACATCCACCGAGCCGATACGCGGCAGCTTCCGGCGCAGCCTCTTCTCGATCGCGCCGGTGTCCACGGAGGCGAGCGGGGCGTCCATGGGCACCGCGGCCGCGCGCTCCACCTCGGCCGGCGTCAGCACCCGGACTCCGGTGATCCTGACCTGTTCGACCCTCAGCCAGGAGGAACCGTACAGCGCCCAGACCGCGCCGGAGCCGAGCAGCAGCACGGCCGCGCCGATCAGGATCAGCAGCCGTCGCCGGGGAACGCGGCGCCCCTCGGGACGTGGGCGCGGCGGCCGGTTCGGGGCGTCCTCCTGTTTCCCTGCACCGCGCTGGGCGGTCGTCGGTCCGGCCACGCTCGCTCCTTACGCCGGGTCCGGGGGCCATCGCCCCCGGACCCGCCCGCCTCACGCGTTACGGCGTGCGGCAATCGCCTCGTACACCATGCCGACCAGCAGATCGTCGGCGTCCCGGCGGCCGAACTCGGCGGCGGCGCGGGACATTTCATACAACCGGTGCGGATCGGACAGCACCGGGAGGACGTTGCCCTGCACCCACTCGGGGGTGAGCGCGGCGTCGTCCACCAGCAGGCCGCCGCCGGCGTTGACCACCGGCTGGGCGTTCAGCCGCTGTTCGCCGTTGCCGATGGGCAACGGGACGTAGGCGGCGGGCAGTCCGACGGCGGAGAGTTCGGCGACGGTCATCGCGCCCGCGCGGCAGAGCATCATGTCGGCCGCGGCGTACGCGAGATCCATCCGGTCCACGTACGGTACCGGGATGTAGGGGGGCATCCCGGGCATGTTGTCCACGCGCGGCAATTCGTTCTTCGGACCGACCACGTGCAGGATCTGGATGCCGGAGCGCTGGAGCAGCGGAGCGACGCGCTGCACCACCTCGTTGAGGTGACGGGCGCCCTGCGAGCCGCCGGAGACCAGCAGCGTCGGCAGGTTGGGGTCGAGGCCGAACGCCGCGCGCGCCTCGGGGCGGACGCGGGCCCGGTCGAGGGTGGCGATGGTGCGGCGGAGCGGGATGCCGATGTAGCGGGCGCCGCGCAGCTTGCTGTCGGGCGTGGAGACGGCGACGCCGTGCGCGTAGCGCGAGCCGATCTTGTTGGCCAGACCGGGCCGGGCGTTGGCCTCGTGGACCACGATGGGGACGCCCGCGCGCTTGGCGGCGAGATAGCCCGGCAGGGCCACGTAACCGCCGAAGCCGACCACGCAGTCGGCCCTGGTGCGTTCCAGGACCTGCTCGGCGGCCTTGATGGTGCCGCGCAGCCGGCCCGGGACGGTGATGAGTTCGGGGGTGGGCTTGCGCGGCAGCGGTACGGCCGGGATCAGGGCCAGTTCGTACCCCCGCTCGGGTACGAGCCTGGTCTCGAGTCCGCGCTCCGTGCCGAGAGCGGTGATCCCCACGCTCGGGTCCTGCCTGCGCAGGGCGTCCGCGAGGGCCAGCGCGGGCTCGATGTGGCCGGCGGTCCCCCCGCCGGCGAGTACGACATGCACCGAAATTCACCGCTCTCCGGACGAACGCTTCTTGACGCGCCGTCTCATCGTCTTCCATCTCACCCCGGGCCTCCGCACGGCCAGGGCCGCCTTCGCGGCGGGCTCGTCCCGCGCGAACGCGATCAGCAGCCCGACGGCGAACATGGCCGGCAGCAGGGCCGACCCGCCGTAGGAGAACAGCGGGAGCGGGACACCGGCGATCGGCAGCAGGCCGAGCACCGCACCGATGTTGATCACGGCCTGCGCCGTGATCCAGGTGGTCACACCTCCCGCTGCGTACCTCACGAAGGGGTCCTCCGTGCGTCCCGCCACGCGGATACCCGCATAGCCTAGAGCCGCGAAGAGGGCGAGCACCGACAGCGTCCCCGCCAACCCCAGTTCCTCCCCGGTGATGGCGAAGATGAAGTCGGTGTGAGGTTCGGGCAGTTGGCCCCATTTTTCCACACTTGCACCGAGGCCCGATCCGAACCATCCGCCCGACGCCAGAGCGTAGATCCCGTGCACGGCCTGCCAGCAGGAGCCGCCGGGGCCTGGCTCGCTGGCTCCCATGCAGTCCAGCCTGGACATGCGGTTGGGGCTGGTCTTGATCAGCAGGAAGCCGATGAGACCGGCGGTGGCGAGCACGCCGGCGAACAGCCGGGTGGGCGCGCCGGCCAGCCAGAGCAGCCCGAACAGGATGGCAGTGAGAATGATCGCAGTGCCCATGTCGCCGCCGAGCATGATGAGTCCGAGCAGCATGAAGGCGACCGGCACCAGCGGCACCAGCATGTGCTTCCACTGGGTCAGCAGCCGTTTGTCCTGTTTACGGGCGAGCAGGTCGGCCCCCCACAGCAGGAGGGCCAGCTTCCCGAACTCGCTGGGCTGGAGCTGGAAGGGCCCGCCCAGGTAGAGCCAGTTGCGGTTGCCGTTGACCGACATCCCTATCCCCGGCACCTGGACCAGGACCATCAGGAAGACGGCGCCCAGGAGCAGCGGGTAGGACAGCGCGCGGTGCAGCTTGACCGGCATCCGGGCGGCGGCCGCCATCAGCCCGGCCCCGATCACGGCGGCCAGGAACTGCTTGCGGAAGAAGTAGGTCCCGGGCTTGCCCAGTTCCAGGGCCTTGATCATCGAGGCGGAGTAGACCATCACCAGTCCGAGCACGGTGATCAGCAGTCCGGCGCCCAGGATCACGTAGTACGCCGTCAGCGGGCGGTCCCAGGCCCGCCGGGCCCGCTCGTACAGCCGCCGCGCACCGCCGCCGCGCGGGCTGCGGGGGCTGCCCGCGTTCCGGGCCCGCACCGCCGCGGGCCGCCGGGCCTTGGCAGCGGGCCGTACCCGCACGCTCTCTTCGGCCGGCATGTCCCTGTCCCCTCCACTGCTCGTGCCCGGGGCCCCGGCGCCGGGGCCCCGCCCCGGCACAGCCGTACGCGCCCCGGTGCTCCGGGACGGTACGGCGCGGCGGCCGGGCCCGTCAGGCGCTCTCGGCGGCGCGGGCGCGGACGGCATCCGCGAAGGCCTCGCCCCGCTTGTTGTAGTTGACGAACATGTCCATGGAGGCGCAGGCCGGGGCCATCAGTACGGTGTCTCCCGGCCGGGCGAGCCGTGCGGCCTCGGCGACCGCCTCGGACATCGCCCCAGTGTCGGTCCGGTCGAGGTCGACCACCGGGACCTCGGGCGCGTGTCGCGCGAGGGCTTCGCGGATCAGGGCCCGGTCCGCGCCCATCAGCACGACGCCCCGGAGCCGCTTGGCGCAACCGGTCACCAGCTCGTCGAACGTGGCGCCCTTGGCCAGGCCGCCGGCGATCCAGACGATGGAGTCGTAGGCGGCGAGCGAGGCTTCGGCGGCGTGCGTGTTGGTGGCCTTGGAGTCGTCCACGTACGCGACGCCGTCGAGGTCCGCGACGTGCTCGATGCGGTGCGGGTCGGGACGGAAGGCGCGCAGCCCGTCGCGCACGGCGGCGGGCTCGACGCCGAAGGCGCGGGCCAGGGCGGCGGCGGCCAGGGCGTTGGCGATGTTGTGCGGGGCCGGCGGGTTGACGTCGGCGACCTCGGCCAGCTCCTGGGCCTGCTTCTGGCGGTTCTTCACGAAAGCCCGGTCGACGAGGATGCCGTCGACGACACCGAGCTGCGAGGGCCCCGGGGTGCCGAGGGTGAAGCCGATGGCCCGGCAGCCCTCCTCGACGTCCGCCTCGCGCACCAGGTCCTCGGTGGCCGGGTCGGCGGCGTTGTACACGCAGGCGACGCGGTTGCCCTCGTAGATCCGGCCCTTGTCGGCGGCGTACGCCTCCATGGAGCCGTGCCAGTCGAGGTGGTCGGGGGCCAGGTTGAGCACGACGGCGGAGTGGGCGCGCAGCGAGGGCGCCCAGTGCAGCTGGTAGCTGGACAGTTCGACGGCGAGCACGTCGTACGTCTCCTCGCCGAGCACGGCGTCCAGCAGGGAGACCCCGATGTTGCCGACGGCGGCGGTGCGCAGCCCGGCGGCCTCCAGGATGGAGGCGAGCATCCGTACGGTCGTGGTCTTTCCGTTGGTGCCGGTGACCGCGAGCCAGGGTGCCGGCTCCCGGCCGTCCCGCCCGCGCAGCCGCCAGGCGAGTTCGACGTCGCCCCAGACCGGGACGCCCGCCTCGGCGGCCGCGGCGAACAGCGGCTTGCCGGGCTTCCAGCCGGGGGCGGTGACGACGAGTTCGGTGGACGCGGGCAGGGTGTCGCCGTCGCCGAGGCGCACGGCGATGCCCTGCGCCTCCAGCTCGGCGGCCTGGGCGCGGGAGCGCTCGTCGTCGCCGTCGTTGACCACGGTGACGACGGCGCCGAGGCCGTGCAGCACCCGGGCCGCCGGGATTCCGGAGACGCCGAGTCCGGCGACCGTGACGTGCTTGCCCTGCCAGTCCACGTTGCTCACTTCTTGGCTGCCCATCCTGCGTAGAAGAGGCCGAGTCCGACGATCACGCACATGCCCTGGATGATCCAGAAGCGGACCACGACAAGGACTTCGGACCACCCCTTGAGTTCGAAGTGGTGCTGGAGGGGGGCCATGCGGAAGACGCGCTTGCCGGTCATCTTGAACGAGCCGACCTGGATGACGACGGACAGCGTGATCATCACGAAGAGGCCGCCGAGGACCGCCATCAGGAATTCGGTGCGGGAGCAGATCGCGAGGCCCGCGAGCGCGCCGCCGAGGGCGAGCGAGCCGGTGTCCCCCATGAAGATCTTGGCCGGCGAGGTGTTCCACCACAGGAAGCCGAAGCAGGAGCCCATCAGCGCGGAGGCCACGACCGCGAGGTCGAGCGGGTCGCGCACCTCGAAACAGGCGCTGGGGTTCGTGAGGGTGGTGGCGTTGGCGCAGGACTCCTGGAACTGCCAGAGCCCGATGAAGGTGTACGCGCCGAAGACCATCACCGACGCGCCGGTGGCCAGGCCGTCCAGACCGTCCGTCAGGTTCACGCCGTTGGACATGGCGAGGATCATGAACAGCGCCCAGACGACGAAGAGCACCGGGCCGATCGACCAGCCGAAGTCCTCGACGAACGAGAGCTTGTCGGACGCCGGGGTGTTGCCGCGGGCGTCGGCGAACTGGAGCGAGAGCACCGCGAAGGCGATCCCGACTATCAGCTGGCCGGCCATCTTCGCCTTGGCCCGCAGACCGAGCGAGCGCTGCTTGACGATCTTGATGTAGTCGTCGAGGAAGCCGACGAGTCCCATGCCGGTCATCAGGAAGAGGACCAGCACACCGGAGAAGCGCATCTCCTCGCCGGTGATCACCTTCGCCAGGAAGTACGCGATGAGCGTCGCCAGGATGAAGGCGATGCCGCCCATCGTGGGCGTGCCCTTCTTGGACCCGTGGGTGCGCGGGCCGTCGTCCCGGATGAACTGCCCGTATCCCTTGCGGGCCAGGAGCTTGATCAGCAGCGGCGTGCCGACCAGGGTCAGGAAGAGCCCGATGGCTCCCGCGAAGAGGATCTGCCTCATCGGCCCGCGACCTCGCCCTCGGTCGCGTTCTCCAGCAGTGCTGTGACGACCTGCTCCAGGCCGACCGACCGGGACGCCTTCACCAGCACCACGTCTCCCGGGCGCAGTTCCCTGCGCAACAGGTCGACGGCAGCCTGTGCGTCGGACACGTGCACCGACTCCTCACCCCACGAACCCTCGTTGTATGCGCCCAGTTGCAGCCAGGAGGCTTCTCTGCCCCCGACCGCGACGAGCTTGCTGACGTTGAGCCGGACGGCGAGCCGTCCGACCGCGTCGTGCTCGGCGAGCGAGGCGTCGCCGAGCTCGGCCATCAGGCCGAGCACCGCCCACGTACGACGCCCCTTTCCCATGGCGACCAGCGCGCGGAGCGCGGCCTTCATGGATTCGGGGTTGGCGTTGTAGGCGTCATTGACGAACGTCACGCCGTCCGGACGCTCGGTGACCTCCATGCGCCAGCGGGAGAGGGTGCCCGCCTCGGAGAGCCCTTCGGCGATCTCGTCTGCGGACAGGCCCAGCTCATGGGCGACGGCGGCCGCGGCGAGCGCGTTCGACACGTGGTGCTCACCGTACAGGCGCATGGTCACCTCGCTGCACCCGGTGGGTGTGTGGAGGCGGAACGCGGGGCGTCCGTCGGCGGTGAGGCGCACGTCTTCGCCCCGTACGTCCGCATCCGCGGCTTCGCCGAAGAGGACCACCCGGGCCTTGGTACGGGAGGACATGGCGCGTACCAGGGGGTCGTCGGCGTTGAGGACCGCGACGCCGTCCTCGGGCAGCGACTCGACCATCTCGCCCTTGGCCTGGGCGATCTGCTCCTTGCCGCCGAACTCGCCGATGTGCGCGCTGCCGACGTTGAGCACGAGGCCGATGCGCGGGGGGACGAGTCCGGTGAGGTAGCGGATGTCCCCGATGTACCGGGCGCCCATTTCGAGGACCAGGTGCCGGGTCTCGTCGGTGGCGCGCAGCGCGGTGAGCGGCAGGCCGATCTCGTTGTTGAGGTTGCCCTCCGGGTAGACGGTGGGCCCCTTGCGCTCCAGGAGTTGCGCGATGAGGTCCTTGGTGGAGGTCTTGCCCGCGGAGCCGGTGAGGGCGACGACGGTGGCGCCGAGGCGGCCGACGACGGCGCGGGAGAGCGCGCCGAGGGCCGCCACGACGTCGTCGACGACGATCGCGGGCACGCCGAGGGGACGGGTGGCCAGGACGAGGGCCGCGCCCGCCTCGACGGCGCGCTCGGCGTAGTCGTGGCCGTCGGCCCGTTCGCCGGCGAAGGCGACGAACAGGCTGCCGGGCGTCACCTTGCGGGAGTCGATGACGACCGGCCCGCTGACGGTTACTGCCGGATCCGGTATGTCGTGCGTCTGCCCGCCGACGATTTCGGCGATCTCGGCGAGGGAAAGGGCGATCACTTGGTCATCCCTGACTGTTGTTCTCGTGGTGGGAGGCACTCCGGTCGGCGCCGTCGTGCCCCAGGGACCGCTCGATGGCCGCGCGCAGGACCACCCGGTCGTCGAAGGGGCGGACGACACCGTGGACGTCCTGGCCCTGCTCGTGGCCCTTGCCGGCGACGAGCACGGTGTCGCCGGGCTCGGCCCGGCTCACCGCGGCGGCGACGGCCGCGGCCCGGTCGGCGTCGACGAGCACGTCGCCGCGCTCGTGGACGGGCACCTCGGCGGCGCCGGCGAGCATGGCGGCGAGGATACCGAGGGGGTCCTCGGAGCGGGGGTTGTCGGAGGTCAGTACGGCGGTGTCGGCGAGCCGGGCCGCCGCCGCGCCCATCGGGCCGCGCTTGGTGGTGTCGCGGTCGCCGCCGCAGCCGAGGACGACGTGCAGCCTGCCCTTGGTGACCTTGCGCAGGGAGCGCAGCACGGACTCGACGGCGTCGGTCTTGTGCGCGTAGTCGACGAGCGCGAGGTAGGGCTGTCCGGCGTCGATCCGCTCCAGCCGGCCGGGCACCCCGGGCACGGCCGCGATGCCGTCCGCCGCGGTCTGCGGGTCGACGCCGGCGACGGCGAGGGCGACGATCGCGGCCAGGGTGTTGGCGACGTTGAACGGGCCGGGCAGTGGGGCCTTGGCGGTGACCCGCTCGCCCTGGGGCCCGACGGCGGTGAACGTGGAGCCGAGTTGGCCGACGACGACGTCCTCGGCGCGCCAGTCGGCGTCCGGGTGGCCCTCGGCGGAGAAGGTCGTGATGGGCACGGAGGCCTCGGTGACGAGCCTGCGGCCGTACTCGTCGTCGTGGTTGACGACGCCCCGCCTGCTGCGCTGCGGGGTGAACAGCCGGGCCTTCGCCTGGAAGTAGTCCTCCATGCCGGAGTGGAACTCCATGTGCTCCGGGCTGAGGTTGTTGAAGACGGCGACGTCGAAGACGCAGCCGTCGACCCGGCCGAGGACCAGCGCGTGGCTGGAGACCTCCATGGTGACGGCGTCGACACCGCGTTCGCGCATGACGGCGAACAGGGCCTGCAGGTCGGTGGCTTCGGGCGTGGTGCGCTCGGACTTGATGCGCTCGTCGCCGATCCGCGTCTCCACGGTGCCGATGAGCCCGGTGGAGCGTCCGGCGCCGCGGAAGCCGCCCTCGACGAGGTAGGCGGTGGTGGTCTTGCCGGACGTGCCGGTGATGCCGACCTGCAGGAGGTCCGCGCCGGGGCGGCCGTAGATCTCGGCGGCGAGTTCGCCCATCCGGCCGCGCGGGTCGTCGGTGACCAGCACCGGGATCCCGGTGGCCCGGGCGCGTTCGGCGCCGGACGGGTCGGTGAGGACGGCCACCGCGCCGAGACCGGCCGCCTGGGCGGCGAAGTCGGCACCGTGCAGGCGGGCGCCCGGCAGGGCCGCGTACAGGTCTCCGGGGCGCACGGCCCGGGAGTCGTGGGTGATGCCGGTGACGTCGCCGGTACCCGGCGGTTCGGCTCCCAGCCGGTCTGCGAGCGTGGCCAGGGACGTCGGCCGCAGCCGGTCCGGGCGGGGCGCTCCCGGGTAGTTCACAGGCGCGTCCTTCTGGGTCGTTCGGGACTGTTCAGCGTGGGGCACGGCGGTGAGCGTACCGGGCGCACCCGGCCTCTCGCGAAGTGAGGGGGCACCGGAACGGACGTTCTCGTTCCGGTTTCCGGGGTCGGGGGTGATGGTTGTCACTGGTGGTCTCCGCGAGTTCACTCGCCGGTTCCGAAGAAGACCGGCAGCTTGGCCGGCGGGCGGCCGGACGGGGGTGTCTGGAGTGTCTTGAGGGCGAATTCCATGACCTGCTTGTAGACGGGACCGCAGGTCTGGCCGCCGAAGTGGCTCCCCTTGGTGGGATTCTGGATCGCGCAGTAGACGGTGACCTGCGGGTCGTCGGCGGGCGCGAAACCGGCGAAGGACGCGGTGTAGCCGTGGTAGCCGCCGCGCACCGGGTCGACGCGGTTGGCGGTGCCGGTCTTGCCCGCGATCCGGTAGCCGGGGATCTGGGCCTTCGTACCCGTGCCCTCCTGATCGCTGACCACCGATTCGAGCATGGTGGCGAGCGTCTTGGCGGTCTTCTCGCTGACCACCCGGGTCTGTTCGGGTGCGTCGGCCGGGGTGAAGCGGCCGTCCGGCCCCCTGGTGCCGCGTACGAGGGTCGGTTCGATCCGTACGCCGCCGTTGGCGATCGTCGAGTAGATCGAGGCGGCCTGCATGGCGTTGAGGGAGAGGCCCTGGCCGAACGGGATCGTGTACTGCTGCGAGGTCGACCAGTCCTGCGGCTTGGCGAGGAGGCCGGGCGTCTCTCCGGGGTAGTCGAGGCCGGTGGGCGAGCCGATGCCGAATTTCCTCAGGTAGGAGTACAGCACCTTGTTCGCCTCGGCCTGGGTCCCGCCCAGCTGACCGGTGGCCATGATGGTGCCGATGTTGCTGGACTTGGCGAGCACGCCGTTGAGCGTCAGCTGCCAGGTGGGGTGGTCGATGTCGTCCTTGAAGAGGCGGTCGCCCCGGTGCAGCCGGTTGGGGACCGTGACGTGCGTACGGGGGGTGGCGACGCCCTCCTCCAGCACGGCGGCCATGGACATCACCTTGCTCGTGGAGCCGGGCTCGTAGACGTCCTGGAGGGCCGCGTTGCCCAGTGAGGCGGCGTCGGCCTGCGAGAGGTCGTTGGGGTCGAAGCCCGGGGCGTTGGCCATGGCGAGGACCTCGCCGGTGCGGGTGTTCTGCACGATGACGTAACCGCGGTCGGCCTTCGACTTCGCCACCTGGTCGGAGATGGCCTTCTGGGCCGCCCACTGGATGTCGCGGTCGATGGTGAGCTCGATGTCGGAGCCGGCCACCGCCGGGACCTCCTTGGTCCCCGCCGTGGGCACCCGTCGGCCGCCGGACTGGGCGTACTTGATCGTGCCGTCCTCGCCCGCGAGCTGCTTGTCCAGCTGGGATTCGAGGCCGCCCGCGCCCTTGCCCTCGGCATTGACGTAACCCAGTATCCCGGCGGCCAGGGCGCCGTTGGGGTAGATCCGCTTGGTGGTCGCCTCCTGGAAGACGCCGGCCAGCACGTTCGCGCCGGGTCCGCCGGCCGCCTCGTCCTTCGCGGCCTTCTCGGCGAAGACGGACTTGAGGTCCTTGATCTGCTTCCAGACCTGCGGGGTCTGCCTGCGGGCCAGGACCGCGTACCGGCTCTTGGGCTTGGAGAGCTTCTTGACCAGTCCGTCCGCGTCGACGCCGAGGATGGGCGCGAGCAGGGCGGCGGCCTGCTGGGGGGCGTCGGGCGCCTTGCTGTCGGCCGGCGTGAACATCTTGGGGTCGGCCGTGATGTCGTACGCGTCCACGCTGGTGGCCAGCGCGATGCCGCTGCGGTCGGTGATCTCACCGCGCTCCGCGGCGACGGTGTAGCTCAGGTAGCGGTTCTTCTCGGCCTTCGCGGCGTACGCGTGCGCGTCGACGGCCTGGACCTGGAGGAGCCGCACGACGAACGCGACCATGACGAGCGTCAGGGCGAGGCTGATCAGCCGCAGCCTGGGGCGGGGACTGCCCAGCCGCAGCGTCCGGCCGGTGCGTCCGCGCGGCGCCCGTCCGCGCGGCGCGGCGGACGGGCGCCGCCGCTGCTGGGGGCGGGGCCGGCCGGACGCCGCGGCGGCGTTACGGGGACGCGCGGGGCCGGGGACCCGGCGGCGCGGTGGTTCCTTGGAGGGCACTGCGTGTCACCTGCCGGGGCTCGTGGAGGGCTGGGCTGCCGGGGTGCCGGAAGCCGTGGGCCCACCGGGTCCGGTCGCCGCGGTGCCCGTGGGGGTGGGCGCGGGCGTGCCGGCGGACGGGGACGCGGCCGGTGCGGGGGCTTCGGCGGGGGCGGCGGGCGTGGTCGGCGCGGGCGCGGTGACCGGGGCCGGCGCGGCCTTGGAGGGAATGCCCCGGATCCTGCCGTCCGGGCCGAGGAAGGCGGGGCTGCCGCCGGGGACCATGCCCAGCTCACGGGCGCGGCGCGCCAGGGCGTCGGGCTCGGAGGAGGCGTCGACGTCGCGCTGGAGGGCCTGCTGCTCGTCGGTCAGCTCGGTGGTCCGCTTCTTCAGCTCGCTCAGCCGGAAGGAGCCTTCGTTGAGCGCGGAGTTGAGCAGGAGCAGGGTGATCAGGCCGCCGCCCAGGAGCAGGACGACCAGCAGGACGAACGGGGCCCGGGCCGCGGTGCTCGGCCCGGCGGGCATCAGCCGGGTGAGCCGTGCGGCGCGTCCTTGTCGCTGCCCGGCCGGTTTGCTCACCGCGCCGCTCCGTCCCCGCCGGGCGCGGCCGTGCGCCGGCGGCTCACCGCTCGTCCTCGCGGATGCGCTGGGCGCCGCGCAGCCGGGCGGGGGCGGCGCGGCGGTTCTCGGCGACCTCTTCCTCGGTGGGGAGTTCGGCGCCCCGGGTGAGCAGCTTCAGCCGGGGCTGGTAGCGCTCGGGGACGACGGGCAGGCCGGGCGGGGCGGTGTTGGCGGCGCCCGCCGCGAACACCTGCTTGACCAGCCGGTCCTCCAGCGACTGGTACGAGAGGACCGCGATGCGCCCGCCGACGGCAAGGCCGGCGACGGCGGCCGGAATGGCCCGCTCCAGGACCGTCAGCTCGCCGTTGACCTCGATGCGCAGGGCCTGGAAGGTGCGCTTGGCGGGGTTGCCGCCGGTGCGCATGGCGGCCTGTGGCAGGGCTTCGCGGATCAGCTCGACGAGCCGGGCGCTGTTGGTGAAGGGCTCCTTCTCGCGCTCGCGCACGACGGCGGAGACGATCCGCTTGGCCTGCTTCTCCTCGCCGTACGCGCGCAGGATGCGCACCAGTTCGCCCGGCGGGTAGGTGTTGAGGACCTCGGCGGCGCTTATACCGGTCGTCTGGTCCATGCGCATGTCGAGCGGCGCGTCGCGGGCATAGGCGAAGCCTCGGTCGGACTCGTCCAGTTGCATGGAGGAGACGCCGAGGTCGAACAGGATGCCCTGCACCTTGGGGATGCCGAGCCGGTCGAGCACCTCGGGCAGTTCGTCGTACACGGCGTGCACCAGGGTCGCGCGGTCGCCGTAGGGCGCGAGCCGCTCGCCGGAGAGCCGCAGGGCCTCCTTGTCCCGGTCCAGGGCGATCAGCCGGGCGGTGGGGAAGGCGGCGAGCAGTGCCTCGCTGTGTCCGCCCAGGCCGAGGGTGCAGTCGACGACCACGGGGGGCTGGGGGCCCGGCGCCTCCAGAGCCGGTGCCAACAGGTCCAGGCATCGCTGGAGCATCACCGGGACGTGTCGGGTCTGGCTCATGCGCCCTCTCAGGCTCAGCTCCCGGGTGGCGGGACGTACGGCCTGGTCCCCGCCCGCTCGCGAAGGGGAGGTCCGCCGGCGCCGGGGAAGGGGCGTCAGCCGACCGGCGAGCGGGAGAGGGCCGGGCCGTACGTACGCCGCGCACACGGGTAAAAGTTCGAAATGTGCAGGGTGTCGGTAACTTCCCGTCACTTTAGTCCACCCTGCCACTCGATTGATTCCCGATCAATCAACCCGGCAGCGCGTCGACCCCTGTCCGTTCACCCGCGCGGGCGACCGGAGACACACCTGTGGATTACCTCACAACAAGCACCGCTGACGTTTTTTGTCCGCTTCCCCCTCGCACCGGGGCGGGTGGCGGGGGCTAACGTCTTGAGCATGTCGACTTCCTCTCACTCCCCCGCCGAACCCGCCGCCACGGTCACCGACCGCCTGGTCGAGGCGAACGACCGTTACGCCGCAGAGTTCAAGGACCCCGGCATGGACGCCAAGCCGGTGCTCCGGGTGGCCGTGGTCGCCTGCATGGACGCCCGGCTCGACCTCCACCAGGCCCTCGGCCTGTCGCTGGGCGACTGCCACACCATCCGCAACGCGGGCGGCGTGGTCACCGACGACGTCATCCGTTCGCTGGCGATCAGTCAGCGGGCGCTGGGCACGCGCAGCATCGTCCTGATCCACCACACGGGCTGCGGCATGGAGTCGATCACGGAGGACTTCCGCCAGGAGCTGGAGCGGGAGGTCGGACAGCGGCCCTCGTGGGCCGTGGAGGCCTACACGGACGCCGACCAGGACGTGCGCCAGTCGATGCAGCGGGCCCGGACCTCGCCGTTCCTCAAGCACACCGACGACGTGCGCGGTTTCGTCTTCGACGTGACCACCGGCAAGCTGCGCGAGGTCCTGCCGGCCTCCTGACCGGATTCTCCGCGCCGGGCCTTCCGCGCCGGGTCCTCCGTGCCGGATTTTCCGTGCCGGATTTTCCCGACCGGTGGATCGGATTTTCGGCCCGGTCGGCCCGGCCGGGACCGCCCGCAGGGAGCGGATGACCACCTTCCGGTGATGAAATCCTCACCCAATCCGACATATCACCCCTGGTTCTCCACAGGCGAGTGACACGAAGCGGTAACGGCAACAAGAATGCGTGAGTGGCACCCCGTCGGACCTCGTTTCCGGCGCGGTGTCCGCATTTCGGGGTGGGCCGGGCCGCACGACGGCGTCGGCCCGTGACTGGGGAATCCCGTGCTCCTTGGTGAGCGTGGGGCAGGGCCGAGGAGGGCCGGGTGACGACCTATGACGATCGAGCGAGCCTCACAGATCTGACCAGCACCGTCGAACGGGTGCGCAGGTCGATGGAGGCCGTGATCGAGGGGAAGCCCGAGGTCGTACGGCTTTCGCTGACCGTGCTGCTCGCGGAGGGGCACCTCCTGATCGAGGACGTCCCCGGGGTGGGCAAGACCATGCTGGCCAAGGCGCTGGCCCGGTCCGTCGACTGCTCGGTGCGGCGCATCCAGTTCACGCCCGACCTGCTGCCATCGGACATCACCGGTGTGTCCATATACGACCAGCAGCGCCGCGACTTCGAGTTCAAGCCCGGTGCGATCTTCGCCCAGATCGTGATCGGCGACGAGATCAACCGCGCCTCCCCCAAGACCCAGTCCGCGCTGCTGGAGTCGATGGAGGAGCGCCAGGTCACCATCGACGGGCACAGCTACGAGCTGCCCGACCCCTTCATGGTCGTGGCGACGCAGAACCCGGTGGAGATGGAGGGCACGTATCCGCTGCCCGAGGCCCAGCGCGACCGGTTCATGGCCCGGGTCTCGATCGGCTATCCCAGCGCGGAGGCCGAACTCAAGATGCTCGACGTACACGGCGGGCTCTCCCCGCTCGACGACCTCCAGCCCGTGGCACACGCGCACGACATCGTGAAGCTCATCGACGCGGTGCGCGCGGTCCACGTCGCCGAGGCCGTCCGCAGATACGCCGTCCAGCTCGTCGGCGCCACCCGCAACCACCCCGACCTCCGGCTCGGCGCCTCGCCGCGTGCCACGCTGCACCTGCTGCGCGCCGCCAAGGCCTCCGCCGCGCTGGCCGGCCGGGACTACTGCCTCCCGGACGACGTGCAGGCGCTGGCCGTCGCGGTGCTCGCCCACCGGCTGCTGCCCACCGCGCAGGCCCAGCTCAACCGCCGCAGCGCCGAGCAGGTGGTGCTGGAGATCCTCCAGCACACCCCGGTGCCCACGGCCGCGGGCGGCGCCGTCCACGCTCCCCCGCCCCAGGCGGGCCCGGTGTACGGCGGCCCGCAGCAGCCCGGCGCACGGCGTCCGTGATGGCCCCGGCGGGGTCCGTCGCGATGGACGGCAGCGACGACAAGGGCGGTGTACGGGCCGCGCTCGGCGGCCTCACCACCCGCGGACGGTCCTTCCTCGCGGCCGGGACCGCCGCGGCGGTCTGCGCCTACGTGCTGGGCCAGGGGGACCTGCTGCGGGTCGGTCTGCTGCTCGCCGTGCTGCCGCTGGTGTGCGTGACGGTGCTCTACCGGACCCGCTACCGGGTCACGGGCACCCGCAAGCTCTCCCCCTCGCGCGTCCCGGCCGGCTCCGAGGCCCGCGTCCACCTGCGCATGGACAACGTCTCGCGACTGCCCACCGGTCTGCTGATGCTCCAGGACCGGGTGCCGTACGTCCTCGGGCCCCGGCCGCGGTTCGTCCTGGACCGGGTGGAGGCGGGCGGGCGGCGCGAGGTGTCCTACCGGGTCCGGTCCGACCTGCGCGGGCGCTACCCGCTCGGCCCGCTGCAACTGCGGCTGAGCGACCCCTTCGGCATGTGCGAACTGACCCGTTCGTTCAGCGCCTACGACACGCTGGTCGTGGTCCCGCGCACCGAGCCGCTGCCGCCCGTGCGACTGGCGGGCGATGCCTCCGGATACGGCGAGGGGCGCCAGCGGTCCCTGGCACTGGCCGGTGAGGACGACGTGATCCCGCGCGGCTACCGCTACGGGGACGACCTGCGCCGGGTCCACTGGCGCTCCACCGCCCGCTACGGCGAGCTGATGGTGCGCCGCGAGGAGCAGCCACAGCGCGCCAGGTGCACGGTCCTGCTCGACACCCGCCGGACCGCCTACCTGGGGACGGGGCCGGACTCGGCGTTCGAGTGGGCCGTCTCCGGGGCGGCCTCCGCACTGGTGCACATGCTGGAGCGCGGCTTCGCGGTCCGGCTGCTGACGGACGTGGGGGAAGCGATGCCGGGCGAGAGCGAGGGCGGTTTCGCCGGCGCCACCCAGGCCACCGCGGACGCGGCGGGGCTGATGATGGACACCCTCGCGGTGATCGACCACTCCGACGGCGGGGGTCTGTCGCGCGCCTACGACGTGCTGCGCGGGGGCGGCGAGGGGCTGTTGATCGCCTTCCTCGGCGATCTGGACGAGGAGCAGACCGGTGTGGCCACCCGGATGCGGCAGCGCAGCGGCGGGGCCGTGGCCTTCGTCCTGGACAGCGCCGCCTGGGTGAACGACGAATCGCCCGCCACCCGGGAGGCGGCGGGGCGGCGGCTGCGGCGGCTGCGCGAGGCGGGGTGGACGGTGGTGCCGGTGGAACCCGGCGCGCAGCTGGCCGCGCTGTGGCAGCTGGCGGGCCGGCAGGGTGCGCCGACCGGGTCCGGTGCCGCGGCCGGCCCGACGGGATTCTCCGGGGGCTGGGCATGAGGGGGCGGTCATGAGGGGGCTGGGCATGAGGGGGCGGTCATGAGCGGTCGTGGTCGGCTGACGCTGGGCGCCTTCGCGGCGACGCTGATGGCGGCCTGTTCGATGCTGCCGCTGGTGGACGCGAGCAGCTGGATCATGCAGGCGGCGTTCCTGCTGGCCGTGCAGTGCGGGGTGGGTGCGCTGGGCCGCCGGGTACCGGTGCCCCGGCTGCTGACGGTCGCCGCCCAGGCGCTGGTCATGGTGGTGCTGCTGACCGTGGCGTTCGCCCGGGAGCAGGCGGTGGCGGGCGTGCTGCCCGGACCGCAGGCCGTGCGGCAGCTCGCGGACCTGCTGACGGCCGGCGGGGACGACGTCGGGCAGTACGCGATTCCGGCGCCGGCCACCCCGGGCATCCGGCTGATGCTGGTGGGCGGTGTCCTGCTGGTCGGGCTGGCGGTGGACACGCTGGCGGTGACGTTCCGCAGCGCGGCGCCCGCCGGTCTGCCCCTGCTGGCGCTCTACTCGGTCGCCGCCGGGCTGACGGAGGGCGGCGCGGACTGGCTGTGGTTCCTGCTGGCCGCGTGCGGCTATCTGCTGCTCCTGCTGGCCGAGGGGCGGGACCGGCTCTCCCAGTGGGGCCGGGTGTTCGCCGGGGCGGCACGGCCCCGGGGCGGCACGGCCGCCGGGCTCGACGCCTCGGGCGGCAGGGCACTCGCCCCGGTGCGCACGGGGCGGCGGATCGGCGCCCTGGCCCTCGGGATCGCGCTGGTCGTGCCCGCGGCGCTGCCCGCGCTCGACGGCGGCCTGCTGGCCGGTACGAGCGGCGGGGGCGGCAGAGGGGGCGGGGGCGGCACCATCTCCGCGGTGAACCCGCTGGTCTCGCTCCAGGACAACCTCAACCAGCCGGAGAACCGGCAGGTGATGTCGTACCGCACCGACACGAAAAGCCCCGGTGACTTCTATCTGCGCATCCTGGCCCTGGACCAGTTCAACGGGAACGAGTGGCGTGCCTCGACACGACGCCTGCAGGACGTTCCGAAGCGGTTCCCGACGCCGGCCGGTCTCTCCTCCTCCCTCTCCGTGACGGAGGTCAGGACGACCGTCTCGGCGTCCCCCTCGTACAAGCAGACCTATCTGCCGCTGCCCTATCCGGCGGCCGAGGTGCGGGTGGGCGGCCGGTGGCGCTACGAGCCGGAGGGCCGCACCCTCGTGGGTGACGACGGGGAGACCACCGGTGGCGCGCAGTACACGGTGACCAGCCTCGACGTGCAGCCGACGGCCGGCCTGCTCGCCCGCGCGGGCGCGGTGCCGCCCGACCTGTTGCGCGAGTACACCGAGGTGCCCGAGTCGCTGCCGCAGGTGGTCGCGCGCACGGCCGACGAGGTCACGAAGGGCGCCGCCAATCCCTATGAGCGCGCGGTGAAGCTCCAGGACTACTTCGCCACCAACGGCGGGTTCACCTACGACACCTCGGTCGACTCGGGCACCGGCAGCGCGGCGATCGCCCGCTTCCTGAAGGCCCGGCGGGGCTTCTGCGTCCACTTCTCGTTCACGATGGCCGCGATGGCCCGGACGCTGGGGATCCCGGCCCGGGTGGCGGTGGGCTTCACACCGGGCACCGCGCAGGCGGACGGTTCGTACTCGGTCGGGCTGCGCGATGCGCACGCCTGGCCCGAGCTGTACTTCGAGGGCATCGGCTGGACGCGCTTCGAGCCGACGCCGACGCGGGGCTCGGTGCCGTCGTACACCCTGCCGGACGCGCCGTCCGGTGACACGGCGGACCCGGCCCGGCCGGAGGCGGACACCTCGGCGTCGGTCGCCCCCGCGCCGGCCGCGTCGGACAGCTGCCCGGCGCAGATGCGCAAGCAGGGCGAGTGCGGGCAGTCGGCGGCGCCCGGGACGGCCGCGCCGGCGGACCCGGGGCCACCGACAGGCACCGTGCTCGGCGTGGTCGCCGCGGTCGTGCTCGTCCTTCTGCTGCCGCTGCTGCCGATGTGCTGGCGGCTACGGGCTCGGGCCCGCAGGCTGGGTTCCCCGGGCGGCCGCACCCCGGCCGACACGACGGCGCGGACGCTGGCGGTGTGGCAGGAGATCACCGATACGGCGTGGGACCACGGCATCCCCCCGGACGAGGCCCTGACCCCGCGCCGGGCAGCCGAGCGGCTGGTGCGCCTGGGCCGCCTGGACACGGAGGCGTCGGAGGCGGTCCACCGGGCAGCGGGAGCGGTGGAGCAGGTGCTCTACGCCCCGGAGCCGCGCCCGGTATCGGGGCTCGCCGAGGACGCACGGGCGGTACGCGCCGGCCTGGGCCTCGCGGCCGGCCGGCCCGCCCGCCTCCGCGCGCTCGTGGCGCCCCGCTCGGCCGTACGGATGGTCCGGTCCCTCTCGAAGCGCCGCGCGGCCGTAACGGGCCGCTTCCGTCTGCCCGCCCGCCCGGCCTGGTCCCACCGCCCGTCCCGCCAGAAGGGCTGAGGGCGGGGGGCGGGCCTGAGCGTTCAGGACGGTCCGGTCCCCGCGCGTGGCGGGGCCGGCCGCGCCCGGGGGCGCATCGCCCCGTCCCAGGAGGCCACCGCGGGCGTGAGGGGGCGGTCAAGGCCGTCGTCCGGGTGGCCCGGCTCGCCTTCGAGAGGCCACCGCGCGCGTGAGGGGCGGCCGCGTCATGCGCGGCCGCCCCTCACCCGTACGTGCTGTCTACTGTCCCTGCTCGTCGCGGCGGCGCTGCCACCGCTGTTCGATACGGTTCATCACCGACCGGCGCTGCCGGGGCTGCCTGCGGTCGCCCGAACCACCGGTGCGCACCGCCTGCTGCTCGCCGGGCTTGGGCGCCTTGCGCCATCCCGTGACCGCGAGCACCGCGCAGCCCAGCATGACGAGGAAGCCCACCACGCTGATCCAGATCTGCTGAGCGACCATTCCGGCCATGAGGAGCGCGATACCCACCAGAAAGCCAGCAACTGCCTGGTAGACCCGTCGCCGGGTGTACGTACGCAGCCCACTTCCCTCGAGCGCTGTCGCGAACTTGGGATCTTCGGCGTACAGCGCTCGCTCCATTTGCTCGAGCATTCGCTGCTCGTGCTCCGAGAGCGGCACGGAGTCCTCCTCGTCGTCGGCCGCGGGGGGCGGCCGGTATGCGGCCCTTCCAGGATAGGCAGGGAATCGCCCCCGTGAAACCCGCCCTCATTGCCAATCAGCCAGTCCGGGCCGCCACGACGGCTCAGCTGCTGAGGCGTTGATTCCCCAACCTCCGATCCGTCATGCCGGATGGTGTCCCCCGATCATACGGGGCCGGAGCCCCGAACGGGGCTGTCGGTGCGTACTCCGTCTGCCGCTGCGTCGCTGATCAGCCGCACTGCCGCAGGTAACCCTGCAAAGGCTCAGCCGCGCTTGGTGCCCAGGACGTGCAGCTGGGTGGCCACCGAGTGGAACGCGGGCAGTTCGGCGGCGGCGGCCTCCAGCTTGAGCAGGGCCTCCATCGCGCCCGGCTCGGTGTCCACCAGGACTCCGGGGACGAGGTCGGCGAAGACCCGGACACCGTGCACGGCGCCGACCTCGACGTCCGCGGCCGCGACCAGCTCGGTGAGCTGCTCCGCCGTGTACCGCCGGGGCATCGGGTCGCCGTCGCCCCAGCGGCCCTCCGGGTCGCCCAGCGCGTGCCGCGCCTCGTTGAAGTGGCCGGCGAGGGCGCGGGCCAGGACGGCGCCGCCCAGCCCGGCGGCGAGCAGGCTCAGCGCCCCGGCCGGGCGGAGGGCCTCCACCGCGTGCCGTACGCCCTCGGCGGGGTCGTCGACGTACTCCAGGACGCCGTGGCAGAGCACCGCGTCGTACCCCCCGCGCTCCACCACGTCGAACAGGCCGAGGATGTCGCCCTGCACCCCGTGGACCCGGTCGGCGACCCCCGCCTCGGCGGCCCGGCGCTCCAGTGCAAACAGCGCGTTGGGGCTGGGGTCGACGACGGTGACCCGGTGGCCCAGACGGGCGGCGGGCACGGCGAAGTTGCCCGTGCCGCCGCCTGTGTCCAGCACGTCCAGGGCGTCCCGGCCGGTCACCTTCACCCGGCGGTCGAGGGCGTCCTTGAGAACCTCCCAGACCACAGCGGTACGGAGGGAGGCGCGGGGGCGCAGCGGGTCCGACACGGCAGTTGACTCCTCGGCACGGGCCGCCGCGGGGGCGGAGCGTGAACAGCGCAGGTAACAGGTCCTGTCCACACCCTATTGCCTGGCGCCGCCCCCGCGGTCATCCCGCGTCGGGCCGCTCCCCACGCGGCTGCGGGAGCACCGGCTGGAGGACGAGCAGCCGTTCGACGAGGCGCAGGAACGCGGCCGCGTCGCGCAGCAGGTCGTCGGCCTGGCGTCGGCTGGCGGCGCCGGGTATGCCCGCTTCGGCGCGGGCCCGCCGGGCGGCGCCGGAGGCGAACAGGGCGCTCCACTCGGCGAGCTCGGGGGCCAGCTCCGGAAGGATCTCCCAGGCGCTGCGGATCGGCCCCCGGCGCCGGCGCGTGGGCTCGGGGCGGGCCCGCGCGGCGAGCACGGCGGCGGCTGTGCGCAGGGCTGCGAGGTGTGCGGTGGCGTACCGCTCGTTGGGGACGGCGAGGACAGCCGCCTCGTCCAGGCCGGCACGGGCCTGGACGAGGAGATCGAGGGCGGCGGGCGGCGCGGTGGTGCGCCGGACGACGGGGTGGACATCGCGGGCCGGGCCGGTCGGTGAGGAAGCAGGGCCGTCTGCGCGGCGTCGCGGGGCGGCGGCTGCGGACGAGTGGGCCATGACAGAACCTCCTGTCTCGGTAACGGCTTCGTGGCCGTCTGTGTCCATCGTGACGGCCCCCACTGACAATCGACCTCGATCAGCCTCTGGCCTGGGCTTTTGCCTCGATCGCAAGTTCGGGTTACTTTTTGGACTGACCAGTCAGTTCAAAAAAGGAGGGGCCGTGGAGAGTCCGCGCGGGGCATCCGTCACCGCCGAGGACCTGGGACTCGAAGGACCGCGCGGCTGGGCCTTCCGCGACGTGACGTTCAGCGCCGGCCCCGGCTCCCTGATCGCCGTCGAGGGCCCGTCCGGCTCCGGCCGCACCTGCCTGCTGCTCGCTCTCACCGGCCGGATGCGCCCCACCGAGGGCGCGGCGGCGACGGGCGGCCTCGCGCTGCCGCGCCGGGCTGCCGCAGTCCGCCGCATGACGGCCCTGGGCCCGGTGCCCGGGGTCAGCGAGCTGGACCCGGCGTTCACGGTCGCCGAGCACCTGCGCGAACGGGCCCTGCTCCAGCGCCGCTACGGCGGCTCCCCGCGCGCCCTGCTGCGCCCGCCCCGTGAACGGGCCGCCGCCGCGCGGGCCCGGATCGAGGCCGCCCTGGACGCCGCCGGACTCGACCCCGCCACGCTGCCCAAGGCCGAGCGCACCGCCGTGCGCGACCTGGAGCGGCCGGAGGCGCTGCGGCTCTCCGTCGCCCTCGCGCTGATGGGCCGGCCCCGGCTGCTCGCGGTCGACGACACCGATCTGAAGCTGTCCGACGCCGAGCGGGCCGAGGTCTGGGAGCTGCTGCGTTCCGTGGCCGCCGCAGGCACCACCGTGCTCGCCGTCTGCAGCGAGGCTCCCGGGGACGCCGCCACCGTCCGCACGGGCGCCACGCACCCGGGAACCACCGGCACCGCCGAACCGGGGCGGGCCCCGTCCACAGCGACCCCGCACGAGGAGGAACCGGCCGATGCGTTCGCCGAGACTGGCCGCGCTTGAGCTGAGGCGCTTCGGCAGGGGGCGGCTCCCGCGCGCCGCCCTCGCCGCGCTCCTGCTGCTCCCGCTGCTCTACGGAGCCCTGTACCTGTGGTCCTTCTGGGACCCGTACGGCCGTCTGGACCGCATCCCGGTCGCCCTGGTCAACGACGACAGGGGCGCCACCGCCGCCGGAAAGCACCTCGCGGCGGGCGACGAGATCACGGGCAAGCTGCTCGAGTCCAAGGTCTTCGCCTGGCACGAGGTGAGCGCCGAGGAGGCGGACAAGGGCGTCGAGGACGGCACGTACTACCTCTCGCTGCGCGTGCCCGCCGACTTCAGCGAGCGCATCGCCTCCAGCGCGGGCGACTCCCCCGGGACCGGCGCGCTCCAGGTGCGCACGAACGACGCGAACAACTACATCGTCGGGCAGATCTCCCGGACGGTGTTCTCCGAGGTCCGCACGGCCGCGTCGGCCGACGCCTCGCGCGGGTTCCTGGACCGGATCTTCATCGGCTTCTCCGACCTGCACGACCGGACGGCGGAAGCGGCCAGGGGCGCGGCCGGCCTGAAGAGCGGGATCGCCAGGGCGGAGAAGGGCTCGAAGGACCTCGCGGACGGGCTGAAGGACGCCAAGGCCGGCAGCAGCGAGTTGGCCGGCGGGATCGTGAAGCTGGACAAGGGCGCGGGCGACCTGGAGACCGGTTCGCGCCAGGTCGCCGACGGCACCCAGCTCCTCGCCGACAAGGTCAACGGGGTCGCCGCCGACGTGCGCCCGTTCCTGAAGGACAACGGGAAGACCATCGGCGACACCGCCCGGCTGGTCGCCGCCTCGTCGAAGACCGTGCGGGACAACCTGGACCGGCTGGTGAAGACGGCGCCGACCGCCGCCACCGCCGCGCACACCGCCGCCGACGACCTCACCGGGATCCACCGCACCCGCTGCGCGGAGCAGCCGCTCCCCGACCCCACCGTCTGCCCGCCCCTGAAGCGGGCCGTGACGGCGGCGGCGGACGTCGCCGCCGTGGCCGACGACGTCAACGTGCTGGTCAGGAACCAGAACGGGGACCTCAGGAAGCTGCGCGGCCGGCTGACCACCCTGGAGAAGCAGGCGAAGGACCTCGCCGCACGCTCCCCGCACCTGGACGAGGACCTCGAAGCCGCCGTCAAGAAGATCAACGCGCTGAACACCGGCGCGCACCGGGTCGCCGGAGGCGCGGACCGGCTGCACACCGGGCTGGGTACGGCCAGGACCGGCTCGGCCGACCTGAACACGGGTGTCGGCAAGCTCAGGAAGGGCGCCGTCGGCCTGGACAAGGGGATGGTCCGGCTCGGCGACGGTTCCGCCACGCTCGCCCGGGGCCTGGGCGAGGGCGTCGACAAGATCCCCGACTACGGCAAGAAGGACCGCGACGCCCGTACGGCGGTCATGGCCGATCCCGTACGGCTGGCCTCCCAGTCGCTGCACTCCGCCCCGAACTACGGCACGGGTTTCGCGCCCTACTTCATCCCGCTCTCGCTCTGGGTCGGCGCCATGGTGGCGTACATGCTGATCCAGCCGCTCAGCCGGCGCGCCCTGGCCGCCGGGGCGCCGGCCCGGCGGATCGCCCTCGCGGGCTGGCTGCCGGTGGCCGGGATCGGGCTGCTCCAGGTGGCCGCGCTGATGTCCGTCCTGCACTGGGGTCCCGGCCTCGACATGGCGCACCCGGCGGGCACGCTCGGCTTCCTGGCGCTGGTCACCTGCTGCTTCGCGGCGATCGTGCAGTGGCTGAACGCCTGCTTCGGGGCGGCCGGGCGCATCCTGGTCCTCGCGCTGCTGATGCTCCAGCTGACCTCGGCCGGCGGCACCTACCCCGTCCAGACCAGTCCCGGCTTCTTCAACGCGATCCACCCCTACCTGCCGATGAGCTACGTCGTCGAGGGGCTGCGCCGGCTGATCACGGGCGGCGGACCCGGCCCCGTCCGGCAGGGCTGCGTGGTCCTCGTGGCCTTCACCGCCGGGGCGCTCGCGCTGACCGCCCTGTCGGCCCGCCGCAAGCAGATGTGGACCCTGGAGCGGCTGCATCCGGAGCTGAGCCTGTGAGCCGGCCCGGACCTGTGAGAATCAGGAGCATGGAAAGCAGTAGCAGCACGCGCCGCCAGGCCACCCGGCAGAGGCTCTACGAAGCGGCCGTCACCCTCATCGCCGAGAAGGGTTTCTCGGGGACCACGGTGGACGAGATCGCCGACCGGGCCGGGGTCGCCAAGGGCACGGTCTACTACAACTTCAAGAGCAAGACCGAACTCTTCGAGGAGCTGCTGCGCCACGGCGTCGGACTGCTCGCCGCCTCCCTGCGCACGGCGGCCGAGGAGACCGGCGCACGCGGCGGCAGCCGGGTCGAGGCGCTGGACGCCATGATCCGGGCCGGCCTGGTCTTCATCGACCGCTACCCCGCCTTCACCCAGCTGTACGTGGCCGAGCTGTGGCGCACCAACCGGGCCTGGCAGTCCACCCTGCTGGTGGTGCGCCGCGAGGCGGTCGCCGTGGTGGAGGGCGTCATCGCGGAAGGGGTGGTGAACGGCGAGCTGAGCGAGGAGATCGACGTCCCGCTGACGGCGGCGGCGCTGGTGGGGATGGTGCTGGTGGCGGCCCTGGACTGGCAGGCGTTCCAGCCGGAGCGCTCGATCGACGACGTGCACTCGGCGCTGTCGCTGCTGCTGCGCGGCCGCGTCAGCGGGCACTGAGCCGCGCCCCGTACGCGGAAAGCACCGCTGTACGGAAGCGCGACGCCCTACGCACGAAGGCGCCGGCCGGGCGGGCCCGGATTTCCGAGCCCGCCCGACCGGCGCCTTCCGTGCTGCCGGAGGACCTTCCCCCGTGACCCCGTGTCCCCCGTGGTCCCGAAGTCCTCCGCCGCGCACCCCCGTTCGGAAGGAGGCGCCGCCGCTTCACCGCCGCCCCGTGCCGGCGGTGGCGGGGCGGTGCCCCTTCCGTGCCGACCACTCTGCCGTCCGGGCAGGTCGCGGCCCATCCGTGCGGCTACTCATCCCGCATCCTGAGTACGGGTACTCAGAGCCGGCACGCCCGCGCCCTGCCGCGATGCCGGTCCCCCTGGCTACCATCGCGTCCGTGTCCGTACTCCCTCTGGTGTTCACGAGCGGCTGGGCGAGCGGGATCAACGCGTACGCGGTGGTCCTCCTGCTCGGCGTGTTCGGCGCGACCGGTGTCAGCGACGAGGTGCCCGCCTCGCTCCAGCGCACCGACGTGCTCGCGGTCGTCGCGGTGCTCTTCCTCTGCGAGGCGGTCGCGGACAAGATCCCGTACGTGGACACCGCCTGGGACGCGGTGCACACGTTCGTCCGGCCGCTCGCGGGCGCGGTCGTGGCGGCGCTGCTGGCCGGGGAGAGCGGTTCACTGCCGGAGGTCGCGGCCGGTGCCCTCGGGGGTTCCACCGCACTGGTGAGCCATCTGGTGAAGGCCGGTACGCGCATGGCGGTCAACACCTCCCCCGAGCCGTTCAGCAACATCGCGCTGAGCGTCGCCGAGGATCTGGGGGTCGCGGGGATCATCACCTTCGCGATCTTCCATCCCTGGATCGCGGCGAGCCTCGCCGGGACGCTCCTCGTCCTCGGCCTGGTGCTCGTGGTCTTCCTGGCCTCCCGCATCCGCCGGTTCCGGCGCCGCAGGGCGCAGCGCCGCGAGGAGAAGCGCCGGGCGCGGCCGGCCTTCCCGGCGCCGCCGACCTGACGGCCGGGGTGCCGGGGGCGGCCGTTAAGGTCGCATCCATGGCACGAATTGCGGTGATCGGCGCCGGGATGGGCGCGATGGCGGCGGCGGCCCGGCTGGCCGTGGCAGGCCACCGGGTGACGGTGTACGAGCGGTCCGGTACGTACGGCGGCTCGCTCGGGCAGCACTCCGAGGAGGGCTTCTCGTTCGACACGGGGCCCGGGCTGCTCCATCTGCCCGCGGTCTACCGGGACCTGTTCGTGAAGACCGGCAAGGAGCCGCTGGAGCGGTGCGTCACGCTGACCCAGGTGGACCCCGCGAGCCGGCACGTCTTCGCCGACGGCACCGCCGTCTCGCTGCCGAACGCCTCGCGCGCCGGCACCGTCGCCGCCCTGGACGCCGCGCTCGGCGGTGGGGCGGGCGCGAAGTGGGGTGCCTTCCTGGACCGGGCCAGGGACGCCTGGGACCGCTCGCGGCGGCCGCTCCTGGAGGAGCCGTTGCGCCCCGACTGGCAGGTGCTGGGCCGTGACCCGTATCCGGCCGAGGAGCGCCGGCGGCTGCTGCGCCCGGCGCGGCGGGCGGGGACGGTGGCGGAGATCGGCTCCTGGGAGCTGGCGGACCCCCGGCTGGCCGCCCTCCTCGACGGGTACGCCCTGGCGTACGACCTGGACCCGCTGCGTGCCCCGGCGGGTGCGGCCCTGCTGCCGTACATGGAGGAGACGTTCGGCAGCTGGTACGTCATGGGCGGCATGCGGGCGCTGGCCCGGGCGGTGTACGAGCGGTGCCTGACCCGGCGGGTGGAGTTCGTCTTCGGCGCCGAGACGGTCCGGGTCGTCGAGAAGGACGGCCGCGCGGCGGGCGTGGAGCTGGCGGACGGAACGGTCGCGGAGGCGGAGCACGTGGTGCTGGGGGCGCGGCCGTGGCCCGGTCTGGTGCCGGGGCGGGAGCTGTGGGCCGAGGGGGACGTGGCGCCGCGAGCGGACGGAACCGGCGCGAGCGGCCGGTTCGTGGTGATGCTGTCGCTGCGCGGCGGCCGGCCCGCGGACGCCGTGCACCGGACCGTGGTGCACCCGGCCGACGGGGCGGCCGAGCGCGAGGCGGTGTTCGGGGGCCGGACCGCCGCGCACCCCACGGTGACCGTGCTGCGCCCCGACGACCCGTCGACCCGCCCCGGCGCGGAGCACGAGGCGGTGACGCTGATCGCGACGGTGGCCCCGCACGGCCCGGTGGACTGGACGGACGAGGCGCTGCGGACGCGGTACGCGGACACGCTGACCGAGGTGGCGTGCGCGGCGGTGCCGGACCTGCGCGAGCGGGTGCTGCGGACCCGGGTGCGGACGCCCGCCGAGACCGCGGCGGACACCGGCGCCGAGGGCGGTGCCGTCCCGGCCCCGGCGCTCGCGGGGGCCGGGGGCGCGTTCCTGCGCGCCGCCAACCGGACCCGGCTGCCGGGTCTGTTGCTGGCCGGCGGCTGGTCGCATCCGGGCGGCGGGCTCGCGCACGCGGGCATGTCCGGTGCGCTGGTCGCGGGGACCGTGGTGGAGGGGGACGGCTTCCGCGGCTCGCGGTGAGCGGTGGGGTGAGCCGTCAGTAGCGGTACTGCTCGTTGTGGCCGGTGTCGTAGCCGTTGGGGTACGGGGCCGGCTGGGCGGCGGGCCGCGGCGGGTACTGCTCGCCCTCGCGCTGCTGCGGCACCCAGACACCGCCCGGCGGCGTCTCCGCCCCATAGGCGTCGGCCTGCCCGTACGGGGCGCTGTGCTGCTGCCGGTCGCCGTAACCGTCGTAGGTGCCGTAGCCCTCGTACGAGCCGTACTGCGGGGCGCTCGCGGTGGTGCCGATGTACGGGTCGGAGTAGGCGGCGTAGCTCTGCGGGTCCGTGCCGTAGTCGTACTGCCCGGCGCCGGCGTAGCCGTCCTCGTTCCGGGACTGCTGGGCCGGGTACGGGTCGTAGCCCGGCGCGCCCTGGGGCTCCTGGGCGGGCCGCTGCGGCGCGGGATCGGTGTAGACGCCGTACCGGCCGGTGTCGTCGGGCATCGGCTCGGTCTCGTAGACCGCGGCCGGGGCGGCCGGGGCGCCGCCCTCGTACTCCACCTCCAGGCCGGAGACCTCCAGGGTGGGCTTGCGGTCGCCCCCGCCGCGCCTGCGGCGGCGGCTCTCGCCGGGCCTGCCCCCTATCGCCCAGCCGGTGGAGAAGCCCTTGCGGAACGAGAGCGTGACGTAGGTCTGGCCGGTGGCGAAGGCGACCGCGCCGAGGGCGATGACGGGCACGGACGGCATCAGGACGCCGATGACCACCCCGACGAAGCCGGTGAAGGCGAGGAGCCGCCAGCGCAGCCGCGCCTTGTACTGCAGCAGCACCTCACCGAGCAGCCACAGCGCGACGACACCGAACGCGATGTAGAGGACCGTCCAGCCCATGCCCGCCCCCTTCTACGGCCACCGCCCCGGATCATGGCGGGTACGGCCGGTCACGACTGCTTGTGCAGTCCGAGATTCTCGTAGATCTCGAGCGTCGCAGTCGAGTTGTTCAGCGTGATGAAGTGCAGTCCGGGCACACCCTCGGAGAGCAGCTTCGCGCTGAACCGCGTTGCGAAGTCGATGCCAATGGAGCGTACAGCGGCGGGGTCGTCCTTGGCGGCGAGGATGCGCTCTTTCAGCTCGGCGGGCAGCGTCGCGTTGCTGAGCTGGGGGAACCGCTCCAATTGCCGGACGTTGGTGACCGGCATGACCTCGGGGATGATCGGCGTGTCGCAACCGGCGGCGACCACCCGGTCACGCATCCGGAGATATGCCTCCGGATCGAAGAACATCTGCGTGATCGCGTAGTCGGCGCCCGCGCGGCACTTGTCCACGAAGTGCCGGATGTCGGTGTCCCAGTCGGTGGAGCGCGGGTGTCGCTCGGGGAACGCGGCGACGCCGACGCAGAAGTCGCCGGCCTCCTTGATCAGCCGGACCAGGTCCGCCGCGTACTTCACGCCCTGCGGGTGCTCGACCCAGGGGCCCATCGGGTCGCCCGGCGGGTCGCCGCGCACGGCGAGGATGTTCCGGATGCCGGCGTCCGCGTACTGGCCGACCATGTTGCGCAGTTCGGCGACGGAGTGGTCGACCGCCGTGAGGTGCGCGACCGGGGTGAGCGTGGACTCGGCGGCGATGTCCTGGGTGGCCTTCACCGTGCCGGCGCGGGTGGAGCCGCCGGCCCCGTACGTCACGGAGACGAAGCTCGGCGCGACGGCCTCGACCCGGCGCAGCGCGTTCCACAGGTTGCGCTCGCTCTTCTCGGTTTTGGGCGCCCAGAACTCGAACGAGTACGAGGTCTCGCCGGTCGCGAGCATCTCACGCACGGTGCGCGCGTGATCTGTCCTGGTGGAGGGTGTGCCAAGGGCCATACGGGCAGGTTAACCAGGGCGGGGCGGACTCCCCACCGAAGAGGAGTCATTTGCCGGAATTGATCTGATTCTTGTCCACCCCTCGGACAATCCGTCCCAGGGTGGCCGCACCCCGCCCGCCCCTCCGGTCAGACCCCGGCGCGCTCGCGGACCCTGCGCGCCAGCTCGGCGGCGGCGGTGCCGGGATCGGACGCCTCGGTGAGGGCCCGCACGACGACGATCCGGCGGGCTCCGGCGTCCAGCACCTGATCGAGGTTGCCCGCGTCGATGCCCCCGATGGCGAACCAGGGGCGTGCGGGGGCGAGCGAGGCGGCGTAGCGCACGAGGTCCAGGCCGGGGGCGGGCCGGCCGGGCTTGGTGGGGGTGGGCCAGCAGGGGCCGGTGCAGAAGTAGTCCACGCCGGGCTCGGCGGCGGCGGCGTCGACCTCGGACTCGGCGTGCGTGGAGCGGCCGATGAGCGGCTCCCGGCCGATGATCGCGCGGGCCGCGGGCACCGGCAGGTCGCCCTGGCCCAGGTGCAGCACGTCGGAGCCGATGGCGTGGGCCACGTCCGCCCGGTCGTTGACGGCGAGGAGCTTGCCGTGGCGCTTGCAGGCGTCCGCGAGGACGGCGAGGTGGTCGAGCTCCTCGGCGGCCTCCATGCCCTTGTCGCGCAGCTGGACGATGTCCACGCCGCCGGCGAGCACCGCGTCGAGGAACTCGGGCAGGTCGCCCTGGCGCCTGCGGGCGTCCGTGCACAGGTAGAGCCGGGCGTCGGACAGCTGCGCGCGAGGCGTGGACATGGTGCGGTTCCCCCCGGGGAAGACGGTGGACGGCGGATCGGTGGTGCGGCACGGGGAAGCGGGCCGCTCGCTCACGCGGCGCGGCCCGCTTCCCCGGTGGTGCGGTCGGTCAGACGGCGAGCGCCTGGGCGCGGCGCTTCACCTCCGTGCCGCGATTCTCACTCAGCGCCTGCGCGGGGGTGCCCGGCAGGGTCGGGTCGGGGGTGAAAAGCCATTCGAGCATCTCCTCGTCGGAGAAGCCGTCGTCCCTCAGGAGCGTCAGGGTCCCGGCGAGGCCCTTGACCACCCGGCTGCCGTCGATGAAGGCGGCCGGCACCTGGAGCGCCCGGTTCTCACCACGGCGTACGGCGATGAGCTGGCCCTCCTTGACCAGCTGCCGCACACGCGTCACCTCGACATCGAGCATTTCCGCGATGTCGGGCAGGTGGAGCCAGGCAGGGACGAGAGCATCGATCTTTGCGTCAATCTCGGTCACGGGGACAAGCCTGCCATCCCGGACTGACAGCTGAAACCCGGACGCGGCCCTTCAGGGGCGAACCGCCTACGGCAGGACCGTCGACTTCAGCGGTACGGAGGGGTCCGCGGCCCGTTCGGCGTCGATCCGGGCCCCCGCCTCGACGAGCCGGCGCCCCTGGGCGAGGTCGCGCGGGCGGCCGACCGCGAGCACCGCGACCAGGACCCCCTCGCGCAGCCAGCACACGGACCAGGCGGGCCCGGCCGGGTCGCCGCGCCACAACAGGGCGTCCGCGTCCGCGTGGTGGCCGGCGTACTGCACGAACCGGCCGAACTGCTCGGACCAGAAGTAGGGCACGGGGTCGTAGGGCGGGATGTCCGCCGCGTCCTCCGCCGCGATGTGGGCGGCGGCGGTCCGGGGGCCCTGGAGGGCGTTGTCCCAGTGGTGGACGACCAGACGGGTGCCGTAGCGCGCGGAGGGGAAGGAGGCGCAGTCGCCGACGGCGTACACATCGGGCAGCGAGGTGCGCAGCGCCGCGTCGGCGGTCACCGATCCCTCGGGGCCGAGCGCGATACCGGAGCCCGCGAGCCAGCCGGTGGCGGGACGGGCGCCGATGCCGACGACGACCGCGCCGGCCGGGAGGGTGCGGCCGTCGGTGAGGACCACCGCGCCGGGCTCGACGCGGGCCACCCGGGCGCCGGTGAGGAGCCGGGCGCCGCTCTGCTCGTACCAGTCGGCCATCGGGGCCGCGACCTCGGCGGGCAGGGCGCCGGCCAGTGGCCGGTCCGCGGCCTCCACGACGGTGACCTCGCAGCCGGCGGCACGGGCGGCGGTGGCGAATTCGGCGCCGATCCAGCCCGCGCCGACGACCACGACGGGGTGCCCCGCTTCGAGGACGGGCCGCAGCCGGGCCGCGTCGTCGAGGGTGCGCAGCAGATGGACGCCGGGCACGCCGTCGGAGCCGGGCAGGGCGACGGGTTCGGCGCCGGTGGCGAGGACCAGGACGTCGTAGGGGACCGGGCCGGCCGTGGTGTCCAGTTCGTGGTCCCCGGCGCGCACGCCGGTGACCTCGCAGCCCAGGCGCAGGGCGATGCCGAGCGCCTCGAAGTCGATGTCGAAGGCGGACTCCTCGGCCTTGCCGAGCAGCACCGCCTTGGACAGCGGGGGCCGGTCGTAGGGCTGGTGGGGTTCGGCGCCGATCAGGGTGACGGGGCCGGTGAAGCCCTGTTCCCGCAGGGCGACCGCCGTCTGGACGCCCGCCATGCCCGCCCCGGCGACGACGACCCGGCGCTCCGTCCGCTCTGCCCGCTGCTGCTCGCTCACCTGTCCACCTTACGTACCTGACGGCGCGTCAGAGAAGCGGCCGCGCATCCACCGCCCTCCCTGCCCGCGCCGCGGGTGAGGTCGTTAGGGTGGCCACCGTAAGACACTCGCGGGAGCCCGGACGCACCGGGCTGAGAGGGAGGCTGGCGGCCTCCGACCGTACGAACCTGATCCGGGTCATGCCGGCGAAGGGAGGGGCTGGACGCACATGCGCACCCATCGCACCGAGGGGGCCGACGTCCTCGTCGTCGGGGGCGGCATCATCGGCCTGGTGACCGCCTGGCGGGCCGCGCAGCGCGGCCTGTCCACCGCGCTCGCCGACCCCGAGCCGGGCGGCGGGGCGGCCCGGGTCGCGGCCGGGATGCTGGCCGCCGTCACGGAGCTGCACTACGGCGAGGAGACGCTGCTCGGGCTCAACCTCGCGTCGGCCCGGCGCTATCCGTCGTTCACGGCCGAGCTGGAGGAGGCGAGCGGGCGGGACATCGGCTTCCGCGCCTGCGGCACCCTGGCCGTCGCGCTGGACGCCGACGACCGCGCCCATCTGCGCGAACTCCACGAGCTGCAACGCCGCTCGGGCCTGGAGTCGGAGTGGCTGACCGGGCGCGAGTGCCGCCGCCTGGAGCCGATGCTCGCCCCGGGCGTGCGCGGCGGGCTGCGGGTGGACGGCGACCACCAGGTCGACCCGCGCCGGCTGGCCGCCGCGCTGCTGACCGCGTGCGAACGGGCCGGGGTGGTCTTCCACCGCCGCCGCGCCGACCGCCTCTCGGTGGTCGCGGACCGGGCCGCCGGGGCGGTGCTCGACGACGGTACGGAGGTGGCCGCCGACCAGGTCGTGCTCGCGGCGGGCAGTCTCAGCGGCCGGCTCGCCGGGGTGCCCGCCCACGCCCTGCCGCCGGTCCGTCCCGTCAAGGGCCAGGTGCTGCGCCTCACCGTGCCCCAGGCCTACGCCCCCTTCCTCTCCCGCACCGTGCGGGCGGTGGTCCGGGGCAGCCAGGTCTACCTCGTGCCGCGCGAGAACGGCGAGCTGGTCGTGGGCGCCACCACCGAGGAGATGGGCTGGGACACCACCGTCACGGCGGGCGGGGTCTACGAGCTGCTGCGCGACGCCCACGATCTGGTGCCCGGCATCACCGAACTGCCGCTGACCGAGACCCGTGCCGGGCTGCGCCCCGCCTCCCCCGACAACGCCCCGCTGCTCGGCCGCACCGCCCTGCCCGGCCTCCACCTCGCCACCGGTCACCACCGCAACGGCGTGCTGCTCACCCCCGTCACCGGGGACGCCATGGCCTCGCTGCTGGCCGACGGCGAGCTGCCCGAGGCGGCCCGCCCCTTCTCCCCCGGTCGGTTCCCACCCGCCCCCGCACCCCAGGAGCAGCCCGCATGACCGAGCCCACCCCGCTCACCGTGTCCGTGAACGGCGCACCGGTCGCCGTCGCCGCGGGCACCACCCTGGACGCCCTCGTCGCGACGCTGACCGACGCGCCGACGGGGGTGGCCGCCGCGCTCAACGAGACCGTCGTGCCGCGCGGCCAGTGGCCCGCCGCCGCGCTCGCCGACGGCGACCGGGTCGAGGTCCTGACCGCGGTCCAGGGGGGCTGACCGTGTCCGACGACCTCTTCACCCTCGGCGGCACCGACTTCACCTCGCGGCTGATCATGGGCACCGGCGGGGCGCCCAGCCTGGAGGTGCTGGAGCGGTCCCTGACCGCGTCCGGCACCGAGCTGACCACCGTCGCCATGCGCCGGCTCGACCCGACCGTGCAGGGCTCGGTGCTCTCCGTGCTGCGGAAGCTGTCCATCCGGGTGCTGCCGAACACCGCCGGCTGCTACACCGCCGGCGAGGCCGTGCTCACCGCCCGCCTCGCCCGCGAGGCGCTGGGCACGGACTGGGTCAAGCTGGAGGTGGTGGCCGACGAGCGCACCCTGCTGCCCGACCCCGTCGAGCTCCTGGAGGCCGCCGAGACGTTGGTGGACGACGGTTTCACCGTGCTGCCGTACACCAACGACGACCCGGTCCTGGCCCGGAGGCTGGAGGACGTGGGGTGCGCGGCGGTCATGCCGCTCGGCTCCCCCATCGGCTCCGGCCTGGGCATCCGCAACCCGCACAACTTCCAGCTGATCACCGAGCGGGCCCGGGTGCCGGTGATCCTGGACGCGGGCGCCGGGACGGCATCGGACGCCGCGCTCGCCATGGAACTGGGGTGCTCGGCCGTGATGCTCGCCTCGGCGGTGACCCGCGCCCAGGAGCCGGAGCTGATGGCCGCCGCGATGCGCCACGCGGTGGAGGGCGGGCGGCTCGCGTACCGGGCCGGTCGCATCCCGCGCCGCCACTTCGCCGAGGCGTCGTCGCCGACGGCCGGGCGGGCGGTGCTCGATCCGGAGCGCCCGGCGTTCTGAACGCCGCCCGGGCCGCCCCGGTCCGGGCCGACGTGCCGGAATCCACAGTTCCGGGGTCCTGGGACCGCTGGAGGCCGGGATTCCGGCCCCGGGCCGCGCGCCCCTGTCACGGCTCGGCTGCAGTACTGCCCCGGGTTCGCTCCACGGCGGCGGGCCTGTCCGCGGCGGCTCGTAGACTCGCATGGTGGATACGACCCTCCAGGACCCCCTCGTCGGGCAGCTGCTCGACGGCCGCTACCGCGTCGATGCCCGCATCGCCGTGGGCGGCATGGCCACGGTCTACCGGGCCATGGACACGCGGCTCGACCGGGTGCTCGCCCTCAAGGTGATGCACCCGGCGCTCGCGACCGACGCCTCGTTCGTCGAGCGCTTCATCCGCGAGGCCAAGTCGGTGGCGCGTCTCGACCACCCCAACGTGGTCGGGGTCTTCGACCAGGGCGCCCAGGGTCAGTACGTCTACCTGGCGATGGAGTACGTCGCCGGCTGCACGCTGCGCGATGTGCTGAGCGAGCGCGGCGCGCTCCAGCCGCGGGCCGCGCTGGACATCCTGGAGTCGGTGCTCGCCGCCCTCGGCGCGGCGCACCGGGCGGGCTTCGTGCACCGCGACATGAAGCCGGAGAACGTGCTGATCGGGGACGACGGCCGGGTCAAGGTCGCCGACTTCGGCCTGGTCCGGGCCGTGGACGCGGTGACGAACACCACCGGGACGATCCTCGGCACCGTCTCGTACCTGGCCCCCGAGCAGATCGAGCGCGGCACGGCGGACACCCGCGCCGACGTGTACGCCTGCGGGGTCGTGCTGTACGAGATGCTGACCGGCGACAAGCCGCGCGACGGGGAGTCCCCCGCCCAGGTCATCTACCAGCATCTGAACGAGGACGTGCCACCCCCGTCGGCGGTCGTCCCCGGCCTCGCGCCCGAGCTCGACGAGCTGGTGGCGAGCGCCACCGCCCGTTCTCCCGAAGCCCGCCCGTTCGACGCGGTGGCGCTGCTCGCCGAGGCCCGCCGGGCACGCGCCGCCCTCACGGACGAGCAGCTCGACGCCGTACCGCCGCGGGCCCTGACCGGGACGCGGGACGAGGCCGGGGGCGAGGGCCGGGACGGGGAGGCGGAGCAGAGCGACGCCCGGACGACGGTGATCCCCCGGGCGCTCCCCACGGACCTGGGCACCGCCCACCACACCAACCGGCTGGAGATGCCCCCGCCGCCGGAGCACCCGCTGCCGCCACGGCGGACCGGGCCGCTCGGCGGTCCGCGGCGCGGGCTGATCGCGGCGGTCCTGGCGGTGCTGCTGGTCCTGGGAGTCGGCGGCGGCGTCTGGTACATCAACTCCGGGCAGTTCACCAAGGTCCCCTCGCTGCTGGGCCAGACCGAGAAGGCGGCCGAGGAGCGGCTCTCGGACGCCGGTCTGGAGCTGAAGGGTGTGAAGCGTGCCTTCAGCGACACCGTCGACCGGGGCAAGGTGATCGACAGCGACCCCGAGTCGGGCGCGCGGATCAGGGACAACGGCTCGGTCTCGCTCGTCGTCTCGCGCGGCCCCGAGATCGTCGAGGTGCCCGACGTGGTGGGCGTCCGGCTCGCGGAGGCCAAGCGGCAGCTGAAGGAGGCGGGCCTGCTCCCGGGCATGGTCACCGAGGAGTTCAGCGAGGACATGGCGGCCGGCGAGGTGGTGCGCACGGCTCCCGGGGCGGGCACCGAGCGCCACCCGGACTCTGCGGTCGCGATCGTGGTCTCCAAGGGCAGCCCCGTCGCCGTCCCGGACGTCACCGGGCTCTCCGTCGACGACGCCACCGACGCGCTGGCCGACGAGGGCCTGAAGGCGGAGGTGGAGCCCGGGCGGGTGCACTCGCCCGAGGACGAGGGCGACATCGCCCGCCAGTCGCCGGCCGAGGGCACCGAGGCGGCCGAGGGCGACACCGTGAAGCTGACGGTCTCCGACGGGCCGCGGATGATCGACGTGCCGGACGTGGTCGGCAAGGACGTGGACGACGCCAGCGACGAACTGGAGGCGGCGGGCTTCGAGGTCCACCTCGATCGCGGGTTCCTCTCCTTCAGCGACAAGGTCTCCAGCCAGTCCGTGGACGGCGGCGACCGGGCCCCCGAGGGCAGCACCATCACCATCAAGACCAAGGGACTTTGACATCCTCTCCGCCTTAAAGGACGGAGATTCCCGCCTGGCTGCCGGTGGTCACCGGCTGGTGCTTCGGGTGGGTTCCTGTTTCTTCGCGCTGTGCCGGGACGAGTCCCGGTCTTACCCGCGCTCCGCAGGCTGTCACGGCCAGTCCGGCCGCCTTGGCGATGTTGACCGCCGCGTTGATGTCCCGGTCGAGGTGCGCCCCGCAGGCCCCGCACGTCCACGTACGGATGTCAGGGGCTTGGGGCCGTCCTTGACGCCGCACTGCGAGCACACCTGGGAGGTCGGCTCGAACCGGCCGATCTTCACGAAGGTGCGCCCGTACCGAGCGGCCTTGTACTCCAACATGTTCACGAACGCCGACCATCCGGCGTCGTGGACGGACTTGGCCAGGCGCGTACGCGCGAGTCCCTTGACCCCCAGGTCCTCCACCGCAACCGCTTGGTTCTCGCGGATGATCTTCGTGGAGAGCTGGTGATGGACCTCGCGCCGCGCATCGGCGGTCCGTGCGTGAGCACGCGCAACCTTGATCCGGGCCTTCGCCCGGTTCTTCGACCCCTTCACCTTGTCGGCTCCCGGATCGGTCTCCACGACGAAACTCGCGAAGTGCCACCCGCCGGCGTGATCTTCCATCCGGCGTTCGCGGTGAAGCGGATGGCCTGCCTGTTGTCCTTGCGGGACTTGAAGCGTGGCGCACCCGTCTTGGGGCGCTTGCCCTTGAGGCCGTCGAAGAAGTTCCGGTACGCGGTGTCCAGGTCCCGCAGGGACTGCTGCAGCACGACCGATGAGACCTCGGTGAGCCATGCCCGCTCAGGGGTCTTCTTCGCGGCGGTGAGCTGCTTGGACAACTCCCCGGACGGAACGAACGGCAGCCCGGCGGCGCGGGCGGTCTCACGGACACGAAGCGCGTCGTTGAAGACAACCCACACACACCTGAACGCCCTCGCCAACGCCACGCGCTGACCGGTGCTCGGGTACACGCGGAAGCTGTACCGAAGCTGCACGTTGATCACTATACTCTTTGGTTTATGTCACCACGGTGGAATCCCGATCCCGATGTACGCACCGGCCGTCATGTCGTCAACAACCTGCACGTTCACTTGGTTTTCATCACGAAGTACCGCCGTGAGGCCATGACCGACGCCATGCTCACGCGCTGCGAAGAGATCATGCGGGAGGTCTGCACCGACTTCGAGGCCGAACTCAAGCAGTTCAACGGCGAGGACGACCACGTCCACCTTCTGGTCCACTACCCGCCGAAAGTCCAGCTCTCCAAACTGGTCAACTCCCTCAAGGGCGTATCCGCTCGACTGCTGCGCAAGGAGCACGACGCACATGTCCGGCGATACCTTTGGAAGGGACACTTCTGGTCCGGCTCGTACTTCGCCGGAAGCTGCGGCGGGGCACCCCTGACCGCGGTCAAGCAGTACATCGAGAACCAGAAGCACCCCATGGGCTGAGGAGAACACTGCGGACCCGTGCCTCCGGTGCGGGGCAGAGCAATTCCGAGACGGCCCTCACCCCCGGCGCAAACGCCGGAGCACCAGCCAAGATCAAAGGTAGAAATCCGTATGCGCAACCCCGTCGGCGGCCATGTACCCGTGGCCGGCGGCCTCGCCAAGGCCGGTCTGCCCTATGCCCGCGAGATGGGCGCCGAGGCCGTCCAGGTCTTCGTCGCCAACCCGCGCGGCTGGGCCACCCCGGCCGGGAACCCGGCGCAGGACGCGCTGTTCCGGGAGCAGTGCGCCGCCGAGTCCGTACCGGCGTACGTACACGCCCCGTACCTGATCAACTTCGGCTCGCACACCCCGGCGACGGTGGAGCGGTCCGTGGAGTCGCTGCGCCACTCGCTGCGCCGGGCGCGGGAGATCGGGGCCCTGGGCGTCGTGGTGCACACCGGTTCGGCGACCGGCGGGCGGCCCCGCGAGGAGGCGCTGGCCCAGGTGCGCACACACCTGCGACCGCTGCTGGACGAGCTGACGCACGACGACGACCCGTTCCTGCTGCTGGAGTCCACCGCCGGGCAGGGTTCCTCGCTCTGCTCGCGGACCTGGGACTTCGGCCCGTACTTCGAGGCGCTGGACGCCCACCCGAAGCTCGGGGTGTGCCTGGACACCTGCCACATCTTCGCGGCGGGGCACGACCTGGCCGGGCCGGGCGGGATGAAGGAGACGCTGGACCTGCTGGTGGAGACGGTCGGCGAGGGCAGGCTGAAGCTCATCCACGCCAATGACTCCAAGGACGTCGCCGGCGCCCACAAGGACCGGCACGAGAACATCGGCTCCGGCCACATCGGCGAGGAGCCGTTCCGCGAGCTGTTCGGCCATCCGGCCACCGAGGGCGTGCCGCTGGTCATCGAGACGCCGGGCGGCAAGGAGGGGCACGCGGCGGACGTGGCCCGGCTCCAGGCGCTGCGCGACGGCGGCTGACCCGGCGGCTCCGCGGGCGGCGCGCCCCGGTCAGAGCTCGGGGCCGTCCCCGGGCTCCTCCTGGTAGGAGTAGCGCTGCTCCCGCCAGGGGTCGCCGATGTTGTGGTAGCCGCGCTCCTCCCAGAAACCGCGGCGGTCGGCGGTCATGTACTCGATGCCCCGGACCCACTTGGGGCCCTTCCACGCGTACAGGTGGGGGACGACGAGGCGGAGCGGGAAGCCGTGCTCGGCGGTGAGCAGTTCGCCGCCCTTGTGCGTGGCGAACAGGGTCCGGTCGGAGAGGAAGTCGTCGAGCCGGAGGTTCGAGCTGAAGCCGTACTCGGCCCAGACCATCACATGGGTGACCTGAGGGGCGGGCGGGGCGAGGGCCACGACATCGCGGGCGAGTACACCGCCCCACTCGGCGCCCAGCATGCTGAATTTGGTCACGCAGTGCAGATCGGCGACGACCGAGGAGAACGGCAGCGCCGAGAATTCCTCGTGGTTCCAGCAGTGCTTCTCGCCGTCGGCGGTCGCGCCGAAGACCCGGAATTCCCAGCGGTCCGGTTTGAACTTGGGCACCGGCCCGTAGTGGGTGACCGGCCACCCGCGCTGCAGCCGCTGGCCCGGCGGAAGCTCGGACTGCTCTGACGCGCGGTGTTCCCGGCTTTCCGGCTGACCCATGACTCCATGGTGACAGACAGGCAGGGGTGGTCGTGACCAGGGCGGAGATAATTCAGGCAACTCATACTAAGCATGCACTTACTGGACGGCCACCGGGTGCGGTGCGAGGATGCCGCCAACGTGCCCAGTTCACCGGTTGGAAGGAGCCTCTGCAATGCAGGGCGACCCCGAGGTCATCGAGTTCCTCAATGAACAGCTGACCGCCGAATTGACTGCCATCAACCAGTACTTCCTGCACGCCAAGATGCAGGACAACTTCGGCTGGACGAAGCTCGCGAAATACACGCGCGCCGAGTCCTTCGACGAGATGAAGCACGCCGAGATCCTGACCGACCGCATTCTCTTCCTCGACGGCCTGCCGAACTACCAGCGGCTCTTCCACGTACGGGTGGGCCAGACGGTCACCGAGATGTTCCAGGCGGACCGGCAGATCGAGGTGGAGGCGATCGACCGCCTCAAGCGCGGCATCGAGCTGATGCGGGGCAAGGGCGACATCACGTCGGCGAACATCTTCGAGTCGATCCTCGCGGACGAGGAGCACCACATCGACTACCTCGACACCCAGCTGGAGCTGGTCGAGAAGCTGGGCGAGCCGCTGTACATCGCGCAGCTCATCGAGCAGCCGGAGAGCTGACGGGCCGCGCTCAGGCGGCTTCGGGGAGCCCTTCGGCGGCGGGCGCCCGCTTCCGGTCCAGGAGCTCGCGGCGCGAGCAGGCGCCGCGCCCGAGCATCGCCTGGATGGTGCGGACGCATCCGCCGCAGTCCGTCCCCGCCTTGCAGGCCGAGGCGATCTGGCGGGGCGTGCAGGCCCCGGCTGCCGCATGGTCCTTGACCTGCTGCTCCGTAACGCCGAAGCACGAGCAGACGTACATGCGGTTCACCTCCCGGTCGGACGGATCGTGGAGCGCCGTCCCGATGATCGGTGAGGCTAACCTAACCTTACCCGCCGCCCGGAGGTGGTGAAAGCCCGGGAACGCCCTGTGGGGCACGGATCACATCGATCCGTGCCCCACAGCCGTACGGTGCCGCCTGCCGCGGCCCTTACTGGTCGCGGTACATCTCGGCGACGAGGAAGGCCAGGTCGAGCGACTGGCTGCGGTTGAGCCGGGGGTCGCAGGCCGTCTCGTAGCGCTGGTGGAGGTCGTCCACGAAGATCTCGTGGCCGCCTCCGACGCACTCGGTGACGTCGTCGCCGGTCAGCTCGACGTGGATGCCGCCGGGGTGCGTGCCGAGGCCCTTGTGCACCTCGAAGAAGCCCTTGACCTCGTCCAGGACGTCGTCGAAGCGGCGCGTCTTGTGGCCGGAGGCCGCCTCGAAGGTGTTGCCGTGCATCGGGTCGGTGACCCAGGCGACGGTGGCGCCGGAGGCGGTGACCTTCTCGACCAGCTCGGGCAGCTTGTCGCGGACCTTGTCGGCGCCCATCCGGACGACGAAGGTCAGCCGGCCGGGCTCGCGCTCGGGGTCGAGGCGCTCGATGTAGCCCAGGGCCTCGTCGACGGTGGTCGACGGGCCGAGCTTGATGCCGATGGGGTTGCGGATCTTCGAGGCGAACTCGATGTGCGCCCCGTCCATCTGGCGCGTGCGCTCACCGATCCACACCATGTGGGCCGAGGTGTCGTACAGGTGCCCGGTGCGCGAGTCGATGCGGGTCAGCGCCGTCTCGTAGTCGAGGAGCAGCGCCTCGTGCGAGGCGTAGAACTCGACGGCCTTGAACTCGGCCGGGTCGGTACCGCAGGCCTTCATGAAGTTCAGCGCGTTGTCGATCTCGCGGGCCAGGGCCTCGTAGCGCTGGCCGGACGGGGACGACTTCACGAAGTCCTGGTTCCACGCGTGCACCTGGCGCAGGTCGGCGTAACCGCCGGTGGTGAAGGCGCGCACGAGGTTCAGCGTGGAGGCGGACGCGTGGTACATCCGCTTCAGGCGCTCCGGGTCGGGGACGCGGTCGGCCTCGGTGAAGGCGAAGCCGTTGACGGAGTCGCCCCGGTAGGTCGGCAGGGTGACGCCGTCGCGGGTCTCGGTGGGCTTGGAGCGCGGCTTGGAGTACTGCCCGGCGATCCGGCCGACCTTGACGACGGGCACGGAGGCCGCGTAGGTCAGGACGGCGCTCATCTGGAGCAGCGTCTTCAGCTTGGCCCGGATGTGCTCGGCCGACACGGCGTCGAAGGCCTCGGCGCAGTCGCCGCCCTGCAACAGGAACGCCTCGCCCTTGGCGACGGCTCCCATACGGGCACGCAGCTGGTCGCACTCGCCCGCGAAGACGAGCGGCGGATACGACGCGAGGTCCGCGAGTACATCGCGCAGGGCCTCGGAGTCGGGGTACTCGGGCTGCTGCGCCGCGGGAAGGTCTCGCCAGGTGTTGCCACCGGCGACGGAGGTATTGGCGTTCACGGTCACGGCCTCCACATTACGGGGTCGCGTCCACTGCTTTTCCGGATTGCCCAGTGACTGAGACGGACGTCTCGGCTCGGCCGGCGCCGGGGCTGTCCGAACGGCCTGCTAGCCTCACGCCTTTCAGCGTTGAACAACGTTGGACAAGTGGACACTGAGGGTGGGGACTTGAAGCGGAATCACCGTAGGGACCTCAAGAAGAGACGGCTGCTGATCGGCGCGGGCGCCGCCGTCGTCGCGACCGCGACGATCGGCACCCTGGCCATGGCGTCGCAGGACCCGGGCACAGGGAACGCCAAGCCCGCCTCGCCGTCCGCCGTGCTCCAGGCCCAGTTCGAGGACGCGGCCCGCGAGTTCGACGTGCCGCAGAGCGTGCTGATGGCGGTCTCCTTCCGGCAGACGCGCTGGGAGAGCCACGACGGCGAGCCGAGCACGAGCGGGGCGTACAACGTCATGGGGCTCACGTCGGTCACCGAGGACGACGTCGAGCAGCCGACCGACGCGGAGCGGCTCGCGCACCTCAACATGAGCGGCGACCCGGCCGTCACGAAGCACTTCGACGCCGAGCGCGCGCTGCGCGAGCTGCCGAAGAAGACGGACACCGACACGCCCGTCCTGCACACGCTCGACGAAGCGGCCGAGCTGATCGACCAGCCGGCCGGGTCCGTGCAGGACGACACCGAGCAGAGCATCCGCGCGGGCGCCGCGCTGCTCGCGAAGTACCAGAAGGAAGCGACCGGGTCCCTGTCCGAGGACGCCGGCACGTGGTACCCCGCCGTGGCGCGCTACAGCCAGGCTCCGGACACCAAGGGCGCCACGCTCTTCGCCAACCGGGTCTTCGAGTCGGTCAAGAAGGGTGAGAGCCGGGTGACGGCGGACGGCCAGCAGCTGTCCCTGCCCGCCGATCCGTCGGTGGCCCCGGTCAAACCCGCGAAGATGCCGCTGGCCGCGACGAACGTGAGCCTCACCGCGACGCCCACCCCGGAGTGCCCCTCCGGGCTGAACTGCGACTTCCGGCCGGCCGGCTACAAGCAGAACAGCAGCACCCCGGACGACTTCGGCAACTACAACGAGGCGAACCGCCCGGACAGTGGCGAGGACATCCGCTACATCGTCATCCACGACACCGAGGGCGGTTACACCGGCTCACTGGCGACCTTCCAGAACCCGGCCTCCTACGCCAGTGCCCACTACCTGATCCGGGCCAGTGACGGCCTGGTCACGCAGATGGTGCAGACGAAGAACGAGGCGTGGCACGCGGCCAACAAGACCGTGAACATGCACTCGGTCGGGATCGAGCACGAGGGCTACGCGATCAAGTCGGGCAGCTGGTACACGGAGCCGCAGTACGAGTCCTCGGCGGCCCTGGTGAAGTACCTCGCCGGCAGGTTCGGCATCCCGCTGGACCGCGAGCACATCATCGGCCACGACGAGGTACCGGGCGTCCTGGACGCCAATGTCGCCAGCCAGCACTGGGACCCGGGCCCCTTCTGGGACTGGAACCACTACATGTCCCTGATCGGTGCCCCGACCGGTGCCAGTGGGGCGGGCGGCCCGGTCAAGGCCGGGGAGCTGGTCCGGGTGGTGCCCCCGTTCACCACGGCCAACCAGCCGGCACTGACGTACGGCGGCAGCGACGTCGCCAAGCAGCCGGCGAACTTCGGCTACCTCTACACCTCGCCCTCCACGACGGCGTCGAAGATCGTCGACCCGTACATGCCGAACGTGAGGTCCACCGACGGTCCGAACTGGGGCAACAAGGTCGTCGCCGGCGGTGAGTACGTCGTCGCGGAGGCGAAGACCGACTGGACCGCCATCTGGTACGGCGGCAAGAAGGCCTGGTTCTACAACCCGGGCGGCCAGTTCACCGCGCCCGCCGCCAAGACCGCGCAGCCGGTGCTGAAGGCCAAGGCCGGCGCGACGTCCGTCCCGGTGTACGGGCGCGCCTACCCGGAGGACGCGGCGTACGCGGGCACCGGGGTTCCGGTGCAGACGAAGAACAACGACTCGCTGACGAAGTACAGCGTCCCGGCGGGCCAGGCGTACGCGCAGGCCGGTCCGGCGCAGGCGGGTGACTACTGGTTCGCGGGCACGTTCGCGGGCACGGCCGACAACGACCGCACACTCGTGAAGGGGACCACGAACCTCTTCTACCCGATCCGCTACAACCACCGCATCGCCTGGGTGAAGGCGAGCGACGTCCAGCAGGCGAACAGCACGGTCCCGGACGCCGGGACCGACCGGTACAACATGATCGGCCGGGACAGCGCCGGGCGCATCTGGCAGTACCAGGGCACCGGCAGTGCCTCCTCCCCGTACTACCGTCGCTACCAGGCGGGCTACGGCTGGGGCGGCTACACGGCGCTCACCGCCATGACCGCGCTGCGGGCGGACGGCACGGGTGACTTCGTGGCCCGCGACAAGGACGGCGTCCTCTGGTATTACCGGGGCAGCGGCAACCCGGACAAGCCGTACATGGCCCGGCTCAAGGTCGGTAGCGGCTGGAACCAGTACAACATTCTCATCGGCATGCGCGACCTCGATGGTGACGGCAAGGCCGACATGATCGCCCGCAACAGCTCCGGCGTGATCTATTTCTACAAGGGCACCGGCGAGCCGTCGAAGCCCTTCGCGCCGAAGGCACAGATCGGCACCGGCTGGCAGATCTACAACGCGATCGTCTCCACCGGCGACCTGAACGGCGACGGCAAGGCGGACTTCGTGGCCCGGGACAAGGCCGGGGTCCTGTGGATCTACACGGGCACCGGCTCGGCCACCGCTCCGTACGCCAAGCGCGTCCAGATCGGTTCGGGCTGGGGCGCGTACAAGTTGCTGCTCGGCCCGAGCGACCTGGACCGTGACGGCCGCGGCGACCTGGTCGGCGTGGACTCGGCCGGAGATTTCTGGTTCTACCACTCCACCGGCAACGTGACGGCCCCGTTCGCGGCAAAGTCGCAGGTCGGGGACGGCTGGCAGATCTACGACACCCTGTTCTAGCCGACAGGCGTCCTGATGCGTGCGGGGCCCTTTCCCACCCGGCCGGGTGGGAAAGGGCCCCGCCGCCGTCCGGCGTGGGTTAGGGTACGGGGCATGTTCGCGCACTCGACCCGTAACTGGTGGTGGACCGCTCATCCGGCGGCCCACTGATCGCGCGTACACACTGACGCAGAGGCCGCCCGAGGGGCGGCCTTTTCCGTGTCCACGGGTCGTTCCTCCCAGCTGATCCACCTGGAAGGAACCGAACCCCATGAGCATCGACCGACTCCTGCGCGACGACTGCCCGCCGTTCGCCCTGCTGCGCCGCCGCACCCCCGGCCACGACCACGACACCGTCGAGGTGCTGATCGGCCGGGTGCGCGAGGCCGACCGTCTCGCCGACATCCCCGTCGGCGAGCAGCCGTCGCTCGCACTGGTGCCGTTCCGGCAGATCGCGGAGCGCGGCTTCGACGTACGCGACGACGGGACGCCGCTGTCGGTCCTGGTCGCCGACGAGTCGTACACGATGCCCCTCGGCGAGGCGATGGATCTGCTTCCACGCCATGAAGTCCGCGTGGAGGACGGGGAGTTCGACGTCACCGACGAGGAGTACGCCGGCACCGTGCGACGGGTGATCGAGGACGAGATCGGCCGGGGCGAGGGGGCCAACTTCGTCATCCGGCGGACGTTCCGCGGCGAGATCCCGGGGTTCGGCCGGGCGGACGCGCTGGCCCTGTTCCGGCGGCTGCTGGCCGGGGAGCGGGGAGCGTACTGGACGTTCGTGGTGCACACCGGCGACAGGGTGCTCGTCGGCGCCAGCCCCGAGGTGCACGTGCGGATGTCCGGCGGGACGGTCGTGATGAACCCGATCAGCGGCACCTACCGCTATCCCGCCGAGGGGCCCACCCCCGAGAGCCTGCTGGCCTTCCTCGGCGACCGCAAGGAGACCGAGGAGCTCTCCATGGTGGTCGACGAGGAGCTGAAGATGATGTGCACGGTCGGCGACATGGGCGGGGTGGTGATCGGCCCGCGCCTGAAGGAGATGGCCCATCTCGCGCACACCGAGTACGAGTTGCGCGGACGCTCGTCGCTGGACGTGCGGGAGGTGCTGAAGGAGACCATGTTCGCGGCGACGGTCACCGGCTCCCCCGTGCAGAACGCCTGCCGGGTCATCGAGCGGTACGAGACCGGCGGGCGCGGCTACTACGCGGGGGCGCTGGCCCTGCTGCGCCGGGAGCCGGACGGCACGCAGACCCTGGACTCGCCGATCCTGATCCGGACCGCCGACATCGACGCGGACGGCACGCTGCGGGTACCGGTCGGGGCGACGCTGGTGCGCCACTCCGACCCGGAGAGCGAGGTCGCCGAGACCCACGCCAAGGCGGCCGGGGTGCTGGCCGCCCTCGGCGTGCGCCCGGCCCGCCCCGAGGCGGAGCGGGAGCGGCCCCTGCTGGTTGCCGATCCCCGGGTGCGGGCGGCCCTGGACGCCCGGCGGGACGGGCTCGCCCCGTTCTGGCTGCGGATGCAGGAGCGCGCCGCCGACCGCCGGGGCCACACCCTGGTGGTGGACGGCGAGGACACGTTCACCGCGATGCTCGGGCACCTGCTGCGCGCCTCGGGGTTCGACGTCACCGTGCGCCGTTACGACGAGCCGGGGCTGCGCGAGGCGGTGCGGGCGCACGAGGGGCCCGTGGTGCTGGGGCCGGGGCCGGGGAATCCGGGGGACGCGGCCGACCCGAAGATGCGGCTGCTGCGCGCGATGGCCGCCGAGCTGGTGCGCGAGCACCGGCACGGGCTGCTCGGGGTGTGCCTGGGCCACGAGCTGATCGCGGCGGAGCTGGGCCTGGAGATCGTCCGCAAGACGGTGCCGTACCAGGGCGCGCAGACCCGTATCGACCTGTTCGGGCGGCCCGAGACGGTCGGCTTCTACAACAGCTTCACCGCGCGCTGCGACGACTCCGGGGCGGCGGAGCTCGCGGCGCACGGCATCGAGGCGAGCCGGGACGCGGTGTCCGGGGAGCTGCACGCGCTGCGCGGGGCCGGTTTCGCCTCGGTGCAGTTCCACCCGGAGTCGGTGCTGACGCTGCGCGGTGCGGCGATCGTGTCCGAGCTGCTGGCGGGGCTCCCGGTGCGCGGCTGAGGCGCGGCCCGGGTCCTGGCGGTGTCAGGGCCCGGGACGGGCGGGGACCAGGACGTTGTCGCTGTGGCGGCCGGCCAGGTAGTCGTCGACGTTCCGGACGGTGGCGTCGATGATCTGGCCGACCGCGTCCTCGGTGTAGTACGCCTGGTGCGAGGTGACGATGACGTTCGGGAAGGTGACGAGCCGGGCCAGGGTGTCGTCGTCGACGCCCTCCAGGGACTTGTCCAGGAAGAACAGCCCGGCCTCCGCCTCGTACACGTCGAGTCCGACGCCCAGGAACCGGCCCGCGCGCAGCTCACCGACCAGCGCCGAGGTGTCGACGAGGCCGCCCCGGCTGGAGTTGACCAGGATCGCGTCGTCCTTCATCAGGGCGAGGGCGTCCTTGTCGATGAGGTGGTGGGTCGGGGGCAGCAGCGGCACGTGCAGGCTGACCAGGTCGGACTCGGCGAGGAGTCGCTCCTTGTCGACGTAGCGCATGCCCAGCTCGACGCAGGCCGGGTTCTCGGCGACGTCCCAGCCGAGGAGCTTCATGCCGAAGCCGTGGGCGATCCGGGTGAACGCCTCGCCGATCTTGCCGGTGCCGATGACGCCCACCGTGCGGCCGTGCATGTCGCGGCCGAGGAGTCCGTCGAGCCGGAAGTCGAAGTCGCGGGTGCGGCCGGCCGCCCGGATCACCCGGCGGTTGACCGCCATGGCGAGGGTCCAGGCGAACTCCGCGACCGAGTACGGCGAGTAGTACGAGACCCGGGAGACGCGCAGCGCCAGGCGCTCGGCGACGTCCAGGTCGATGTTGTTGAAGCCGGTGGAGCGCTGCGCGATCAGCTGGGTGCCGCCGGCCGCGAGCGTCTGCAGGACAGCGCCGCCCAGGTCGGCGTTGACGCTCGTGGAGACGATCTCGTAGCCCGCCGCGATGGGCGCGGTGTCGCGGTTCAGGAAGACGTCCAGGCAACGGACTTCGTGCTTCCCGGCGAAGGCCCTCTCGATCAGCGGCTTCTCGTCGGACTGCACTCCGAAGGCCAGGATCTCCACGACGTCTCCCCTGTCTGCGTGCCGCGCGCGGCCGGTCATCGCGAATATACGGCCGCGTGCCCCGCCGCGCCGCTCAGAGCCTGTCGTTCGGATCAGGCCGGATCCCGCGAGCCCGGCATGATCCGAACGACAGACCCTATGCGTCGTCGAGCCCGCGCTCTAGGGCGTACCGCACCAGCTCCACCCGGTTGTGCAGCTGGAGCTTGCCCAGGGTGTTCTGGACGTGGTTCTGCACGGTGCGGTGCGAGATGACGAGCCGTTCGGCGATCTGCTTGTACGAGAGCCCCTTGGCCACCAGCCGCAGCACCTCGGTCTCCCGGTCGGTCAGCTCCGGCGCCTTCGGCTCGCCGGAGGCGGCCGGTGCGGGCTCGGAGGCCAGCCTGCGGTACTCGCCGAGCACCAGACCGGCGAGGCCGGGGGTGAAGACCGCGTCGCCGGCGGCGGTGCGGCGGACGGCGTCGGTCAGCTCCTGGGTGCTCGCCGACTTCATCAGGTAGCCGGTGGCGCCGGACTTGACCGCCTCCAGGACGTCGGCGTGCTCACCGCTGGCGGAGAGCACCAGCACCCGCAGCCCGGGCTGGGTGCCGACGAGTTCCTTGCAGACCCGCACCCCGGGCATGCCGGGCAGGTTGAGGTCGAGGACCAGGACGTCCGGAGTGACGGCGCCGGCGCGGCGGACGGCCTGGGGCCCGTCCCCGGCGGTGGCCACCACGTCGAAGCCGGCCTCGGTGAGGTCGCGGGCCACGGCGTCGCGCCACATCGGGTGGTCGTCGACCACCATCACCCTGATCGCCCGCTGCCCGGTGCCCTCTTCGTGTGTCGCGCTCATCGGACCGAACCCGCCTTCCCCCGTGAAACCTTAGGAACCTTCAGTTCGACCTCGGTGCCCTGGCCGGGCACCGAGATCAGTTCTGCCGTACCGCCCAGGTCGCGCAGCCGGCCGCGGATCGACAGGGCGACCCCGAGCCGCCCCTCCCCCTCGGCCTGCGCGAGCCGCCCCTCGGGGATGCCGGGTCCGTCGTCCCGGACCGTCACGATCACCTCGTCCGGCCAGTCCTCCAGCAGGATCCACGCCCGGGCGTCCGCTCCCGCGTGCACCCGCACATTGTCCAGGGCGGCACCGACCGCCGCCGCCAGTTCCGCGGCCGCCGCGGACGGCAGCAGTACCGGCGCGCCCGGCTCCGCGAAGCTGATCCGCGCCCCGGCACGGGGGGTGAGCAGCGTCCGCAGATCGGTCTCGCCGCCGTCCCCGGCGTCCGGCTCGTCCTCGTCCGCCTCGACGGTCCGCACGACGGCGCCCTCGGAGGCGTCCTCGGAGACCCGGGTGGGGGGCACGAGGCCGCTGGAGACCAGGGTGCGCAGGGCGACCTCCTGCTCCCCGGCCATCCGGCCCAGCTCCGCGGCCTCGCCGCCGATCGCGGCGCCGCGCCGCTGCACCATCGCGAGGACCTGGAGCACGCTGTCGTGGATGTCCCGGGCCAGGCGTTCCCGTTCGCGGGTGGCGGCCTCGATCTCCAGGGCGCGGGCGAGGGTGCGCTCACTGGCGCGGGCGACCTCGACGACGTACCCGATGGCGATGGAGGCGACCCAGACCAGCATCACGTTGTGCAGGGTGTCGCGGCTGGGTTCGCCGCGCTCGATGAGGTTGGCGACGGCGACGAGGCTGGAGGCGAAGCCGGCCCAGCGCCAGCCGCCCTTGATCGCGAAGGCCAGGACGGAGCCGGCGGTCCAGATGGACGGCAGGGTCGGCCCGTCGACGTGCTGCGCCTGGAGGTCGGCGAGCGGGGTGACGACGATCCCGATGAGGGCGATGGCCAGGTCGGCGCCCAGGAAGCGCTTGGTGCAGGTGGCGGCGCTGCCCACCTTCGGCAGGGTGGCGAGCGTCCAGAGGGCCATCAGCGACAGAAACGCGATCGCTATCCAGGGCCGCTCGTAGTCGTGCCGGGCGAAGACGGCGATCAGGACCGCGTAGAGCATCGTCAGCACGCGGTACGCCGTCAGGGCGCGCCACAGCGGCTGCTCCACCGACATCCGTACCACGCGTACGCGTTTGACCATGCTGTTCTCCCCCGCCCCCGGCGGACCGCCGCGCCCGGTCAGGCGCCGTCGTGGTCCGCTTCCGTGCCCGGCTGCGTCTTCTTCGCGGCCTCGGCCCGCCGCTTGTTCTCGTCCGCGATCTGCCGCTTGGCGGCGGTCGCGTAGATGTCCACGTACTCCTGGCCCGAGAGCTTCATGATCTCGTACATCACCTCGTCGGTGACCGAGCGCAGGATGAAACGGTCGCCCTCCATGCCGTGGTAGCGGCTGAAGTCGAGCGGCTTGCCGATCCGGATGCCGGGACGCATCAGCTTGGGCACGACCTGGCCGGGCGGCTGGATCTTCTCCGTGTCGATCATCGCGACGGGGACGACCGGTGCCCCGGTGGCGAGCGCGACCCGGGCGAGTCCGCCCGGCTTGCCCCGGTAGAGCCGGCCGTCGGGCGACCGGGTGCCCTCGGGGTAGATGCCGAAGAGGCCGCCGCTCTCGATGACCTGGATGCCCGCCCGGATCGCCGCCTCGCCGGCGCCGCGCGCGCCGGAGCGGTCGACGGGGAGCTGGCCGACGCCCTTGAAGAACGCGGCGGTGAGCTTGCCCTTGACGCCGGGCGCGGTGAAGTACTCGGCCTTCGCGATGAAGGTCACCTTGCGGTCCAGGACGGCGGGCAGGAAGAAGGAGTCGGAGAACGACAGATGGTTGCTGGCGAGGATCGCGGGCCCACGCGCGGGGATGTTCTCCAGGCCCTCCACCCACGGCCGGAAGGCGAGCTTCAGAGACCCGCCGATGGCGAACTTCATTGCGCCGTAGATCAACTCGGGTGCCTCCTGTGTGCTGTCCGACAGACCTTAACCCGAGGTGTCGCCGCGCCCTCCTTCCCCGGGCGGGCGGGTGTCCGCCGCCTCGGCCGGTGACGGCCCTGGTCGGTGTCGGCCCGGTCGCGTACGGTGAAGTAATCCTCGCGCACTCCCGTACGTCCTTCCGCACTCCCCCTTACGCTCCCCCGTGAGCCTCACGAACAGGAGACCCCGGTGCCGGTCCTTCCCGGAGCCGAGCCGTTCCGCCACGAGGGCGGAGAGGTCGGCGTCCTCCTCTGTCACGGATTCACCGGTTCCCCGCAGTCGCTGCGCCCCTGGGCCGAGTATCTGGCCGAGCGCGGTCTCACGGTCTCGCTGCCGCTGCTTCCCGGGCACGGCACCCGCTGGCAGGACATGCAGGTGACCGGCTGGCAGGACTGGTACGCCGAGGTGGACCGGGAGCTGCGCGGTCTGCTGGAGCGCTGCGCGCGGGTCTTCGTCTTCGGGCTCTCCATGGGCGGCGCGCTGGCGCTGCGGCTGGCCGCGAAGCACGGGGAGGCGGTCAGCGGTCTGGTGCTCGTCAATCCGGCCACCAAGGTGCACGGCCTCGCGGCGCCCGCGCTGCCGGTGGTCCGCCATCTGGTGCCGACGACGAAGGGCCTGGTCAGCGACATCGCGCTGGAGGGCGTGGCCGAGGTGGGGTACGACCGGGTGCCGCTGCACGCGGCGCACTCGGTGCGGACGTTCTTCCGGCTGGTCGACGGCGACCTGCCCCAGGTCACCCAGCCGCTCCTGCTGCTGCACAGCCCGCAGGACCATGTCGTGCCGCCCGCCGACTCGGCGCGCGTCCTGAGCCGCGTCTCCTCGACGGATGTCCGGGAGGTCCTGCTGGAACAGAGCTACCACGTGGCGACGTTGGACCATGATGCGAAGCGGATCTTCGACGAGAGCCATGCGTTCATCGGCCGCCTCGCTCCGAGCGAGAAGGAAAAGGGCGAGAAGGGGAGCACGTCCGGTGGCTGAGCACGACGCGGAACGCGCGGGCAGCGAGGAGGAGCGCGAGCCGCTCCCCGTGGAGGGGGCGGCCGTCGCCGACGAGGGCGGTGCTCCGGCACCCGAGGCACCCGAGGCACCGGCGGCCCCGGCGCCCGGTGAGGGGGAGGGACCGCTCGACGAGGAGGCCGCCTGGCGGGCCATCGTCGCGGGGTACGGGGAGGAGCCGCCGGACCCGCCGGGTGCGAGGCCCTTCCGGTCGGTCGAGGACCTCGTGCTGCCGGACGACGGCCCGCTGACCGCCCCGGCCCCGGACAAGGGCCTCGGGAAGCGGCCGCCCAAGCCGGAGCCGGACCCGGACCAGGACCGGCCGCTGGGCGGCTCCGTGGTGTTCGCGCCCGGCGTCGGCCCGCGCGACTACGAGCCGGCCGACCCGGACGCCGCCGGCGGGGACGACGACGACGAGGGGCACTTCGTGCCGCCGGAGCCGCCGCCGCTGCCGGAGGCGGACGTCACGGCGAAGTTCGCCTGGCTCGCGGTGGTCGGCGGGCCGGTGCTGATGCTGCTCGCGGTGCTGCTGTCGTGGGAGATGACCTGGTGGCTGACGACGGTCTGCGTCGGCGGCTTCCTGGGCGGTTTCGTGACGCTGGTGGCGCGGATGAACCCCGGCGACGAGGGCGACGACGACCCCGGCCGGGGCGCGGTGGTCTGAGCCGGCCGGTTCAGCCGGCCGGTGCGGCGGGCACCCGGAGCGCGGCCAGCACCGGCAGGTGGTCGGTCGCGGCCCGCAGGTCGGCCGCCGGCACCCCGGGCAGCCCGCTGGGGACCCCGCAGCCGAGGACCTCGATGGCGTCGGTCGCGAAGACGGCGTCGATCCGCCGGCGCGGATCGTGCGCGGGGAAGGTGTACTCGCCGCCCTGCGGCTTCACCTCCCAGCAGTCCTGGTAGCGTCCGGCCAGCCGCCGGAAGGACCGCCCGCTCGGTACGTCGTTGAGGTCGCCGGCGACCACGGCGTGCTCCACGCCCAGCGCGTCCACGGCCTCCACCAGCCGCTCCGCCTGGGCCAGGCGCTCCTGGCGCTGGAGGCTCAGATGACAGCTGAGCACCCCGAGGCGGGCGCCCGCGAACCGGACGACGGCGGTGGCGAAGCCCCGGCGGTGCAGCCCGGGGGTGCGCGGCAGCAGGATGTCCTCCGTGCGCTCCACCGTGGCGCGCAGCGAGCACAGCAGCAGCGGCCCGGCGGCGGTGGCGCCCCCGCCGAGGATCACCAGGTCGGTGGCGGCGGCGAGCCGGGCGGCGTACTTGCGCCAGCGGAAGAAGCGCGGCGCCTCCTGGACGAGGACCAGGTCGGGGGCGCAGGCGCGGATGACCCGGGCGAGGGCCGCGCAGTCGTCGCGCATCGACCGGACGTTGTAGCTGAGCACCCTGATGACGGCCGAGCCGTCCTGCTCGGTGCGGGAATCGGGCAGCGACATCGTGGCCATGCCCTCACGATACGGCGGACGCCCGCCGCCCTCCGAGGGGGCGCGACGGGCGTCCGGTGTTTCGGTGTGCGGGCCGGATCAGCCCTGGCGGGCCAGGTCCGCCGCGCCCACGAGTCCTGCCTTGCCGCCGAGTTGGGCGGCGAGCACCTGGGCGTGCGGGCGCCACTCGCCGCCGATCAGCCAGCGGCGGAACGACTTGCGGATCGGGTCGAGGACGAGTTCGCCCTCGTCCGAGACGCCGCCGCCGACGATGAAGGCCGAGGGGTCGAACAGCGAGGCCAGGTCGGCGAGTCCGGCGCCGGCCCAGCGGGCCAGCTCACGGAACGAGTCGACGGCCACCGGGCAGCCCTGGCGGGCGGCCTCGCTGATGTGCTTGCCCTCGATGCCGTCGACGGTGCCGTCGCCGAGCGCCAGCAGGATCGCGGCGTTCTCCGGGGTGGCGTTGGCGCGCTGCTTCGCGTACCGCACGAGGGCGCGGCCGGAGGCGTACTGCTCCCAGCAGCCCTGGCTGCCGCAGCCGCAGAGCAGACCGTCCGGGACGACCCGGATGTGGCCGAACTCGGCGGCCACGCCGAAGCGTCCGCGGCGCAGCTTGTTGCCGATGATGATGCCGCCGCCGAGGCCGGTGCCCAGCGTGATGCAGATGACGTCGTCGTGGCCCTGGCCGGCCCCGAAACGGTATTCGCCCCAGGCCGCCGCGTTGGCGTCGTTCTCGACGACGACGGGGAGGCCGACGCGCTGTTCGACCTTGTCCTTGAGCGGCTCGTGGCGCCAGTTGATGTTGGGTGCGAAGAGCACCGTGGCGCGCTTGTCGTCGACGTATCCGGCCGCGCCGATGCCGACCGCCTCGACCGCGTGCCCCTCGCTGGCGCCGGACACCGCCGCCGCGATCGCGTCCACGATGCCTTCGGCCGTCGGCGGGGTCGACACCTTGAAGGTCGAGAGGATGTGGCCCTCTTCGTCGACCACTCCAGCTGCGATCTTCGTGCCGCCGATATCGACGCCGATGGTGAGTCCCATGAATCCCTCAGTTCCGGTCGAGCCCCGCTGAGGCAACCGTACCCGAGGCGGGGCCCCGTCCTGTCGGCGCCGGTCAGTCCAGGTCGATGTGTTCGCCGGCGCCGGACCCCTCGTCGCGGGGGGCGGCGGGGTCTTCCGCCTTCCTTTCCGTGCCGTCGGGGTCGCCCGCCCCACGGGTCCAGCGGCCTTCCTGGCCCTGGACCGCGGAGCGGTAGGCGGCGAGCAGTTCGCCGCCGGCGGCCGCGATGTGCTCGAAAACATCTGGGTTGCGCTCGATCACGGGCTCGACGGCCGCCTTGGCCTGCTGGATGACCTGCTGCACGGCGCCCTGCGCGGCGAGCCCGAGGAGCGGCGCCTGGAACGAGCCGAGCCTGTCGGCCACCGCGTCCATCAGTTTGCGCAGCTCCTCGGCCGCGGAGCCGGGCGGCGGGCCGTACGCGGCGCGGCGGCGGGCCTGCTCGGCGGCGAGGTCCTCGGCGCACGCCTCGGCCCACGCGTCGTCGTCGACGGGACGGTCGGTGGCTTCGCTCATGGCGGACTCCTGCGACATCGTGGCCGGCGGCCCGGCATACCGGACACGTACCTTCGACGTTACCCGAACGGGGGCACGCCGTTCAGCTCGTCCGGGGCCAGAGCGCGGCGTCGGGCGTGAAGCGGACCCGCAGCACGCCGTCGGTGAGCGCAGCGCCGGAGACGGTGCAGCGGCGCAGCGCGGGCTCCAGGGGCACGATGCGGTGGAACGGGCCGACGGTCAGGAGGAGTTCGCCGCCGCGCCGGACGAGCTGGAGGTCCTTCTTGACGGCGCCGGGCAGCCGCAGGCACCAGACGAGTATCCCGTCGTCGTCCGGGCCGCCGGCCTCCTCGATCCACCAGGGGTCCGCGGCCCGTCCGCCCTCCTCGCCGATGCCGGGCACGGCCAGCGCCCCGTCCTCGCCGGCGAGGGCGAGGAGGTCGGCGGGGCCCTGCGGGTCGCGGCCGAGGTGCGTGATCCGCACCGGGGCGGGCCCCTCGTCCTCCCAGTGGCCGATGACCTTCTCCTGCTGGGCGGCGAGCGCGGCGAAGAACGGGTCCGGGGAGTGGCCGGGCAGGACCCGGTTGGCCACCGGCGCCTCGGTGCGCAGGCCGTGCAGGGCGAGTCCGGTGCGGGCGGTGCGCAGGGCGTCGTCGGCGGCCGGGCCGGGCTCGGCGACCAGCCGGAGCGTGGTGGCCCGGTCCTCGATCAGCGCCTGGACCTGGGCCAGCTCGGCGTCGCGCCGGGCGGCGGCCTCGTACAGCCACTGGGCGGGCATGGGGACGCCGGCCAGCTGGGCGAGCATCGGGCGCAGGGCGCGGGCGGCCTGGCGTTCCCGGGGCAGCAGCCGGCGCAGGTAGCGGCGCAGCTGTTCGGGCAGGGCGAGCAGGGCGAGGGCGTCGCGCAGGGGCGGCAGATCGACGACGAGGAGGTCGTGGCCGTCGCGGGACCAGTCGCCGTGGGCGGCGCGGCGCAGGGCGTGCAGCAGGGCGAGGTCGGCGCTGCCGGGGAGTTCGGTCAGCTCCTCGCCGTCCAGCGGGTTGCCGCCGAGCAGATCGAGGACGGACGACAACTTCTCCTGGAGGGCGAGGAGTTCGCTGCGGAAGTGGGCACCGGAGTCGATCCGGACGGACCACAGGCCGTCGGCGACCGGGGTGGGTGCGGTGGCGTCGGGGAAGCCGGGTATCGGGTCGGCGGAGATCAGCAGGGTGCGGGCGCCGTCCCGGGCCGCGGCGAGCGCGGTGGCCGCCGCGAGGGTGGTACGGCCTGCTCCGCCGGGTCCGGTGACCAGGACCGTACGCACGCGCTCAGGCCTTCGGGACGGATTCGACGCGCTTCTTCAGGCCGGCGAGGGCGCGGTCGATGATGACCTTCTCCGCCTTGCGCTTGATCATGCCGAGCATCGGGATCTTGACGTCGACGGTCAGCCGGTAGGTGACCTCGGTGCGGTCGCCGTCGCCGAGGGGCGCGAGCGCGTAGGAGCCGTCGATGGCGCGGAGCATCTGCGACTTGACCAGGGTCCAGCTGACCTCGTAGTCGCCGATCCAGGTGTAGGCGAGGGTGTGGTCGTCCTTGATCGCGCCGGCGTCCAGGACGAGCCGGACCTTCTCGGCGCGGCCGCGCTCGTCGGTGCCGAGGACCTCGGCCTCCTTGACCTCGCCCGTCCACTCCGGATAGCGCTCGAAGTCGGCGATCACACCCATGACGTCGGCCGGCGCCGCCTCGATCGTGATGCTCGAGCTGGTGTGTTCAGCCATCGCTGTGGCCCTCCAGTGCGGTGTACCGGTCCGTCGGCAGTGGCCTGCCGCCAGAAGGCTATCGCGTGCGCCCGGCGGCCCGTCCCAGGGTCCGGTGCGCGATGCCGGGGCGGGCGCTCACCACTCCAGTGCCCAGGGCCGGCCGGTGGAGGCGAAGTGGCCGACGTTCACGCACTCGGTGGCGCCGATCCGCATCCGCCGGGCCAGCGGCTGGTGGACGTGGCCGAACAGGGAGTAGCGCGGGCGGGTGCGGCGGATGGCGTCGAGCAGGGCCCGGCTGCCGCGCTCGAAGCGGCGCGCCACGGTGTCGTAGACCAGCTCCGGGACCTCGGGCGGGATGTGGGTGCAGAGCACGTCGACCTCGCCGATCGCCTCGATCTTGGCGGCGTACTCCTCGTCGTCGATCTCGTACGGGGTGCGCATCGGCGTGCGCAGGCCGCCGCCGGCGAAGCCGAAGACCAGGCCGCCGATCTCGACGCGCTCCCCGTCCAGGACCGCGGTGCCGGGACCGGCGTATTCGGGCCACAGGGCCGGGATGTCGACGTTGCCGTAGGTGGCGTACGTCGGGGTGGGCAGCGCGGCGAACATCTCGGCGTACTGCCTGCGGACCGCGCCGGTGATCGCGGCGTCGCGGTCCATGCCCGCCCACAGCGCCCGGGCGAGGTCGCGGGCCTCGTCGAAGCGGCGGGCGGTGCGCAGGGCGACGAGCCGGTGGGCGTTCTCGACGCCGAAGAGGTCGGGGAAGATACCGCGCGAGTGGTCGGCGTAGTCGAGGAAGAGGACCAGGTCACCGAGGCAGATCAGGGCGTCGGCGCCGTCCCCGGCGCGGGCCAGCGCCTCGGAGTTGCCGTGTACGTCGCTGACCACGTGGACGCGGGTGCGCCGCCCGGCGGCCGGCCCCCGGCTGTTCGCTCCTGCTCGCATGAAGATCACCCTAGAACGAGGGCCCCCACCTGGGTAGAGGCCCCGGACCTGCGGTTACTTCCGAGTGTGCGCGAGGGTGGACTACTGTGCGCGAAAGGACGCCCGATATGTGTGACGCATAAGACATCTGGCCGGGACCCCCTATCCGGAACCGAGTACTGGTGGGTAACGTCCGGGCAGTCCAGTCGTGCTCACCCCACTGAGCACCCGCCATCTTGGACCGCGCCGGTGCGTCACACGGAGTCGTGGCACCGGAGCCCGATGAGGAGCAGCAGTTTTGCGCGAGTTCAGCCTTCCGGCCCTGTACGAGGTTCCCTCGGACGGCAACCTGACGGATCTCATCCGCCGCAATGCCGCTCAGCATCCCGATGTCGCGGTCATGAGCCGCAAAGTGGCCGGTGTCTGGACGGACGTCACCGCTGTCCAGTTCCTGGCCGAGGTCCGGTCGGCCGCCAAGGGTCTGATCGCGGCGGGCATCGAGCCGGGCGACCGGGTGGCCCTGATGTCCCGCACCCGCTACGAGTGGGTGCTGCTGGACTTCGCGATCTGGAGCGCGGGCGCGGTCACCGTGCCGGTCTACGAGACCAGCTCGCCCGAGCAGGTGCAGTGGATCCTCGGTGACTCGGGCGCCGTCGCCGTCCTGGTGGAGAGCGACACCCACGCCGGTGGCGTCGCCTCCGTGCGCGACCGGCTCCCCGCGCTGCGCCACGTGTGGCAGATCGAGAAGGGCGCCGTCGACGCGCTCCGGGCCAAAGGCGCCGAGGTCTCCGACGAGACCGTGGACCTGCGCAGCGCGGCGACGAGGGCGGACGACCCGGCCACCATCGTCTACACCTCGGGCACCACGGGCCGCCCGAAGGGCTGTGTGCTGACGCACCGCAGCTTCTTCGCGGAGTGCGGCAACGTGGTGGAGCGGCTCAAGCCCCTCTTCCGCACCGGCGAGTGCTCCGTCCTGCTCTTCCTGCCCGCCGCCCACGTCTTCGGGCGCCTGGTCGAGGTCGCCTCGGTGATGGCGCCGATCAAGCTCGGCTGCGTCCCGGACATCAAGAACCTCACCGACGAGCTGGCCGCGTTCCGGCCGACGCTGATCCTCGGGGTGCCGCGCGTCTTCGAGAAGGTCTACAACGCGGCGCGCGCCAAGGCGCAGGCCGACGGCAAGGGAAAGATCTTCGACCGGGCCGCGAACACGGCGATCGCCTACAGCCGCGCGCTGGGCACCCCGCAGGGCCCGTCGCTGGGCCTGAGGTTCCGGCACAAGGTCTTCGACCGCCTCGTCTACGGCAAGCTGCGCGCGGTGCTCGGCGGACGCGGTGAGCACGCGATCTCCGGCGGCGCCCCGCTCGGCGAGCGGCTGGGCCACTTCTACCGGGGCATCGGCTTCACCGTCCTGGAGGGCTACGGCCTGACCGAGTCCTGCGCGGCGACCGCCTTCAACCCCTGGGACCGGCAGAAGATCGGCACGGTCGGCCAGCCGCTGCCCGGCTCCGTGGTGCGCATCGCGGACGACGGCGAGGTGCTGCTCCACGGCGAGCACCTGTTCTCCGGCTACTGGAACAACGAGGCGGCGACGGCCGAGGCGCTGGCGGACGGCTGGTTCCACACCGGGGACATCGGCACCCTCGACGAGGACGGCTACCTCGCGATCACCGGCCGCAAGAAGGAGATCATCGTCACGGCCGGCGGCAAGAACGTCGCCCCCGCCGTCATCGAGGACCGCATCCGCGGACACGCGCTGGTCGCGGAGTGCATGGTGGTCGGCGACGGACGCCCGTTCGTGGGCGCCCTGGTGACACTGGACGAGGAGTTCCTGGGCCGCTGGGCCGAGGAGCACGGCAAGCCGGCCGGTTCGACCGCCCTGTCGCTGCGCGACGACCCGCAGCTGCTGGCCGAGGTGCAGCGCGCGGTGGACGACGGCAACGCCGCGGTCTCCAAGGCCGAGTCCGTACGCAAGTTCCGCATCCTGGGCAGCCAGTTCACCGAGGAGGCGGGCCACATCACGCCGTCGCTGAAGCTGAAGCGGAACGTGGTGGCGAAGGACTTCGCGGACGAGGTGGAGTCGATCTACCGCTCGTGACCGCGTGAGCCGTACGTGGACGGGGAGGGGCCCGCACCGGCGGTGCGGGCCCCTCCCCGCCCACGTATTCAGAGCAGTTCCCTCAGCCGCTCCGCCAGCAGGTCCCAGCGCCACCTCTCCTCGACCCAGGCCCGGCCCCGCTCCCCCATGCGCCGCCGCAGCTCCGCGTCGCCGAGCAGCGCGGTGATCCGCTCCGCCGTCTCCCCGGGCTCACCGCCGCGCACCACCCAGCCGGTCTCGCCGTCGAGCACCGCGTCCGGGGCGCCGCCCGAGTCGCCGGCCACCACGGGCAGTCCGGTCGCGGACGCCTCCAGGTAGACGATGCCCAGGCCCTCCACGTCGAGGCCGCCGCGCCGGGTCCTGCACGGCATCGCGAAGACGTCACCGGCCCCGTAGTGCGCGGGCAGCTCCGACCAGGGCACCGGCCCGGTGAACCGCACGGAGTCCGCCACCCCGGTGCGCGCGGCGAGCTTGCGCAGGTCGTCCTCGTAGGGCCCGCCGCCCACGATCAGCAGGACCGCGTCCGGCTGCTCGGCCAGGATCGCGGGCATCGCGAGGATCAGGGTGTCCTGGCCCTTGCGGGGCACCAGCCGGGACACGCAGACCACGACCGGCCGCTCGGTGAGGCCGAGCCGGGCCCGGACCTCCTCGCCGCCGGAGCCCGGGTGGAACGTCTTCTCGTCGACCCCGGGGGGCAGCTGGACCATGCGGCGGGCGGCCGCCGGGGTGAGCGCGGCGGCGATCCGGGAGCGCGTGTACTCGCCGAGGTAGGTCAGCGTGTCCGTGCCCTCGCCGATCCGCCGCAGCAGCTGCCGGGACGCGGGCAGCTGGGCCCAGCCCGCCTCGTGGCCGTGCGTGGTGGCGACGAGCCGCCGGGCGCCCGCCTCGCGCAGCGCCGGGCCCATGAGCCCGAGCGGGGCGGCGGCGCCGAACCAGACGGACGAGCAGCCGTGGGTGCGCAGCAGCTGGGTGGCGCGCCGGGTCACGCGCGGGGTCGGCAGCAGCATCGTCGTACGGTCGCGGACGACGGTGAAGGGCTGCTCGGCGTCGAAGGCGGCGGTGGCGGCCGCGCCCTCGGCCCCGCGCTTCCAGGTGGAGGCGTAGACGACGACCCGGTCGGGGTCGAGCCGCAGCGCCATGTTGTGCAGGAACGCCTGGATGCCTCCCGGCCGGGGCGGGAAGTCGTTGGTCACGATCAAGGTCTTGTCCATCGCCGCCGACAGTACCGGGCGCGGGCGGCCGTGCCTGATGGCCCGCGCACAGGGCGTACGGGCATCATGGCTGTTTCGTACGGCGCACACGACGGATGAGGGCAGGCCATGACGGGTTCCAGCGGCACACGTCCGGCGGCCTTCGCGGTGTGGGCGCTCACCAGGGCGGTGCTGCTGCTCTGGGTGACCAAGCTGCTCGTCCCGCCGGGACTCGACGTGACGAGCGACGTGTCGGTGATCTACCACGGCTGGTACGACGTGCTGCGCTCCGGCACCTACCCGGAGGCCGACGTCACCTGGCAGTACCCGCCGGCGGCGGCCCTCGCGATCCTCTCCCCCGCCCTGCTGCCGTTCCTGGACTACGCCACGTCCTTCTTCGTCCTGGCGTTCCTCTGCGACGCGCTGGTCATGGGCCTGCTGCTGCGCGCGAGCCGCGGTCCGGGCCGGCGGACGGCCGGGGTGTGGGTGTGGGTGGCGGGCGTGCCGCTGCTCGGCACGACCGCGTACGCCCGGTACGACGTGATGGTGACGGCCGTGGCCGTGGCGGCTCTGCTGGCGGGGATGCGGCACCCCCGGGTGCTGGGGGCGCTGGCCGCGTTCGGGGCGCTGCTGAAGGTGTGGCCGGTGCTGCTGCTGGCCGGGACGGCCCGGGGGCGCCGCACCCGGCTGGCGTGGACGACGGCGGCCGCGGTGGCGGCCGGGCTGCTCCTGGTGTGCGTGGCGGCGGCGCCGGGGGCGCTGGCGTTCCTGGGCTTCCAGCGGGACCGGGGCACCGAGGTCGAGTCGCTGGGGGCGCTGGTCTTCCATGTGTGGCGGCAGTTCGGCTGGGAGGGCCGGGTGGAGCTGCACTACGGCTCGCTGGAGTTCCTGGGCCCGCACGTGGGTCTGGTGAGCACGCTGGCGCTGGGGCTGAGCGTCGTCGCGTTCGGCTGGCTGCTGCTGTGGCGGCTGCGGGCGCGGACCTTCGGGGTGAGTACGACGGCGGACGCGGCGTTCACGGCGGTGCTGCTGTTCACCACGACGAGCCGGGTGATCAGCCCCCAGTACATGCTGTGGCTGGTCGGGCTCGCCGCGGTGTGCCTGGTGCTGCGGGAGAGCCGGATGGGGTGGCCGGCCGTCCTGGTGCTGGTGGCCACGGGCGTGACCCAGCTGGAGTTCCCGATCGGCTTCGTCCACGTGGTGACGAGCGACGCGCACGGCCTGACGCTGATGTTCCTGCGCAACGGGCTGCTGGTCGCCGCCTGTGTGCTGGCGGCCGTGCGGCTGTGGCGGGACACGGTACGGACCCCGGCGGCGGAGTCCGCCGGCCGGGAGGAGCCGGCCGGACCCGCGCTCAGCCGAGCCGGTTCCGCAGATACACCCGCCAGCGCGCCGTGAAGTCCTGCGGGGTCGTACCGAGCACCTCGTGCAGGGCGTCCTCGACCGCCCCGTCCCGCCCCTGGTGGCCGCCGACGGCCCGGTAGAAGGCGAACAGCTTCTCCTCGCCCCAGTGGTCCACGATCAGCTCGCAGGCCAGCCAGCCGCCCTCGTACGCCTTCGCCAGCCGGCCCGCCTCCCCGGCGAAGGCGAAGTCCTCGTCCTCGGGCAGTGCGGAGGGCCCGTCGCCGGACCGGACCGCCTCGGCCATTTCGGGGGCGATCTCGCCGGCGGTGCGCTCCTGGTCCCGGTAGGCCGCCCAGTCCGCGAAGCCCTCGGAGAGCCATGTCGGGGTGGCCGACGAGGTGCGGGTGCGGGTGGCCACGTGGGTGGTCTCGTGGGTGAGGACGACCCGCCGCCCGAAGTCGCCGAGCAGGGCGTACGCCTCCGGATTGACGATCACCCGGTCGGCGGGGGACTTCCCGGAGCCGCCGGTCTCACCGGTGGTGACGGCCGCTATGCCCCGGTAGTTCGAGGCGGGCGACCCGAGGAGCCGGCCCATCTCCCTGACGCTGTCCGGCACCAGCACCACCACGCGCCCGGCCCACCGCTCCGGCCAGGCGGCCGAGACCGCGGACACCGCCTCGTCGGCGGTGCCGGCGATCGCGTCCAGCTCGTCGCGCGAGCGGCCCACGCCCAGGACCAGGCTGTGCGCCCCGCGCACCGCCTCCACGTCGCCCTGCTCCCACAGCTGGCGGGTGCTGCCGTCGGCCGGCCGGTCCGCGGTGATGTACCAGCGGCCGTCCGCGGGGTCACGGGCCAGGTCGACGATCCGGTCGACGGAGACGGGGGCGCTGTCGTAGCCATCGATCCGGTAGCCGAGGCGGACGTCGGCGGTCGCGCGGTCGCCCCCGTGCGCGGAGAGGCCGGTCAGCCGGTACGTCCAGGAGCCGAGCGGCACGTCCGCCAGCCGGGCGAGCTCCCGGCGCTGGGCGCTGCGCAGGGCCGTGGCGTCCGGGTCGACGACGGCGGCGTAGGCGGCCGCGTCGTGGTGCAGCACGGCGGCGGCGCGCCGGTCCAGGGTGGCGCGGATCTCGCGGGCGGTGGTGTCGGGCGCCCCGTCGGCCGGGGCCGAGCAGCCCGCGGCGCACAGCAGCGCGGCGAGCACGGCACCCGCCGCCCGCCGCCGCCCCTCACGCGTGCGCACCTGTTCGACCACATGACGAGCGTACGGTCAGACGCGGGTGACCGAGGAGACGGGCATCATGCCCACGGGGTCGTAGCGGACCGGGGCGCCGGGGTACGGGGCATGGATGACCTGGCCGTTTCCCACGTACATCGCGATGTGGCCGGCGTCGGCGCGGTAGGCGACGAGGTCGCCGGGGCGGGCCTCGGAGAGCGGCACCATGCGGCCCGCGTACCGCTGGGCCTGCGAGGTGCGCGGCAGGCTCACCCCGGCCTGGGCCCAGGCCCACTGCATCAGCCCCGAGCAGTCGAACCCGGAGGGCCCGTTCGCGCCCCACACGTACGGCAGGCCGAGCGCACGCCGGGCGGCCAGGACGGCGGCCGCCGCGCGGGAGGAACCGGCGGGCAGCCCGGCCAGGGCGCCGGTGCCCGGGTCGCGGCCGTCGCGCGAGGCGCGGGCCAGGGCGGCCCGCTCGGAGCCGGGGAGCGACTTCAGCAGCTGCCTGGCCCGCGCCAGCTTCCCCTCGACGGTCCGCTTGTGGCGGCTGACGGCCTCCCGGCCGCGCTCCAGGCCGGCCAGCGAACGGGCGGCCTCGGCACGGGTCTGGGCGAGCGCCCGTTGGGCCCTGCGCAGTTCGGCGAGGGTGGTGGACCGGTGGGCGTCGGCCAGGCCGACGACCGCGGCCCGGTCGAGGTAGCTGTCCGGGTCGGAGGTGAGCAGCAGGGCGAGCGAGGGGTCGATGCCGCCCGCGCGGTACTGGGCCCGGGCCGCGGAGCCCACCTCCTCGCGCATGCGGTTGACGCGCTCCTGGCCCCGGGCGGCGCGGTCCTGGGCCCGGCTCACCTCGCCGCGCAGCCGGTCCACGTCCTCGCCGGCCCTGTTGTACTGCTCGGTGGCCCGCTCGGCCTCGGCGTAGAGACGGTCGACGCGGGCCCCGGCGGACTGCGGGGTGTCGTGCGGCTCGGCGTTCGCGGTGGCCGCGCCGAGCGTCGCGGCCGCGGTCGCCGCGGCCGCCGTCAGGACGGTGACCCGGGCACCTCGACCGGCTCCGGGCTGTGTGGAACGGCGATGGGATCCCACAGGACGCCGCACTCCCTTCCGCTGTACGCAGACGCGCACGGCCCCTGCCGCCCGGACGGGCGGACCGACGTACGGGAGCCGCACAGCAGGCAGACAGTAGCCGCGTGATCACGGAGCGGACAAAGACGCGCCGGGGCGGCGGGGGCCACACACAGTGACGCCCCGCCGGTGACCTGTGGTCTCCGGCGGGGCGGGCGTCAGTACGGGGCGCGGGAATTCGCCCGTTCGGGCGCGGTTCAGATCCGCACGGCGGCGTAGATGCTGCCGATGGTGCTCATCGACTCGTAGCGCACGTAGGCGCCGGGGTACGGGGCGTGCAGGACCTGGCCGCCGCCCGCGTAGAGGCCCACGTGCTCGTTGCCGTTGAAGAAGACCAGGTCGCCGGGGGCCAGCTGGCTGACGCCGATCCGGTGCCCCTCGTTGACCTGGGTGTACGTGGTGCGGGTGATGTTGACGCCGGCCTGGGCGTAGGCCCACATGGTCAGGCCCGAGCAGTCGAAGGAGTTGGGGCCGGTGGCCGCGGGGACGTACGGCTTGCCGATGCGGGTGGCGGCGGCGCTGAGGGCCTTGGCGCCGAGACCGGTGGCGGGGGCCTCGTTGCCGAGCTCGACCCGGGTGCTGGCCGCACGGCTGGCGCGGGCATCGTCCTGGCGCATCTTCTCGCGCTCGGCCTCGGTGAGGGTGTTGAGGAGCTGACGCGCCTCGGCGAGCTTGGCCTGCTGCTTCTTCTTCTTCTCGCCGAGCGTCTTGCGGACGGAGGCGAGATCGCTCAGCTTGTCCTGGGCCTCCTTGCGCTGCTGCGCGAGGGCCCGCTGCTTCTCCTGGACCTTCGACAGGGCCTCGGCCTGCTTGGCCGTCAGCTGGTCGAGGGCGGACGCCTGGTCGAGGAAGCCGTCCGGGTCGGAGGAGAGGAAGAGCTGCACGGAGGGGTCGATGCCTCCGGAGCGGTACTGCGCGGCGGCGAGGGAACCGAGGCCGGAGCGGAGCTGGTTGAGCTCCTCCTGACCGCGGGCCACCTTGTCCTGGATCGCGCCGATCTGCTTCTCGAGCTTCTCCTGCTTCTCCTTGGCCCCGTTGTACTGCTCGGTGGCCGCTCCGGCCTCGTGGTAGAGCTTGTCGACCTTCGCCTTGACCTCGTTCTTGGTCGGCTTGGGGTCGGCGTGGGCGGCCTGGGAGGACAGGGCCACGGCTGCTGCGGCGGTCGCGGTGAGCACGGTCACGCGAGTGCGGCTCGGCTGCTTGGGACGACGGTGGGACGCCACGAAGGCGAGCTCCTTCTTCCTCGAGCCGCCTACCGGGCCAGTGGGGGGAGATGAATCCCCGGCTCCGTGCACGTCACGGACTCGGCGGTTCCTTCGCCGCCACCCCGGATGGGTGATCGACCGCGCGAAGGTTCGAGGCCCGACCTTAGTGACCATCTTGTGATCAGTTCAAATCCTCACAGGAAAAATCTCGTCACACGGCGCACTTCTTTACCCACACCGCACGGCGTGTAGCAGCGACTTGACGGACCGTTCCGTTATCTCGGGCGAAGTCGCCACAAGGGGCACTAAACCCGCGAAAGGCGCTTCAGGAGCAAGGCGGACGCAACGGGCCTGGCCCCCGCCTTCGCGACCCCGTCGGCCACCTCGCGGTCGGTGGACACCACCACCACGGGCCGCCCCGGCGGTTCCGCGCGCGCCAGTTGACGGATCAGCTCGTCGGCGGTGACCCCCGGCTTGCTGAACAGCACCCGCACCCCGCGCGGCGGCGCCAGCAGCACCGGCGCGGCCAGTTCGGCCCCGTCGAACACGCACGTCATCTCGGCGCCCGTGCGCGCCGCCAGCGACGAGAGACCGCCGAGCAGCCGCAGCCGCTGCTTCTCCAACGGCATCTGCGGATAACCGGTCTTGGTGACGTTGTAGCCGTCCACGATCAGGTGGGCCTGCGGCAGCGCCAGGAGTTGGTCCAGGAGCGCCGGGTCGGTCTCCGAAAGGGCCCTGGCCGCGATGTCCTTGGGAGACATCCTGCCCGGCTCCACCGCGTCCACCCCGTCCGCCGGCCGCATCGACGAGGGCGGCAGCGCCAGTTCGCGCCGCAGTCCCCCGGCCGCTTCCAGCACCGTGTCCAGCAGCAGCCGCAGCCGCATGTCCTCGACCGAGCGCCCCTCCCGGGCGGCCCTGCGGCTCGCCTCGACGGACGCCTCGGCCTCCCCCAGCCTCGCCCGCAGCCGCCGGGTCTCGCTCTCGGCCGCGGACACCTGGGCGGCCGCCTCGGCGCGTACGGCCTCGGTCTCGGCCCGGCCCCGGCGCAGCGCCGCCTCCCCGCGCCTGACCTCGTTGACCGCGCTGCGCAGCTTGCGCTGGAGGGAGTCGGTCTCCTTGCGGGCGGCGTCCAGCTCGGCGCGGAGCCGTTCGGTCTCGCTCTTCGTCTGGGCCCGGGCCTGGGCGAGTTCCTCGCGCAGGCGTTCCAGCTCGCGCCGGCTCTCCTCGTCGGCCCGCTCGGCGTCGGCCCGCTGGACCTCCTCGCCGGCCGCGGCGACCAGCTTCACCCAGCCGTCCGGCCGCAGCACGTACGCCGCCGCCGCCACGTCCACCGGATCGGCCGCGGCGGGCGGCGCCCCGGACTCCAGCGCGGCCGCCAGCTCCGGCTGCGCCTCCCGGAGCCGCTCGCCGATGCGCCGGCGGAACTGCGCGTCGTTCGCCACGGCGGCCGCCATGGCGTTCCCGGCGAACTTGGCCCGCCGGGGCGCCGTGAAGCGGGCGTACTGCCTCAGCTGGGCGGGCAGTTCGGTGACCGTGAGACCGCCGAACGCGTCGGAGACCAGCGCGACGACCCGGCGCCGTACCCCTTCGGGCAGCGGGCGGTCGAGCGCCTCCACGGCGTCGTCGGCCCCGTCGGCCGACGCGGCGCCGCCCTCGGGCTGCTCCACCATCCGTCACCCCATGTGTTGTCTCCGCACGGCCCCGTCAGGAGTCGGCGCCCGGCCTGTCGACAAGTTCGATCTGGTCCACCGCGTTGCACCAACGACAGCGGACCGACTCGATGGTCTCACTGACCACCTCGCGTTCCTCGACGCTCGACTCACCGGCCAGGTCGAGGTGGATGTACTCGACGACCTTGGAGGAGCGCGTCACGTCGAACCGCGTGAGGTTTCCGCAGAGCGTGCAGCGCCAGCGGGTCGTGTCGGTCGGCTGGGGAACCGTCGTCATCGGTGCGTCCTCTTTCGTCGAGCCGTGAGCTGCCGGACAAGGGTCTCGCGGTGCGCCGTCGAACTGCGGATGTCCTCCTGTCACCCTACGGCCTCGGCGCTCCACCCCGGCACGGCGAGGCGGTCTGTCCCGTTCGCTCCGTTTGCGTCATGCTCTGTTCATGATCGATCGGCGGACTGCGGCCGGCAGGCTCCTGCGCGCGGCCACTTCGGGCGGGTCGCCGGTGACGCACGCCCTCATCGCCCTGTGCTGTGCGGTCTTCGTGATCAGCCCGCTCTCCGGCTTCGTCCCGGTGCGCGGCGGGGCGGACGCCCTGCTCGCCGCCCAGGCCGGCTACTTCGAACGGTGGGGCGTCATCCCGAGCGAGCTGTGGGACGGCTCGGCGCACGCTCTGCTCACCCCGCTCACCGCGCTCTTCGTCCACGGCAGCTGGCTGCACCTGCTGGGCAACATGCTGTTCCTGTACGTGTTCGGCACGATGGCCGAGGAGCGGATGGGGCACACGGAGTTCGCCCTGTTCTACCTCTGCTGCGGTTATCTCGCGCTGCTCGGCTACGCCGCCGCGCACGCCGCCTCCGACCAGACGCTGGTCGGCGCCTCGGGGGCGATCTCCGCGGTGCTGGGGGCCTTCCTCTACCTCTTCCCCCGGGCCCGGGTCACCAGCCTCTTCCCGTTCCTGCTGTTCTTGCCGCTGCGCTTCCCCGCCTGGGTGGTGCTGATCTTCTGGTTCGTGCTCCAGTGGCTGGCCGCCCGGGGCGCCGGAAGCGGCCCGGGGGTGGCCTACCTCGCCCATGTCGTCGGTTTCGCCGCCGGGTTCCTCTACGCCTGGGGGCGCTACGGGCGCGGTGCCCGAGGCCCTAGAGTGAAGTCTCCAACCACGGCCACCGAGGGAGAAACACAGCCGTGATCACCGCGATCGTGCTCATCAAGACCAGCGTGGACCGGATTCCCGAGATCGCCGAGGCCATCGCCGCGCTGGACAGCGTCAGCGAGGTCTTCTCGGTCACCGGCACCTACGACCTGATCGCCATGGTCCGGGTGGCCAGGCACGACGACCTCGCCGAGGTCATCCCCGGCCGGATCAGCAAGATCCCGGGCGTCGAGGCGACCGACACCCACGTGGCCTTCCGCACGTACTCGCAGCACGACCTGGAGGCCGCGTTCTCCATCGGCCTGGACGCGTAGGGCGTACGCCTGCCGCCGGGTACGGCCCCCGCACCCGGCAGGCACGCCACCCTCCTCAGACCTGGGCGGCGATGCCCCGGTCCGGCACGCAACGGCCTTCCTCGGTGCGGTACTTCCAGCGCGCTCCGGAGCTCACCAGCTCGCGGACCGCCCGCAGGAAGCGCTCGATGTGCTCGTCCGGCGTCCCGGCGCCGAAACTGACCCGGATCGCGTTGAGAGACCGTTCGCCCGGCTCCGCCTCCGGTGCACCGCACTCGCCCGCCTCGCCCGGGTCGCTGCCGAGCAGGGTGCGCACGAGCGGGTGGGCGCAGAAGAGGCCGTCGCGCACCCCGATGCCGTACTCGGCGGAGAGGGCCGCGGCGAAGTGGGAGCTGTTCCAGCCCTCCACCACGAAGGAGATGACGCCGACCCTCGGCGCGTCGTCGCCGAACAGCGAGAGCACCTTCACCGCGGGGACCTCGGCCAGGCCGGCCAGGACCTCGCCGACGAGGTGCTGCTCGCGGGCGACCAGCCGGTCGAAGCCGGCCTCGGTGAGCGCCTTGCAGGCGGAGGCGATGGAGTAGGCGCCGATGACGTTGGGCGAACCGGCCTCGTGGCGGGCGGCGGTGGTGTGCCACTCGACGTCCACGCCGCCGTCCGTGCGCCGGGCCACCTTGCGGGAGGCACCGCCGCCGGCCAGGTAGGGCTCGGCCTCGCGCAGCCAGTCGGCCCGGCCGGCCAGGACGCCCGAGCCGAACGGCGCGTACAGCTTGTGCCCGGAGAAGGCGACCCAGTCCACGTCCAGCTCGGTGATGTCCACGGGGTGGTGCGGGGCGAGCTGGGCGGCGTCCAGGACGATGCGGGCGCCGTGGGCGTGCGCGGCGGCGGCCAGTTCCCTGACCGGCCACAGCTCGCCGGTGACGTTGGAGGCGCCGGTGACGCAGACCAGCGCGGGGCCGTGGGGCTCACGGTCGGCGAGGGCCTGCTCCAGCGTGGCGACGGCCTGGGCGGGGGTGCGCGGGGCGTTCAGGTAGGTCACCCGGGCGTCGCGCCAGGGCAGCAGCGAGGCGTGGTGCTCGGTCTCGAAGACGAAGACCTGGCAGTCCGCGGGCAGCACGGCGGCCAGCAGGTTCAGCGAGTCGGTGGTGGACCGGGTGAAGACCACCTGGTCGTCGGGGCGGCAGCCCAGAAATTCCGCCACGGTGGCGCGGCTGGACTCGAAGAGGTCCGTCGACAGCTGCGAGAGGTAGCCGGCGCCGCGGTGGACGCTGCCGTAGTACGGGGCGTACGCGGCCACGTCGTCCCACACCCGCTTCAGCGCCGGGGCACTCGCCGCGTAGTCCAGCGCGGCGTAGCCGACCTCGCCGCCGGTGACGAGCGGGACGAGGACGTCCTCCCCCAGAACCGGCAGAGGCGTACAGAGGGACTGGTCGGCGGCAGCGGTGAAGACGGACATGGCGAACTCCCGTAACAGGCAGGCGAATTCCGTCTGCCTGCGGAGACGCGGCAGCACGGAGGGAAGGACAAGAGGGGTGCGGAGAAGGGCCCGAGGCCCTAACGCATTCGCTTGCTCACAAGAGGCTCCCTGAGGACCAAGGACCCCACGGGTGGACGTCGCACGACGTCGAGGGGTCCGCGCTTGCCGCAGACCTCGCTGCCTGCGGCCTGGTCTTCACCCGGGGCACCCCGCCACGGACGGAGGGTTGCCGGACAGCGGGCCGGGGCCGTAGTCGCTGTCACTCATGACCTGACCAGCATCTTGCCATACGTACGGGAACGCGCAAGGCGCAGTCCATGATCTGGACCGCGCCCTGCCTCACCTCGTGACGCTCACGCGTTGCTGGCGACGACCCATCTCTCCAGCGCCCGCCCGGCCGCCCCCGAGTCGATGGACTCCGCGGCCTTCGCCATGCCGGCCCGGATCTGCTCCGTCAGCGAGCCCTCGCCCGGGTCCAGAGCGACCAGCGCCGCCGCCGAGTTGAGCAGGACCGCGTCCCGCACCGGCCCGGTCCCGCCGGCCAGCAGCCGGCGGGCCACATCGGCGTTGTACGAGGCGTCGGCGCCGCGCAGCGCCTCCACCGGGACCAGGTCGATGCCGACGTCGCGCGGGTCGAAGGACTCCTCGCGCACCACGCCGTCCCGGGCCACCCAGACCCGCGAGGTCGCCGTGGTGGTCAGCTCGTCCAGGCCGTCCTCGCCGCGGAAGACCAGGGCGGAGTTGCCGCGCTCGGCGAGCACACCGGCGACGATGGGGGCCATCCGCAGATCGGCCACCCCGATCGCCTGGGAGCGCACCTTGGCCGGGTTGGTGAGCGGCCCGAGGATGTTGAACGTGGTCGGCGCGCCCAGCTCCGCACGGGCCTTGGCCGCGTGGCGCAGGGCGGGGTGGAACTTCACCGCGAAGCAGAAGGTGATGCCCGCCTCCTCGGCCACCTGCGCCACGCGCTGCGGGGACAGCTCCAGGTTGACGCCGAGCTTCCCGAGGACGTCGGAGGAGCCGCTGGCCGACGACGAGGCGCGGCTGCCGTGCTTGACGACCTTGGCGCCGGTACCGGCCACGACGATCGCGGACATGGTGGAGATGTTGACGGTCTTGGCCATGTCGCCGCCGGTGCCGACGATGTCGACGGTCCGGCCGGGCACCTCGATGGTCGTGGCGTGCTCGTACATCGCGCGGACCAGACCGGAGACCTCCGTGACCGTCTCGCCCTTGGCGCGCAGGGCCACCGCGAATCCGGCGATCTGCACGTCGGTCGCCTCGCCGCTCATGATGCGGTCCATCGCCCACGCGGTGGCGTCGGCGCTCAGGTCCTCGCCGCGCAGCAGGGGGGTCAGCACGCCGGGCCAGGTGGGGGCCGCCACGCTGTCGCCGCCGTCCGGGGTCACAACGTTCATGGTCCGCTCCTGGGGTCCACAGCCGATAGGGGATCGGGTCCACCCTATCGAGCCCCGGAGACGGCAAAGAGCCCCGTCCGGCGAATGGACGGGGCTCTCGCCGTGGCGATCGGAACGGGTGATCAGTGGTGGCCGTGGCCGCTGGTGATCTCCTTGTACTCCTCGGCGGTGGGCTTGGCGATCTGGCTGTTCTCGCCGTACATGCTCTTGCTGAGCCGGGCCCGGAGCTTCTGGAGGCCGGAGACCTTGCGCTGCACTCCGTTCTCGTCGACCGTCGGGCCGATCTCGAGCGGCTTGTACTGCTCGTGCGCGGTGAGCTTGTGCAGCATCTCCGGCGAGAGCGGCTCGTGGACCTCGACGAACTCACCGTGCGGCAGGCGCTTGATGAGCCCGGACTCGCGGCCGTGCAGCACCTTCTCCTTGTCGCGGCGCTGGAGGCCGAGGCAGATCCGCCGGGTGGCGACGAACGCCACGACCGGACCCACGAAGAAGGCGACGCGGACGAACCAGCTGATCGAGTTGAGCGAGAGGCTGAAGTGCGTCGCCCAGATGTCGTTGCCGCCACCGATCAGCATGACGAAGTAGATCGTCACCCAGGCGACACCGAGCGCCGTCCGGGTCGGCGCGTTGCGCGGCTTGTCCAGGATGTGGTGCTCGCGCTTGTCACCGGTGATCCAGGCCTCGATGAACGGCCAGAGCGCCAGGAGACCGAGGATCAGACCGAACAGGACCAGCGGGATGAGCACACCGAGGACCAGCGTGTGGCCCCACAGGTTGATCTCCCAGCCCGGCATCACACGGACGAAGCCCTCGGCGAAGCCCATGTACCAGTCCGGCTGGGCGCCCGTGGACACCTGGTCGGGACGGTACGGGCCGAGCGCCCAGATCGGGTTGATCGAGGCGATCGCCGCGATGATGGCGATGAAGCCGAAGACCAGGAAGAAGAACCCGCCGGCCTTCGCCATGTACACCGGCAGCAGCGGCATGCCGACGACGTTCTTGTTGGTGCGTCCGGGACCCGCGAACTGCGTGTGCTTGTGGTAGAAGACCAGGATGAGGTGGCCGACCACGAGCCCGAGCATGATGCCCGGCAGCAGCAGGATGTGGATCGAGTAGAACCTCGCGATGATGTCGCCGCCGGGGAACTCCCCGCCGAACAGGAACATCGAGATGTACGTACCGACGACGGGCATCGACAGGATCGCGCCCTGGGTGAAGCGGACACCCGTACCGGAGAGCAGGTCGTCCGGCAGCGAGTAACCGGTGAAGCCGGTGAACATGCCGAGGACGAACAGCAGGAAGCCGAACAGCCAGTTGATCTCGCGCGGCTTGCGGTACGCACCGGTGAAGAACACCCGGAACATGTGCACGAACATGCCGGCCAGGAAGATGACCGCGGCCCAGTGGTGGATCTGCCGGACCAGCAGACCACCGCGGACGTCGAAGCTGATGTCCAGCGTCGAGGCGTACGCCTCGGACATCCGGATGCCCTGCATGGGCTCGTACGGGCCGTGGTAGACGACCTCGTTCATGCTCGGGTGGAAGAACAGCGTCAGGTACACACCCGTGAGGATGATGATGATGAAGCTGTAGAGGCAGATCTCACCGAGCATGAAGGACCAGTGGTCCGGGAAGATCTTCCGCATGTTCGACTTGGCGAGGGAGTAGATCCCCAGCCGGCCGTCCGCCCAGTCGGCCACCCGCTCGCCGGCGGGCGCCTTGCGGTTTCCGGGCGCGGCGGCACCGGGTGTGTTCGTCGCAGTACTCATCCGCGCTCCCAGAATGCAGGACCGACGGGCTCTTCGAAGTCACCGAGCGCCTGGAGGTTGCCCTCGCTGTTCACGCCGATCCGCAGCTGCGGGAGGGCGTGACCGGCCGGACCGAAGATGACGCGGGCGCCGTCGGAGAGGTCGAAGGTGGACTGGTGGCACGGGCAGAGCACGTGGTGCGTCTGCTGCTCGTAGAGGCTGATCGGGCAGCCGACGTGCGTGCAGATCTTCGAGAAGGCCACGATGCCCTCGTGGGCCCACTCGCGCTCGCGCTTGTCCTTGATGTCGTCCGGCTCGATGCGGATGATCATCAGGGCGGCCTTGGCGATCTGCGTCTGGAAGTCCTCGTCGTGCTCCTCCAGGCCCTCGGGCATGGCGAAGGTCAGCGAACCGACGACGACGTCCTCGGGACGCAGCGGCTCCATGGTGTTCATGTTGACGAGCTGCTTGCCCTCGGCCCACAGGGTCTTGCGGAGCTTCTTCTCCGGCAGCGGGCCCAGGTCGCGCAGCAGCACCACACCGGACAGCGGCACCAGGGCCAGTGCGCCGAACATGGTGTTGCGGATCAGCTTGCGCCGGCCGAGCGCGGACTCCCGGGCACCGTCCGCGAAGTCGGCCAGAACCTTGGCCTTGACCTCGGGCGTCGCCTCGATCGGGTGCCGGTCGTCGGCGACCTCGACGTCGGACATCAGGGTGCGCGCCCAGTGGACGGCGCCCGCGCCGATCAGGAAGAGCGCCAGCCCCAGGGTCAGACCCAGGGAGAAGTTGAGCGCGCTGACATGACCGAACGGGAAGATGAAGACGATCTTGTCGACCGGGAAGATGACGTAGGAGGCGATGAAGCCCACCGTCGCCAGCATGGACAACAGGAACATGGTCGCGACGGTGCGCTCGGAGCGCTTCGCGGCCCGCTCGTCGAGGTCCTGGATGCGCGGCTTGTGGGCCGGCAGCCCCGGGTCGGCGAACGGGTCGGCGTGCGCCTTGTCTACCGCGTCGTGCGCGGCGGCCTGCTCTTCGGGCAGGTTCTCTTCTGGAATCTCTTGGCTACTCATGACTTCTTGGCCTTAGCGGTGTGGGCCGCGACCCAAATGGCAACTGCGATCAGACCGCCCAGACCGAAGATCCAGCCGAACAGGCCCTCGCTGACCGGACCCAGGCCACCGAGGCTGAGGCCGCCGGGCGACTCGGCTTCGGAGCCGTTGACGGTCTTGACGTAGGCGATGATCTCCCGCTTCTGCTTCTCGGGCATCGTCGAGTCCGGGAAGGACGGCATGTTCTGCGGGCCGGTCAGCATGGCCTCGTAGATGTGCTTCGGGTCCACGCCGTCCAGGTCCGGCGCGTACTTGCCGTTCGTCAGTGCGCCACCCTTGCCGGTGAAGTTGTGGCACTGCGCGCAGTTGGTACGGAACAGGTCGCCACCCTTGGCGATGTCCGCACCCTCCGGGCTGACCTGGCTCTTGGTCGGGACGGCCGGGCCGGCGCCGAGCGACGCGACGTAGGCCGCGAGCTGGTCGATCTCGGCCTGGCTGTAGATGACCTTCTTCTTCGGTACCTGGGCGCCCGGCTGCTGCGCGGGCATGCGGCCGGTACCGACCTGGAAGTCCACGGCGGCGGAACCCACGCCGACAAGCGACGGCCCGTCGGAGGTGCCCTGACCGCCGGTTCCGTGGCAGCTGGCGCAACCGACGGAGTACAGCTTCTTGCCCTCGTCGATGGCGAGGGACTGGGCGGTGTCGTCGGCCTGCGCCTTACTCGCAGGCGCAAACGCGGCGTACAGCCCCCCGGTGGCCGCCAGCGCGAGGAGTAGTACGACGACCGCCGCCAACGGATGGCGTCGTCGTGCGGAGAGCTTTTTCACGGATTACCCCGGTGTCAGGATCTTCTGCGTCGATGCTGGATGTGGTTCGGGCTCGGGCCCGGTTACTTGATCATGTAGATCGTGGCGAAGAGGCCGATCCACACGACATCGACGAAGTGCCAGTAATAGGACACGACGATGGCGGCGGTCGCCTGTTCATGGGTGAACCTCTTGGCCGCGTATGTCCTGCCCAGAACGAGCAGGAAGGCGATGAGACCGCCTGTCACATGCAGACCGTGGAAGCCGGTCGTCAGGTAGAACACCGAACCGTACGGGTCGGAGGACAGCGAGAGGCCGTCCTTCTTCACCAGCTCGGTGTACTCGAAGACCTGGCCTCCGATGAAGATCGAACCCATCACGAAAGTGATCACGAACCAGGCACGGAGCTTCTTCACATCGCCCCGCTCCGCGGCGAACACGCCGAGCTGGCAGGTGAGTGAGGAGAGCACCAGGATCGTGGTGTTCGTCGCCGAGAACGGGAAGTTCAGGGCGGACGCCATTTCCTTCCAGTGATCCGGTCCGGTCACCGATCGCAGGGTGAAGTACATCGCGAAGAGGGCCGCGAAGAACATCAGCTCGGAGCTCAACCAGATGATGGTTCCGACGCTGGTGAGGTTCGGCCGATTGACCGACGGGTGCGCGTGCCCGGTTTCTACTGTCGTTGCTGTCGCCACGACCGACATTATGTCGGGCGCTTATCCCGCCCTCACTCCGGGGGGTGCCGTTCGGTGTGTCAGAGGGGTGTGTCCTGCCCGAACGGCCCAGGGACGCACCGTCCGGACCGGTGCTGACAGGTTGTCGGGCGGAGTACGATCCGCGCATCGGACCGCTCTCGTCCACCGAGTGCCCCGAGTGCCCCGAAGACACGGATGTCACGGAGGAACAATGCAGCCGACCGCCACGGTCCTGGTCTACAGCGACAACGCGCACACCCGTGAGCAGGTGAGGCTGGCAGCAGGGCGCAGGCCCGCGGCGGACGTGCCGCCGGTGGAGTTCCTGGAGTGCGCCACCCTGCCGGCCGTCCTGGAGGCCCTGGACCGCGGGGGCGTCGACGTCTGCGTGCTGGACGGCGAGACCGCCCCGGCGGGCGGCATGGGCGTCTGCCGGCAGATCAAGGACGAGATCTTCCGCTGCCCGCCCGTGCTGGTCCTCATCGGGCGCCCGCAGGACGCCTGGCTGGCCACCTGGAGCCGTGCGGACGCCGCGGTGACGCTGCCGGTGGAGCCGGTGGAGTTCGCCGGCTCCCTGGCCGCTCTGCTGCGTACGCGGCTCTCCGTGGGGGCCTGAGCCCCCTTCGCGTGACGCGTCCGGGCGGGGGCGGCGCACCCCCGCCGTCAGACCTCGGGGCGCAGCCGCGCCGCCCGGACCTTGTCGACGCGCGGCGCGGTGGTGTCGTTGTGCAGCGCGCTGCCCTTCTGCCACTTGGCCCAGGACAGGTTCCAGTCGCCGTAGCCGTTGTCGAAGGGCGTCATCGTCTCGCCCTCGCTGCCGACGACGCTGACGATGTCGCCCTCGCGCACGGTGTTGAAGAACCACTCGGCCTCGCTGGTGCTCATGCCCGTGCAGCCGTGGCTGACGTTCGCGGACCCCTGTGATCCCGTGGACCAGGGGGCCGCGTGCACGTATTCGCCGCTCCAGGTGAGCCGGGTCGCGTAGTAGACGTCGAGGTCGTAGGAGTCCGCGGAGCCCGCGGCGATCCCGATGGATTCCCCGCGCATACGTACGTAGTACTCCTTGCCCAGCACGACCTTGACGCCGTTGCGCGTCTCGAAGCCGGGCTTGCCGGTGGTCACCGGAATGGTCTTGATCACTTCGCCGTTGCGCAGCACCGTCATGGAGTGCTCGGCGGCGTCGGTGACGGCCTCGACGCGGTCGCCGGTGGCGATCTTCAGCGTCTTGGCGGGTGCCCCGTAGAGCGCGTCGGTCACCTTGATGCCGGTCAGCGTGCTGCTGACCTCGATGCTGGCCTTCGCCGGCCAGTACTCCTTGGGCCGGTAGTGCAGCGTCTTGTCGTCGACCCAGTACCAGGAGCCGGTGACCGCGGGCGTCGAGCGCACCCTCAGGCCGCGCTCGACGGTGGCGCGGGAGGCGTTGTCGGTGACCGGGGCGCTGAGCTGGGCCGTGAGGGGCTGCCCGACGCCGTAGGTGCCCGCCTGGGGGCCGAAGGTGACGTTGAGGACCTTGGTCGCCTTGGCGGTGTCGAAGGACATCGTGCGGGTGCCCGGGGCCCCGTCGCCGTTCTCCATGCGGACCTTGACGGTGTAACGGGTCCCTGCGGCCAGCGGGGCGGTGGAGTGCCACCGGTGGCCGTCGGCGTCGAGTTCGCCCGCCAGATGGCGTCCTGCGGCGTCCACGGCCGATACGTCGGTGATCCGGCCCTCGTCGGCGTCGACCCGGACCTCCAGGGGCCTGTCGGGGTCCACCTTCTTGCCGCCGTCGGGCGTGTTGAAGGAGATCTCGTCGGCCGCGTCGAACGGCTGGGCCGAGAGGGGGTGGCTCTCGGAGTCCCCGCAGGCTGCCGCCCCGGCGACCAGTGTCGCGGCCAGCAGAGTGCAGCTCACTACGGGACGGATGCGCAGCGTGTGGCTCATGGAATCACGCTAAGAACATTCGTCCGTTTCAGCGCGCGGGGCGACTGCAAACGGGGGCCGCCACTTCGCGATGGAAGTGGCGGCCCCCGTCAGGTGGAGCGGTGTGCTACCGGCGGACCGGTCTCACTGGGTGCGGTTCTCACCGCGGTAGTACTCGAACACCCAGCCGAAGAGGCCGACCAGGAGGAGCGGTGCCGAGAAGTACAGCAGCCACCAGCCGAAGACGACGCCCATGAAGGCGAAGGCACCGCCGATCGCCAGCGAGAGCGGCTGCCAGCTGTGCGGGGAGAAGAACCCCACCTCGCCGGCCTCGTCCGCCACGTCGGCTTCCTTGTTGTCCTGCGCCATCGCGTCGACCCGCCGGGCCGTGAAGGCCAGGTAGAAGCCGATCATCATGCTCAGGCCGAACGCCAGGAGCAGCGCGGTGGTGCCGACGGGCTCCTTCGACCACACGCCGTACGTGATGGCCATGACGAGGATGAACAGCGCCAGGCCGAGGAACATCTTGCCCTGGATCTTCACTTGCCCGCCTCCTTGCCACCGGCGAGGGCCTTGTCACCCTCGGAGACGTGGTCCAGCTGCTCCAGCGCGGTGATCTCCGGGTGGTGCAGGTCGAACGCCGGGGATTCGGAGCGGATACGGGGCAGCGTGAGGAAGTTGTGCCGCGGCGGCGGGCAGGAGGTCGCCCATTCCAGCGAACGGCCGTAGCCCCACGGGTCGTCGACCTCGATCTTCTTGCCGTACTTGGCGGTCTTCCACACGTTGTAGAAGAACGGCAGGATCGACAGGCCCAGCAGGAACGAGGAGATCGTCGAGATCGTGTTCAGCGCGGTGAAGCCGTCCGCGGCGAGGTAGTCCGCGTAACGCCGCGGCATGCCCTCCGCACCCAGCCAGTGCTGCACCAGGAACGTGCCGTGGAAGCCCGTGAAGAGCGTCCAGAAGGTGATCTTGCCGAGCCGCTCGTCCAGCATCTTGCCGGTGAACTTCGGCCACCAGAAGTGGAAGCCGGAGAACATCGCGAACACCACGGTGCCGAAGACGACGTAGTGGAAGTGCGCGACCACGAAGTACGAGTCGGAGACGTGGAAGTCCATCGGCGGCGAGGCCAGGATGACGCCGGTCAGCCCGCCGAAGGTGAAGGTGATCAGGAAGCCGATCGCCCAGAGCATCGGGGTCTCGAAGGACAGCGAGCCCTTCCACATCGTGCCGATCCAGTTGAAGAACTTCACCCCGGTGGGCACCGCGATGAGGAACGTCATGAAGGAGAAGAACGGCAGGAGTACACCGCCGGTGACGTACATGTGGTGGGCCCACACGGTCACCGAGAGGCCGGCGATGGAAATCGTCGCGGCCACCAGGCCGATGTATCCGAACATCGGCTTGCGGCTGAATACCGGGATCACTTCGGAAATGATCCCGAAGAACGGCAGGGCGATGATGTACACCTCTGGATGGCCGAAGAACCAGAAGAGGTGTTGCCACAGCAAAGCGCCGCCATTGGCCGCGTCGAATACATGGGCACCGAACTTGCGGTCCGCCTCCAGGGCGAACAGCGCGGCCGCCAGGACCGGGAAGGCCAGCAGGACCAGCACACCGGTCAGCAGGACGTTCCAGACGAAGATCGGCATGCGGAACATCGTCATGCCGGGGGCGCGCATGCAGATGATCGTGGTGATGAAGTTGACCGAACCAAGGATCGTGCCGAAGCCGGAGAAGGCCAGACCCATGATCCACATGTCGGCGCCGACACCCGGCGAACGGACGGCGTCCGAGAGCGGGGAGTAGGCGAACCACCCGAAGTCGGCCGCACCCTGGGGGGTGAGGAAGCCGGCCACCGCGATGAGCGAGCCGAAGAGGTACAGCCAGTACGCGAACATGTTCAGCCGCGGGAACGCCACGTCGGGCGCGCCGATCTGCAGCGGCATGATCCAGTTCGCGAATCCGGCGAACAGCGGCGTCGCGAACATCAGCAGCATGATCGTGCCGTGCATCGTGAACGCCTGGTTGAACTGCTCGTTCGACATGATCTGCGTGCCCGGTCGGGCCAGCTCGGCGCGCATGAAGAGCGCCATCAGACCGCCGATGCAGAAGAAGGCGAACGATGTGACCAGGTACATCGTGCCGATCGTCTTGTGGTCAGTGGTGGTCAGCCACTTGATGACGACGTTTCCCGGCTGCTTGCGCCGGACCGGCAGCTCGTCCTCGTACGAGTCGTCTGCTGCCGCGGCACCCTGAGGTTCGTTGAGGATGCTCACAGTTTGTTCGTCTCCGCATTCCTGGCCGGGTCAGTCTGCTCGATGCCGGCCGGCACGTAGCCCGTCTGGCCCTTCTTCGCCAGTTCCTTGAGGTGCGCCTGGTAGCGCTCCGGGGAGACGACCTTGACGTTGAAGAGCATCCGGGAGTGGTCGACGCCGCAGAGCTCGGCGCACTTGCCCAGGAAGGTGCCCTCCTGGTTGGGAGTCACCTCGAAGGCGTTGGTGTGGCCCGGAATGACGTCCTGCTTCATGAGGAACGGCACCACCCAGAAGGAGTGGATGACGTCACGCGAAGTCAGGATGAAACGGACCTTCTCACCCTTGGGCAGCCACAGGGTCGGGCCGGGGTTGCCCGTCTGCGGGTTCCGGTCCCCCGGGATGCCGGCGTCGTAGACACCGTCCGCACCCTTGGGGAAGGCGTCACGGAACCTGTTCGGGATGGCGTCGAGCTCCTTGGGGACCTCGTTGCCCGTGGTGGCGGAGCCGTCCACGTTCTCGATGTAGTTGAAGCCCCAGCTCCACTGGTAGCCGACCACGTTGATGGTGTGGGCCGGCTTCTCGGAGAGCGTGAGGAGCTTCGTCTCGTCCCGTGCGGTGAAGTAGAACAACACCGAGACGATGATCAGGGGGACCACGGTGTACAGCGCCTCGATGGGCATGTTGTACCGGGTCTGCGGAGGTACCTCCACCTTGGTGCGGCTGCGCCGGTGGAAGATGACGCTCCACAGGATCAGGCCCCAGACCAGCACGCCCGTGGCGAGCGCTGCCGCCCACGAGCCCTGCCAGAGGGAAAGGATCCGTGGGGCCTCTTCCGTTACCGGCGTAGGCATACCAAGGCGGGGGAAGTCCTTGTACGTGCAACCGGTGGCGGTCGCCAGGATCAGGCCCGCAGTCAGCACCTGCGGCAGCTTCCGCCGCATCGGGCGCCGCGACGAGCGGTCGGAGCCGTTGGGACTCACGTAGCGCCTTCCCGAGAGTCTCGCCCGCACGGTCGGCGCGGCCGTCTCGCTGGTCGGTCGCCGGCCCTGTACGGGCAGGGGTTTGGATGTTTATGCGGACCAAACCCTACTGGACGCTATTTGGGGTCGCGCGGGGAGGGTGCCCAACGCGCCGCCCGACTCCCCGAAGGGGTGGAATTCGCGCCTCCGGCCGTTATCTGACGCCCCCTCTCCCGGTCCCCGGCGCCGGTCGGTCCCGGGCCGCGGCACCCGCCGGGCTAGCGTGGCCGGGTGCCCTACTTCGACGCGGCGTCCGCCGCCCCCCTGCATCCCGTCGCCCGCCAGGCGCTGCTTGCCGCGCTGGACGAGGGCTGGGCCGATCCGGCCCGGCTGTACCGCGAGGGGCGCCGCGCCCGGCTGCTGCTGGACGCCGCGCGGGAGACGGCCGCCGAGGCCGTCGGGTGCCGCCCCGACGAGCTGACCTTCACCCCGTCGGGCACCCGGGCGGTGCATTCCGGAATTTCCGGCGCGCTCGCCGGGCGTCGGCGTGTCGGCCGCCATCTGGTGGTGTCGGCGGTCGAACACTCGTCGGTGCTCCACTCGGCGGCGGACCACGAGGACCGGGACGGGACGGTCTCCCGGGTGCCGGTGGAGCGGACCGGCGCGGTGGACGCGCGGACGTTCGGGCAGGCGCTGCGCGAGGACACCGCGCTGGCCTGTCTGCAGTCCGCCAGCCACGAGGTCGGCACCGAGCAGCCGGTGGCCGAGGTGGCCGGAGCCTGCCGGGCGGCGGGGGTGCCCCTCCTGGTGGACGCCGCGCAGTCGCTGGCCTGGGGCCCGGCACCGGAGGGGTGGTCGCTGGTGACGGGCAGCGCACACAAGTGGGGCGGGCCGGCCGGGGTCGGGCTGCTCGCGGTGCGCAAGGGCGTCCGGTTCGCCCCCCAAGGCCCGGCCGACGAACGGGAGTCGGGGCGGGCGCCGGGCTTCGAGAACCTGCCGGCGATCGTCGCGGCGGCGGCGTCCCTGCGGGCGGTGCGGGCGGAGGCGGACGCGGAGTCGGTGCGGCTGCGGGCGCTGGTGGACCGGATCCGGACCCGGGTGCCCGCACTGGTACCCGATGTGGAGGTGGTGGGCGACCCGGTGCGGCGGCTGCCGCATCTGGTGACCTTCTCCTGTCTCTATGTCGACGGGGAGACCTTGCTCCGGGAGCTGGACCGGTCCGGTTTCTCCGTGTCATCCGGTTCGTCCTGCACGAGCAGCACGCTGATGCCGAGCCATGTGCTCAAGGCGATGGGGGTGCTCTCGGAGGGCAACGTCCGCGTTTCGCTGCCACGGGGCACCACGGACGAGGAGGTCGACCGCTTCCTGGCGGTACTGCCGGGCCTGGTCGCCGGCGTCCGCGAGCAGCTGGACGCACCGGCGCCCTCGGCCCCCTCCCCCGCCCCGGCCGGCTCCCTGGTGCTCGACACGCTCGGCAGGCGGTGCCCCGTTCCCGTGATCGAACTCGCAAAGGCGATCGAAGGGGTGCCCGTGGGCGGGACGGTGACCGTGCTCTCCGACGACGAGGCGGCCCGGCTCGACATCCCGGCCTGGTGCGCGATGCGTGAGCAGGAGTACGTGGGCGAGGAGCCGGCGGACCGGGGCGCGGCCTATATGGTCCGCCGGCTCTCCTGAGAGGCGCGTATGCCTGCCGACGCGGGCCCGTGTCCGCGCGGGCCCGCGTCCTTCCCGACGGCGTGTGTCAGGCGAGGTGCGTGCGGACCTCGGCGGCGGCCTCGTGGCCGTACGCCTTGGTGAAGCGGTCCATGAAGTGGGTGCGGTGCAGGGTGTACTCCTGGGTGCCGACGGTCTCGATGACGAGCGTGGCGAGCATGCAGCCGACCTGGGCGGCCCGCTCCAGGCCGACGCCCCAGGCGAGACCGGAGAGGAAACCGGCCCGGAAGGCGTCGCCGACGCCGGTCGGGTCGGCCTTGACGTTCTCCTCGGGGCAGCCGACCTCGATCGGCTCCTCGCCGGCCCGCTCGATGCGCACGCCACGGGCGCCGAGCGTGGTGACCCGGTGCCCGACCTTGCCCAGGATCTCCTCGTCGGTCCAGCCGGTCTTGGACTCGATGAGCCCCTTCTCGTACTCGTTGGAGAAGAGGTACGTGGCGCCTTCGAGGAGGATGCGGATCTCGTCGCCGTCCATGCGGGCGATCTGCTGCGAGAAGTCCGCCGCGAACGGGATGCCGCGCGTACGGCACTCCTCGGTGTGGCGGAGCATGCCCTCCGGGTCGTCCGCGCCGATGGAGACGAGGTCGAGGCCGCCCACCCGGTCGGCGACGGCCTTCAGCTCGATCAGCCGGGCCTCGCTCATGGCGCCGGTGTAGAAGGAGCCGATCTGGTTGTGGTCGGCGTCCGTCGTGCAGACGAAGCGGGCGGTGTGCAGGACCTCGGAGATCCGCACCGAGCCGGTGTCGACGCCGTGCCGGTCGAGCCAGGCCCGGTACTCGTCGAAGTCGGAGCCGGCCGCTCCGACCAGGATCGGCCGGGTGCCGAGCAGCCCCATGCCGAAGCAGATGTTGGCGGCGACCCCTCCCCGGCGCACGTCCAGGTTGTCGACCAGGAAGGAGAGCGAGACCGTGTGCAGCTGGTCGGCGACCAGCTGGTCGGCGAAGCGGCCGGGGAAGGTCATGAGGTGGTCGGTGGCGATGGAGCCGGTGACTGCGATACGCACGGGGAGACGTCTCCTGCGGAGGTCGAGGGGGAACGGATGTCCGCGTCCCAGGGGTGACGTGACAGTTCACGCTACCCGCTCCCGCTCGCCCCGAAGCGGAAAAACTACCCGATAGTAGGGCTTTCTTCCCGGGCTCTGTGGTGCCTACGGTTCCGTTATGTCGAACCACATCGTCCCGAGCGAGTCCGAGACCGGGCTGGCCGAGCTGCGCGGAGACTGCGCGCGGATGGCTCCGCACTGGGTGGTCCCCGCGAAGACCGCCCCTCCCCGCGTCACGCCCGCCCTGATCCACGGGGTGACCGTGCCGCCCGCGTCCGCACGGCTGATCGACGCGACGGCGGAGTACGGGGACTGACGGCCGCCCCCGCAGCGTCCCCGGGGAACCGGGCGCCCCGCTGCCCCGTCCCAGCCGTGTCCGCCCGACGTGGCGGGCCGTGTGCCGGCCGGGCATACGACGGCGATGCAGGCGAAGGAGCGATCCGGTGAGCACCGAGCGACCCGACAACGACGTGACCACCACCCGGCGGCGTTCCCCGCTGGTCGCGACCTCGGTGGCGGCGGCCGTACTGCTGGCCGGTGGCGGCGGCGCGTACTGGGCCGCGACCGCGGCGGACGGCGGCGGCGGTACGCGGAGCGCCGCGGCCGACGGTGACGGCACTCCCCCGCCCCTCGTCCTGGACGACGCGGGCACCTCGGCCGTGCCCTCGCCCACCCCCTCCGGCCCGCCCGAGGGCATCGCGCCCGGCGAGCCCGATCCGCACGGCGGCCGGCTGGTCTACCGCGCCTCCGGCAAGCTCCCGGACGGCCCGGACAAGGCCTCCGTCCAGCGCGCCGGGGGACCGGTCACGGCCGCCGAGGTGTCCCGGTTGGCGAAGGCGCTGGGGCTGACGGGCAGCCCGCGGTCCGAGGCCACGTCCTGGAAGGTGGGCTCCGACGGGGACGGCACGGGTCCGGTGCTGCGGGTGAACAAGCAGGCCCCCGGGGCCTGGACCTTCACCCGGTACGGCACCGGCGGCACGGACAACTGCAAGAAGGGGCCCGTCTGCTCGGTGGCGCCGGGCGGCTCCGGGCAGCCCGTCGACGAGAAGGCCGCGAAGGCCGCCGCCACGCCGGTGCTGAAGGCGGCCGGCCAGGACGACGCGGCGCTCGACGCCCGTCAGCTCATGGGCTCGGCCCGGGTGGTGAACGCCGATCCGGTGGTGGACGGGCTGCCCACGTACGGCTGGGCGACCGGGATCCAGGTGGGACCGGACGGGCAGGTGACCGGCGGCGCCGGGAAGCTGAAGGCCCTGGAGAAGGGGGCCGCCTATCCGGTGATCGGCGCGGCCGAGGCGCTGAAGCGGCTCAACGCGGCGCAGCCGCCGGCGGGCGGTGAGATCGGCGGATGCGCCTCGCCGGCCCCGCTGGAGAACGGCACGAACTCGTCCGGGGTCGGCTGCGGCGCCCCGACCGGTGCGGAGCGGCCGGCGACGACGGTGACGGTGAAGAAGGCGGTCTTCGGCCTCGCGGCCCACTCCGCGGGCGGCGAGCAGCTGCTCGTACCGTCCTGGATCTTCTCGGTGCAGCCGGCCGGTGGTGCGGGTGAGACGGTCACGCAGGTGGCGGTGGACCCGGAGTATCTGACGCGGGAGCCGTCGCCGAGCACGCCCCCGGACGGCGACCGTACGACGAAGCCCCGCGCCGTCCAGTCGTACAGCGCGAGCGGGCGGGCCCTGTCGGTGACGTTCTGGGGCGGCGTGTGCAGTACGTACACGGCGAGCGCGCGTGAGGACGGCGAGACGGTCCGGGTGACCGTTCGGGAGACGAAGGACCCGGACAAGGTCTGCGTGATGATCGCGAAGGAGCTGACCCGTACGGTCGCGCTGGAGCGGCCGCTGGACGGGCGGCAGGTGGTCGACACGGCCTCGGGGTCCGTGGTGCCGCGCGCCTGAGCCTTCCCGTACACCCAGGGACACGACCACGGCGGCCCCGGGGCTTTCGTCCCGGGGCCGCCGTGGTGAGGCTGTGGCCGGTGGCTCAGCTGAAGGAGTCGCCGCAGGCGCAGGAACCCGTGGCGTTCGGGTTGTCGATGGTGAAGCCCTGCTTCTCGATGGTGTCGACGAAGTCGACCGAGGCACCACCCAGGTACGGGGCGCTCATGCGGTCGGTGACGACCTTGACGCCGTCGAAGTCCTTGACGACGTCACCGTCGAGGGAGCGCTCGTCGAAGAAGAGCTGGTAGCGCAGGCCCGAGCAGCCGCCGGGCTGGACGGCGACGCGAAGCGCCAGGTCGTCACGGCCCTCCTGCTCCAGCAGGGCCTTGACCTTGGCTGCGGCGGCGTCGGACAGGAGGATGCCGTCGCTCACGGTGGTGGTCTCGTCCGATACGGACATCTGCTTCTCTCCCGGGTTGTACGGAGACTGCTTGCCGACGTTGCAACCGTCGGGGCCGCGGATTCATTCCGGGCCGAGCGCTTGCCTGTTCCCTTCATGCTCGCACACCCGTCCTGCGGGCGGATGCGTCACATTGACACTTTCGGCATCGTCAAAGTGACGTGAAGCGGCTATGATAGATAGCGTCAATTAGACGAAAAGGCTTTCTCCACAGAGAAGTCCGCAGAAGAAAGGGTGCGTGACGTGACCACGGCCCACCCCGTCCAGGATCTCGATGTCCAGCCGACGCCCCTGGCCCTGCTCCTGCTCGGCCGCGACGCCGACCCCAGGAGCGAGCGCGGTGTCGAGTGTCCCGGCGACCTGCCCTCCCCGTCCGACCCGGACCTGGTGGAGCGCGCCCGCGCGGCGAAGGAGAAGCTGGGCGAGAAGGTCTTCGTTCTGGGGCACCACTACCAGCGCGACGAGGTCATCCAGTTCGCGGACGTGACCGGCGACTCCTTCAAGCTCGCCCGGGACGCCGCGGCCCGCCCGGAGGCGGAGTACATCGTCTTCTGCGGTGTGCACTTCATGGCCGAGTCGGCGGACATCCTGACCACCGACGACCAGAAGGTCGTGCTGCCGGACCTGGCGGCGGGCTGCTCGATGGCCGACATGGCCACCGCCGAGCAGGTCGCGGAGTGCTGGGACGTACTGACCGAGGCGGGTGTCGCCGACCAGGTCGTGCCCGTCTCGTACATGAACTCCTCCGCCGACATCAAGGCCTTCACCGGCCGGCACGGCGGCACGATCTGCACCTCGTCCAATGCCAAGCGCGCGTTGGAGTGGGCCTTCGAGCAGGGCGAGAAGGTCCTCTTCCTGCCCGACCAGCACCTGGGCCGCAACACCGCCGTGCGGGACATGGGCATGTCCCTGGAGGACTGCGTCCTCTACAACCCGCACAAGCCGAACGGCGGCCTGACCGCCGAGGAGCTGCGGAACGCGAAGATGATCCTGTGGCGCGGGCACTGCTCGGTGCACGGCCGCTTCTCGGTGGAGTCCGTGAACGACGTGCGCGCCCGGATTCCCGGCGTCAACGTGCTGGTGCACCCCGAGTGCAAGCACGAGGTCGTGGCCGCGGCGGACTACGTCGGCTCGACGGAGTACATCATCAAGGCCCTGGAGGCGGCTCCGGCCGGCTCGAAGTGGGCGATCGGCACCGAGCTGAACCTCGTACGCCGCCTGGCGAACCGTTTCGCCCCCGAGGGCAAGGAGATCGTCTTCCTCGACAAGACGGTGTGCTTCTGCTCGACGATGAACCGCATCGACCTGCCGCACCTGGTGTGGGCCCTGGAATCCCTGGCCGAGGGCAAGCAGGTGAACCGGATCGTGGTGGACCCGGAGACGGAGAAGTACGCGAAGCTGGCGCTGGAACGGATGCTCGCGCTCCCGTAGGGGTACGGCGGGCCTGGTTCCCGGCACGCCGAAGGGGCTCCGACACCGTGGTGTCGGAGCCCCTTCGCTTCGGGTGTCAGGCCTTCGCCGGTTCCGGTTCGTCGGAGGAGGGGTCCTTCGAATCGGCCGGGGCCGGGATGCCGGCCTTGTCGGCCCGCTTCGCGGCCTTCTTGTTCCTGCGGCGTTCCTTGCGGAGCTCCACCATCGCGTACAGCGTCGGCACCAGGAGCAGTGTCAGCAGCGTCGAGGTGATCAGACCGCCGATGACGACGACGGCCAGTGGCTGCGAGATGAAGCCGCCCTCGCCGGTGACGCCGAGCGCCATCGGGAGCAGCGCGAAGATCGTCGCCAGGGCCGTCATGAGGATCGGGCGCAGACGGTGGCGGCCACCCTCGACGACCGCTTCGACGACGCCCATGCCCTGCGCCCGGTACTGGTTGATGAGGTCGATCAGCACGATCGCGTTGGTGACCACGATGCCGATCAGCATCAGCATGCCGATCATCGCCGCGACGCCCATCGGGGTGCCGGTGACGACGAGCAGACCGATCGCGCCGGTGGCGGCGAACGGGATGGAGACCAGCAGGATCAACGGCTGGATCAGCGACCGGAAGGTGGCGACCAGCAGCATGAAGACGATCGCGATGGCCGCCAGCATGGCCAGGCTGAGCTTGATCAGGGCGTCCTGCTGGTCCTCGGAGACGCCGCCGATGGTGGCGGTGGCGCCGGCCGGGAGCTTGAGGGCGTCGATCTTCTTCTTGAGCTCCTTGCTGACGTCACCGGTGTTGTCGCCCGTGGGCCTGGCGGTGATCGTCGCGGCGCGCTGGCCGTCGATCCGCGTCGTGGAGACCGGTCCGGGGACCAGCTTCACGTCGGCGATGGTGCCCAGCTTCACGCGGCCCAGCGAGAGGTTCTTCAGCTCCTCCATGGTGGTGGCCGGGTGGGCGGACCTGACGACGACGTCACGCTCGGTGTCGTCCATGATCGCCTTGCCGGCGGGGGTGCCCTTCACCGCCGCGGCGACGGCCGCGCCCAGTGCGGCCTGGGTGTAACCGGCGTCGGCGGCCTTGGCGTTGGCCGTGACGGAGATGCGCTTGACGCTCTCGGCCAGGTCGCTCTCGACGTCCGTGGCCTCCTTGAGCTTCGACATCTCGGCCCGTACGGCCTCCGACGCCTTCTTCAACGTGTCCGCGTCGGAGGCCTTGACCACGACGCTCAGGTTCTGGCTGCCGAAGCCGTCGCCCGCCGAGATGGTGGTGTCACCGATGCCGTCGAGCTCGGCGAGGGCGCTCTCGATGCGGTCCTGGGCGTCCTCGAAGTCGGAGGCGTCCTTCAGCGTGATCTGGTAGCTGGCCTGGTTGGCTCCCGTACCACCGCCGAAGGCGGCCATGAAGCCGGAGGAGCCGACGGTGACTTGGTAGTCCTTGACGCCCTTGTCGTCGGTGAGGACCTTTTCGACCTTCCTGGCCGCCTGGTCCGCAGCCTCCAGGCTGGTGCCCGGGGCCAGCTCCTGCTTGATGGACAGGACTTCCTGCTCCCCCTGGTCGAAGAAGGTGAACTTCAGCAGCGGAGCCATGCCGAAGGTGCCGACCAGCACGACGACGGCGATGAGGAGGCTGACGACGCGGCGCCGGGTGGCGAACCGCAGCACTGGCACGTACATCTTCTGCAGGCGGCTGCGGGCCTCCTTCTCCTCGGCCTCGCGGCGCGCCTTGTCCGGGTCCTCGGCGGTGCCCTTGGGAGCGCGCAGGAACCAGTACGACAGGACGGGAACCACGGTCAGCGAGACCAGCAGCGAGGCCAGCAGGGCCGCGGTGACGGTCAGCGAGAACGGGCCGAAGAGCTGTCCGACCATGCCGCCGACGAGGCCGATCGGCAGGAAGACGGCGACGGTGGTGAGGGTCGAGGAGGTGACCGCGCCGGCCACCTCCTTGACCGCGGCGATGATCGCCGACTGGCGCTCCTCGCCGTAGCCGAGGTGCCGCTTGATGTTCTCCAGGACGACGATCGAGTCGTCGACGACCCGGCCGATCGCGATGGTGAGCGCGCCCAGGGTCAGCATGTTGAGCGACAGGTCGCGGGTCCAGAGCACGATCAGCGCGAGGACCACGGAGAGCGGGATGGAGACCGCGGTGACCAGGGTCGAGCGCAGCGAGGCCAGGAAGACCAGGATCACGATGACCGCGAAGAGCAGGCCGAGCGCGCCTTCGGTCGTCAGGCCGGAGATCGCCTTGGAGACGGCCGGGCCCTGGTCGGAGACCACCGTCAGCTCGGCGCCGGAACCGAGGTCCTGACGGAGGTCCGGGAGCTTGTCCTCGACGGCCTCCGAGATGGCGACGGCACTGCCGTCCTTGTCCATCGTCGCCATGACGGCGAGGCTCGGCCGGCCGTTGGTGCGGGTGAGGGAGTTCGCGGTGGCGGCCTCCTGCTCCACCCTCGCGATGTCACCGAGGCGGACCGGCTTGGCGGGCTTGCCCGAGGCCGGGTTCTGTCCGGTGACCCGCAGGTCCTCGATCTGCTTCAGCGAGGTGAAGGCCCCGCCCACCTGGATGGTGCGGCTCTTGCCGGACTCAGAGAAGGCGCCCGCGGGTACGGTCGCGCCGCCCGCCTGGAGCACCTGGGAGAGCGAGGCCGCGTTCAGTCCGGCGGCGGCCAGCTTCCTGTCGTCCGGGGTGACGGAGATCTGGAGGTCCCGCACGCCGTCGACGGATACCTGGCCGACGCCGTCGATGTCCTCCAGGGCGGGGACGACGGTGCGGTCCAGCTGGTCGGCGAGCGCCTGCTGGTCCTTGTCCGAGGTGACGGCGAGGACGACGGTCGGGATGTCGTCCGTCGAGCCGGCGATGACCTGCGGGTCGACGTCCTCGGGCAGCTGGATACGGGCCCGGTTCACGGCCTGCTGGATGTCGGCGACGAGCTGCTTGGTGCCCTCGTCACCGAAGTCGAAGGACGCCATGATGACGGCGTTGCCCTCGCTGGCGGTCGACGTGATGCCGGTGACCCCGTCGACGGCCTTGATGGAGTTCTCGAGCGGTTCGACGACCTGCTTCTCGACCACGTCGGGGGACGCACCCTGGTAGGGCGCGAGCACCGACACCATCGGGAGTTCGATGGTGGGCAGCAACTGCTGCTTGAGCTGCGGGATCGCGATCGCTCCGAAGACGAGCGCGACGATCGAGATCAGCCCGATCAGGGCCCTTTGCGCGAGGCTGAATCTGGACAGCCAGGACATGGGTGGGTCTCTCTTCTGTGGCTTACGCGGCAGGTGGGCGGGTTCGCGGGGGACAGACCCGCCCACCTATACGATCGCCGATCCCCGGGACGAAAGTCCTCGGCCCCTGGGTCGCTTTCCCGCGCCGCGCATACCGCAGCTGGAGTACGCCCCGGCTGCACCCTCACTCCACCCGTGGACGCACCAGGCCCGATTCGTACGCTATTACCACGAGTTGTGCGCGGTCCCGGGCGCCCAGCTTCGCCATCGCCCTGTTCACATGGGTCTTGACGGTGAGTGGGCTGACGACCAGGCGCTCGGCGATCTCGTCGTTGGACAGTCCGCCCGCGACCAGGACCAGCACCTCGCGCTCCCGTGTGGTGAGGGCCGACAGCCGCTCCGCGTACTCGGCCGCGCCCGGCCCCTCACCGGCCCCGCCGCCGCCCTGCGCGAGGAACGTGGCGATCAGGCCCTTGGTCGCGGCGGGCGAGAGCAGCGCCTCGCCCCCCGCGGCGATCCGGATCGCGCTGAGGAGTTCGTCCGGTTCGGCGCCCTTGCCGAGGAAGCCCGACGCCCCGGCCCGCAGCGACTGCACCACGTACTCGTCCACCTCGAAGGTGGTGAGCATGACCACGCGGACCTCCGCGAGATCCGGGTCGGCGCTGATCATCCGGGTGGCGGCAAGACCGTCCGTGCCGGGCATCCTGATGTCCATCAGCACCACGTCGGGCCGCTCGGCGCGGGCCACCTCCACGGCCTGTGCCCCGTCCGCCGCCTCGCCCACCACCCGCATGTCCGGCTCCGAGTCGACCAGCACCCGGAACGCGCTGCGCAGCAGCGCCTGGTCGTCGACGAGCAGGACCTTGATGGCCGGTGTCATGTGTTCCCCCCCGTCCGGCCCGCCGTGCCCGGCCGGCCGGGCTCCTGCGCACGGGCCTCGAGAGGCAGGATCGCATGGACGCGGAACCCGCCCCCGTAGCGGGGACCGGCGGTGAGGGTGCCGCCCAGCGCGGTGACGCGTTCGCGCATCCCGAGCAGACCGTGACCGCCGCCGGGCGCCGCGGCCTCCGTGCCGCCGGCGTTCCCCCGGCCGTTGTCCAGGACCATGACCTCGGCGGTGGCTCCGACCCGTACGACGCTCACCTCGGCCCTGGCGCCCGGGCCGGCGTGCTTGCGGACGTTGGTCAGGGCCTCCTGGATCACCCGGTACGCGGCCAGGTCGACGGCCGAGGGCAGCGGCGGGCCGTCCCCCGCCGCGCAGGCCACCTCGACGGACAGACCCGCCTGGCGCACGCTCTCCACGAGTTCACCGAGGACCGCGAGGCCGGGGGCCGGTTCGGTGGGCGCTTTCGGGTCGCCGGACTGGCGCAGCAGGCCGACGGTGGCCCGTAGCTCGTCGAGCGCCGAGCGGCTCGCCTCCCGGACGTGCGCCAGGGCCTGTTTGGCCTGGTCGGGGCGCTTGTCCATGACGTGGGCGGCGACCCCGGCCTGGACGTTGACCAGGGCGATGTGGTGGGCGACGACGTCGTGCAGGTCGCGGGCGATGCGCAGCCGTTCCTCCGCCACCCGGCGGCGGGCCTCCTCCTCGCGGGTCCGTTCGGCCCGTTCGGCGCGCTCCCTGATCGCGTCGACGAACGCACGCCGGGAGCGGACCGCGTCGCCCGCCGCGCCGGCCATCCCGGTCCAGGCGAAGATGCCCAGGTTCTCCTGGCTGTACCAGGGCGGCGAGCCGAAGAACATGGCGGCGGCGGTGAGCGCGGCCATCGTGAGCAGCCCGACCCGCCAGGTGGTGGGCCGGTCGGTGCGGGCGGCGACGGTGTACAGCGCGATGACCGCGCTCATCACCACGGGGGCCGGGGGGTCGGCCGTGACCAGTTCGAGGAAGGCCAGCGCACCGGTGACCGCGAGCACCGCCATCGGATCGCGGCGCCGTCCGACCAGGGCGAGGGCGCTCAGCACCATCAGCAGCAGGCTGCTCGCGGCGGGCGTGCGGGCGCCGAAGGCGGGCCCCTCGGGCCCGCCCGGGTCGACGAACGACCCGATGATCATGGCCACGAGCACGGCCAGGGCGAGCGCGCCGTCCAGCGCGAGGGGATGGCCGCGCAGCCAGTGGCGGATGCGCAGGACCCCGGTTCCGAGGGTGGTCACGTCCAGCTACGTTACGGCGTGGCACGCGCGGACAGGTCCGGCCGGGAGCAGCGGGCCCGGACGTCCCTGTGCCCCGCGTCCGCCGGGGGGCGGGCGCGGGGCACAGGGTGCGGGTGCCGGAGAGCCGCCGGCGTCAGCCGGGGATCAGGCCGTCGTCGCTGAGCATGGCGCGCACCTCTTCGAGGGTCGCGTCCGGCGACGGCAGGATCAGTTCGGACGGCTCCAGGGAGTCGTCCGGCAAGGGTGTGCCGAGTTCGCGCACGCGGGCCAGGAGCGCGTGGAGCGTGGTGCGGAAACCCTGTCCGTCACCGCTCTCCATCTCGGCCAGCAGGGCGTCGTCGAGCTTGTTGAGCTCGGCGAGATGACTGTCGGCCAGGACTGCCTGGCCCTCCCCCATGATCCGTACGATCATGACGCTGCCTTAGTTCTTGTCGAATTTGTGCGACTGGTCGCTCTGCTGCTGGGCGTCCTGCCGGCCGCCCTCGATCGCCTGCTGCGAGGAGGAGCCGCCGGCCAGTTCGGCCTTCATGCGCTGGAGCTCCAGCTCCACGTCCGTACCGCCGGAGATCCGGTCCAGCTCGGCGGCGATGTCGTCCTTCGCCGTGCCGGTCGGGTCGTCGAGGGCGCCGGAGGCGAGCAGTTCGTCGATCGCGCCCGCGCGGGCCTGGAGCTGCTGCGTCTTGTCCTCGGCGCGCTGGATCGCCAGGCCGACGTCGCCCATCTCCTCGGAGATGCCCGAGAAGGCCTCCCCGATCCGGGTCTGCGCCTGGGCCGCCGTGTAGGTGGCCTTGATGGTCTCCTTCTTCGTGCGGAAGGCGTCCACCTTGGCCTGGAGCCGCTGGGCCGCGAGGGTGAGCTTCTCCTCCTCGCCCTGCAGCGTGGTGTGCTGCGTCTCCAGGTCGGTGACCTGCTGCTGGAGGGCGGCGCGGCGCGACAGCGCCTCGCGCGCCAGGTCCTCGCGGCCGAGCGCGAGCGCCTTGCGGCCCTGGTCCTCCAGCTTGGCGGACTGGCCCTGCAACTGGTTCAGCTGCAGTTCGAGCCGCTTGCGCGAGGTCGCCACATCGGCGACACCGCGACGTACCTTCTGAAGCAGCTCCAGCTGCTTCTGGTACGAGTAATCGAGGGTCTCGCGCGGATCCTCGGCCCGGTCAAGGGCCTTGTTTGCCTTCGCGCGGAAGATCATCCCCATACGCTTCATGACACCGCTCATGGGCTTCGCGCGCCCCCTTCTGACTCAACTGGGCTCCAGCACTCCAACAGAACCCACAGTACGGGCCCTGTCTCCATTACCGCACTGTTCGAACATGGATGGGGTCCTCCCCAAGGACGACTGTGCGCCGGGCCCACTCCGGCCCAGGGAGTAGGTGGCGCCCGTATCGTCCGCTCATGCACCTCCTGGGACGCGGGCCGTTGCCGGATCGTTCCCGGCCGGCCTGCGGGTATCCGCGATCGACCCCGTACCCTTGGGCCTTGTGTTCCGTAGCCGTTCCAAGGAAGAGAAGGCCCCCACCGACAAGGTGACGGCGGACCTCTCCAAGACGCCCCGCGACCCGCAGGCTCCCAAGGGTCGCCCCACCCCCAAGCGCAGCGAGGCCCAGACGCAGCGCCGTCGTGCCTCCAGCGGCGCGCCGCTCGACCGCAAGGAGGCCATGAAGCGCCAGCGCGAAGCGCGGCGCGTGGACATGGCCAAGCAGCGGGAGGCGCTCGCCAACGGTGACGAGCGCTATCTGCCGGCGCGCGACAAGGGGCCGGTGCGCCGCTTCGTCCGCGACTTCGTGGACTCGCGCTTCTGCATCGCGGAGTACTTCCTGCCGCTCGCCGTGGTCATCCTGATCCTCAGCGTGATCCAGGTGCAGGGCATCCAGAACATCTCGCTGCTGCTGTGGCTGGTCGTGATCGTGCTCATCGTGATCGACTCGGTCGGGCTCGCGTTCCGCCTGCGCAAGCAGCTGAACACCCGGTTCCCGGACACCCCGAAGCGCGGCGCGGTCGCCTACGGCCTGATGCGCACGCTCCAGATGCGCCGGCTTCGTCTGCCGAAGCCGCAGGTCAAGCGCGGGGAGCGGCCCTGAGTACGGAGCCGTCCGGCCCGGCCGACGGTGGGTCCGCCCACGGGCCGGCCAGTGCGGTCTCCGGTTTCGCGGGGGCCTCGGCGGTTTGGGCCAAGGGGCTCGCGGGACTGCGCAACACCGTGCGCCAGGAGCTGGTCGCCCGGCAGCTGGACGAGCAGATAGCGGCCCGCTTCCCGGTCGGGCAGCGGCTGCGCATCCTGGACGTCGGCATGGGCCAGGGCACCCAGGCGCTGCGTCTGGCCCGGGCCGGCCACACCGTGACGGGCCTGGAGTCCGACCCGGAGATGCTGCGCCTCGCCCGTGAGGCGCTGGGCGGCGAGCCGGCCGGCATCCGTGAGCGGGTGCGGCTCATCGAGGGCAACGGCCAGGACACCGGCGTCCACTTCCTGCCCGGGAGCTTCGACGTGGTGCTCTGCCACGGCGTGCTGATGTACGTCCAGGAGCCGGACGCCATGGTGGCGGGCCTGGCCAGGATGCTGGCGCCGGGCGGGCTGCTGTCCCTGCTCGTACGGAACGCGGACGCGCTGGCGATGCGGCCGGGCATGGCCGGGGACTGGGACGGGGCCCTCGCGGCGTTCGACACCGACCGGTACACCAACCGGCTCGGCCTGTCCGTGCGCGCGGACCGGCTCGACGCCCTCACAGCGACGCTCGCCTCGATCGCGGCGCCGCTGCACGCCTGGTACGGGGTGCGGATCTTCACGGACAACGTGAGCAACGACGTGGAGCTGCCGTCGGCCGCGGAGCTGGAGCAGGTGCTCGCGGCGGAGGACCGGGCCGGGCGGACGGACCCGTACCGCGGGGTGGCGGCGCTGCTGCATCTGTGTGGGGTGCGGGGGTAGGCACCCCCGGTGGATGCGCTCGACGGGCCACCCGGGTGGGCAAAAGCAATAATCCGGACATGGATGCCATTCACTCCCGCCGCCGTGTGCGCCGGCTGCTGCTGCCCCTGTCCGCGGGTGTCTGCGCGATCGCGCTGGTGAGCGGTTGCTCCGACTCGAACACCCCTTCATCGGAGCCGGACGCGACGGCGTCCGGCTCCGCCCAGCCGGGCCCGGCCTCGAAGGCGACCGGTGATCTGCAGAGCCAGTACCAGTCCGCCATCAACAACGTGCTGCCGTCGGTCGTGCAGATCGACGCCTCCGAGAGCCTGGGCTCCGGGGTCGTCTACGACACCGAGGGCCACATCGTCACCAACGCCCACGTCGTCGGCGACGAGAAGACGTTCAAGGTCACGGTGGCCACCGGTGAGCGGGTGCTGAACGCCTCGCTCGTCGCCGCCTACCCCGACCAGGACCTGGCCGTCATCAAGCTCGACGACGTGCCCGACGGGCTGCGGCCCGCGAAGTTCGGCGACTCGAACAAGGTCGCGGTGGGGCAGATCGTCCTCGCGATGGGCTCGCCGCTGGGCCTGTCCAGCAGCGTCACCCAGGGCATCGTCTCGGCGCTCGGCCGGACCGTGAGCGAGGGCCGCTCGGGCGGGGGCACCGGCGCGACCATCGCGAACATGGTGCAGACCTCGGCGGCGATCAACCCGGGCAACAGCGGCGGCGCCCTGGTGAACCTGGACAGCCAGGTCATCGGCATCCCGACGCTCGCCGCGTCCGACCCGGAGATGGGTGACAGCGCGGCCCCCGGGATCGGCTTCGCCATCCCGGCCTCGATGGTGCAGACGGTCGCGGACCAGATCATCGAGAACGGCAAGGTGACCGACTCGGGCCGGGCGGCGCTCGACATCACCGGCCGCACGGTCGTCAACGACGAGTACCGGCCGGCGGGCGTCGCGATCGTCAGCGTGCAGAACGGCGGCGCGGCCGACGAGGCGGGGCTGCGGGTCGGCGACATCATCACGAAGGTCGGCGACTCGAAGGTCACCACGATCACGTCCCTCGCCGAGGCCCTGGCCGGCGACGAACCGGGCCAGAAGGTGACCGTGACGTACACGCGGGGGAACGCGGAGAGGACGGCCGAGGCCACCCTCGGCGAGATCTGAGCGCTCGGCGGGATCCGACTGCTCGGCGGGATCCGAGCGACGCGCGACGCGCGACGCGCGACGCGGCGACGGCCGCCGGGCGGCCCGTGAGGGCTCCCCGGCGGCCGTCGTGTTCCGAAAGCCGTCGTCAGCCGGCCGTCGTGTTCCGAAAGCCGTCGTCAGCCGGCCGCGTCGGCCTGGAGGCTCATCGGGCCGTAGATCTTCGTCGCGTCCTCGAAGAGCGTGACCTGGTCCGCCCCGCCGTCCAGGAGCTCCTTCCAGTACTCACCGATCCAGGACTCCGCGTCGCCCTGTGTCGTGAACTCCTCCGGCTGCCGGGCCGGCTCCGTCTCCGTACCGTCGGACTTCTCGAACCGCCACGTCCACGCCATGTCCGCCTCCTGGTTGTGTCGTTCCGCTCGGCAGCCTAGTGCCGCGGCAGCCAAGGTTCGCCCCTGTCGCGCACCCATGTCGCGTACCCGGGCGGGGACACGGGAGGATCGGAACGTGGAACTGACTCTGCTCGGCACCGGAGCCCCCGACGGGCTGCCGCGGCCCGACTGCCCCTGCGCCGCGTGCGCCCTCGCCCGCGGCGCCGGCAGCCGGGCCGCGACCGCTCTCCTGATCGACGCCGCGCTGCTGCTCGACCTCACGCCCGGGGCGGTGTTCGCCGCCGCCCGCGCGGGCCGCTCGCTCACCGGCGTACGCCAGGTACTGCTGACCCACCCGCACGACGGGCCCGCCGTCGAACTGCCCGCCGGGCTGCCCCCGGCGGGCCGGGTGCCGGACGGGCGGGTGCTGACGCTGATCAGCGGACACCGGGTGCGGGCCGTGCCGATGGACGCCCCCGGTACGGGGTACGAGGTGACCTCGCCGGAGGGCACCCGTCTGCTCTACCTGCCGCCGGGCGGCGCACCGGCCGGCCTGACGGACCCGGTGGCGCAGCCGTACGACCTGGTCGCCGGGGACGTCGTCGGGCGGCCCGACGCGGTGGCGCGGCTGCGGGCCGTCGAGGCGATCGGACCCGCCACCGAGCTGATCGCCGTCCACCTGGACCACGACGCGCCGCCCGGCCCCGAGCTGGACCGCCGGCTCGCCGCCGCCGGGGCCCGGGCCGTACCGGACGGCACGACGCTGGCGGTCGGCGGCCACCGCGCCCCGGCCGCGATCCCCCGGCGCACCCTGGTCACCGGTGGCGCGCGCTCCGGCAAGTCCGTCGAGGCGGAACGCCGTCTGGAGACGTACCCGGAGGTCGTGTACGTGGCGACCGGCGGCGCCCGGGAGGGCGACGCGGAGTGGGCGGCCCGGGTCGGGCTGCACCGGGAGCGCAGGCCGGCCGCCTGGCGCACCGAGGAGACGTGCGAGCTGGCGGAGCTGCTGTCGTCGGACGGGCCGCCGCTGCTCATCGACTGCCTGTCCCTGTGGCTGACGGACCTGATGGACCGGGTGGGCGCCTGGGACGACGCCGCGTGGGCCGAGGGCGCCGAGCGCGCGCTGCGCGCGAGGACCGCGGAGCTGGTCGCGGCGGTGCGCGGGACGCGGCGCACGGTCGTCCTGGTGACCAACGAGACCGGCTCCGGCGTGGTCCCCGCGACCGCGGCCGGCCGGCGTTTCCGCGACGAGCTGGGCCGGCTGAACGCGGCGGTGGCCGGGGAGTGCGAGCAGGTACTGCTGGTGGTGGCGGGGCAGGTGCTGCCTCTGCGCGGCTGAACCACGCAGGTCCGGGGGCGCGGTGGCGGCCCGGGTCACCCGCTCGCGCGGCCCCCGAAAACCTGGCGGGTACTGTTCCGCAGTGAGCCCGTCGGCGGGCTCCCCGGCCCACTCCACGTATCGACCCGCGAGGCAGACCCCCGTGAATCTGGACGACTTCTCCGACCTGATCGAACGCCCCGACGGGGGTGTCCGGCGCGACGCCGAGGAACGCCGGGAGCGGTTCAGCGTGCCCCCGGGCGCCCTCGGGCGTCTGGACGAGCTGGGCGAGTGGCTGTCCACCGCGCAGCAGGCCTCGCCGGTGCGGACCGTCGAGCAGCCGCGCGTCGTGCTGTTCGCGGGTGACCACGGGGTGGCCGGACTCGACGTGTCCGGCCGGGCGGCCGGCACCGCGCACGAGCTGGTGCGGGCCACGCTGGACGGGTCGACCCCGCTGGCGATCCTGGCCCGCCGGTTCTCCGTGCCGGTGCGGATCGTGGACGCCGGTCTCGACTGCGACCCGGAGCTGCTGCCGGAAGCGGTCGTGCGGACCAGGGTGCGGCGCGGCAGCGGCCGGATCGACATCGAGGACGCGCTGACGGCCGAGGAGGCCGGGGCCGCGGTGCGGCTCGGCATCGCGGTGGCCGACGAGGAGGCCGACTCGGGCACCGACTTGGTGGTGCTCGGCGACCTGAGCGTGGGCGGTACGACGGCCGCGGCCACGCTGATCGCGGCGCTGTGCGGCACGGACGCCTCGGTGGTGACCGGGCGCGGCGGTGCGGGGATCGACGACCTGGCGTGGATGCGCAAGTGCGCGGCGGTGCGGGACGCGCTGCGCCGGGCCCGGCCGGTGCTGGGCGACCAGCTGGAGCTGCTCGCGACGGTGGGCGGCGCGGACCTGGCCGCGATGACCGGCTTTCTGCTGCAGTGCGCGGTGCGCCGGCTCCCCGTGGTCCTGGACGGCGTGGTCGGCGCGGCGGCGGCGCTGGTCGGCCAGCGTGCCGCGTTCCGGGCACCGGACTGGTGGCTGGCGGGTCAGCTGAGCGGTGAGCCGGCGCAGGCCAAGGCGTTCGACCGGATGGCGCTCAACCCGGTGCTCGACCACGGCATCACCGTCGGCGAGGGGTGCGGGGCGCTGCTCGCCCTCCCCTTCGTCCAGGCCGCGGCCGCGCTCGCGGCGGAGCTGCCCGAGCGCGAACCGGAGGCGGAGGAGGACGGCGTGGACGACGAGAAGGCCGACGCGACGGACTGACGGCGACGGGTCCCGTCCCGTACGGGAGGCGACGGAGGGTCAGGGCTTGGACGGCGGGGCCGGAACCCGGTCCGGTGCCCCGCCGATGAGGTCCTGGAACCTGCGGCGCGGCCCGGCCCAGCGGACGTCGTGGTGGTAGGCCCGCAGCACCGCACGGGAGCGGGCGCGGTGCCGGTTGCGGTAGAACCGCCTGGCCCACATCGAGGTCGGCCGGGCCAGCCGCACCGCCGCGATCAGGGCCACGAACGGGACCAGTGTGCCGACCACCGCCATCCGCGCCTTGCCCTTGAACAGGGCGATCAGCACGAAGCAGAAGTTGACGACGACGGTGAGCACGGCCCCGAGCCGCCCCTGCTCCTGATCGTCGTTCAGGTCGTCGACGCCCAGCGGGGAGAACCCGCCGAGCACCAGCAGCACCAGGGCCGCCGTGAGCACGACGACCTCCACGCTCCGGCGCCCCTCCTCGGTCCAGTACACGTCGTCCAGGTGCAGGATCAGGGCGAATTCGTCCAGTACCAGGCCCGCCCCCATGCCGAAGACGACCGCGCAGACGGCGGCCGTGCCGCCGTGCCGCCCGCTGGCCACCGCGCCGAACCCGCCGACGATGCTCAGCACCACGCCGGGGACGACGTGGTGGACGTGGACGCCGCCCGGCGTGATGTTGCGGAACGGCCCCTTCCCGGCCCGGATCATCCGGGTGATGATCCGGGTCACCGCGAAGGTCAGCACGAAGGCGGTCAGGGCCAGGAGCAGGGGGAGCTTCCCCGGCTCGACGAAGTTGTGATCGAACCAGTGACCCATGCCACTCACTCCCGGTCATCCGCTTCTGCCCCGTTGTGCGGTATTTCGGACAATCTAGCGGGCGTGCGTACCGATTAGCCTGCGCGCCGTGATCTCTCTGAACAGCCATGGCCTGCGTTTCGCCTTCGGCACCCTGACCGTGCTCCCTGTCCGCGTGACCCGCTGGGACCGGGGGGCCGCGCGGGCCGGGATGCTGTGCGCGCCGTCGGCCGGGCTCGTCGTCGGCGTGTTCGCGGCGGCCCCGGGCTGCCTGCTGCTGTGGGGCGGTGCGGGGCCGCTGCTCGCCGCGGTCGCCTCGGCCGCGGTGCCCGCCGCCCTCACCCGGGGACTGCACCTGGACGGTCTCGCGGACACCGCCGACGGCCTGGGCAGCGGCAGACCGGCCGATGACGCGCTGCGCGTCATGAAGCGGTCGGACATCGGCCCCTTCGGCGTGATCACCCTGCTGTTCGTCCTGCTGGCCCAGGTGGCGGTCCTTCAGCAGCTGTACGCGCGGGGCTGGGCGCACGGCGCGGTGGCGGCCGTCGCCTCCGCCGTCGTCGCCCGGCTCGCGCTGACCCTGGCCTCCCGGCGCGGTGTCCCCGCGGCCCGGCCGGAGGGTCTCGGCGCGGCCGTCGCCGGCACGGTCCCGGTGGCCGGCGCCGGGGCGGCCGCGCTTCTGGTGGTGGCCGCCTGCGCGGGCGCGGGCGCGCTGTTCGGCGGGTACGGGGCGCTGCGCTACGCCCTCGCGGCCGTGGCCGCGCCGGTGGTGGCCGAACTGCTGCTACGGCACTGCGTGCGGCGGTTCGGCGGGGTGACCGGGGACGTGTTCGGGGCGCTGGCGGAGACGGCGGCGACGGTGACGCTGGTGTGCCTGGCGCTGGGCTGAGGCGTTCCCCGTCCGGCGGACCGTGAGCCGCGTTCCCCGGCGGACGGTCGGCCCCGGTGCCCTGCGGACCGTCAGCCCCGGTCCGCTGCGCAGGACTCGCGCCACGCCCCCAACCCGTACTCCTTGCGCAGCGAGCTGAGCCCCAGCTTCCGGGACCGGGCGCAGAACCGTGCGGCGGGCAGCTCGTACTCCACGTGGAAGACCGCCTTGCCCGCCTTCACGAACGGGATCAGCTCCTCGCACTCCTCGTACTGGGCGCACTGCTCGTTGACCGCGAAGTCGAAGTCCCCGACCAGTTCGGGGATCTGCGGCAGGTCGTTCTTCAGGCCGGCGGCCATGCCGTGGCGGTGGACCGTGCGGGCGATGAGGCGGTTGTAGCGCAGCTGGTCGGCGGCGGTCAGCGGGAAGCCGCTCCTGTTGCGGTAGCCGTCCATGTTGTCCGGCTCGACCGCGTCGAAGCCCTTCTTCGCGCACATCGCGATGCGGGACTCCATCAGCGGCTCCAGGACGTCGGTGCGCCGGATGTCGAGCCAGCGCTCGCCCTTCCAGCCGTTGCCCTTCCCGAGGACGGCGGTGGGGAAACGGGCCGCGTCCGGGCGGAAGTCCTCCCAGGCGCCGGTGGACAGGTAGCAGATGACCTTGCGCCCCTTGCGGTGCAGCGCGGCGACCTCGGCCGCCGTCCGGTCGAAGCCGTCGATGTCGTACACCGGGGCGTCGGCCGACGTGTCGGGCCTCCCCGACAGCTGCCACTGCCAGTCCGTGCCGGGCTCCGGCCGCCAGCGCGTGTGCGAGGGCCGCGCGGAGGCGCCCGCCTTCCCCGCCGGGGCCTTCTCATGCCCCGGGGAGCAGCCCGTGAGCGTCGTGAGCACCATCAGTGCGGTGACGGCGAGAGCGCCGCGCGCCCCGCTCACCCGTGCGGCCGTCCGGTCGCGCATCGTTCCCCCATGTCCACCGGTCCCCGTCAACACCGTTGTGTCCCGGGCCCGTTCCGCCGGGACGGTCTTCCCGGGGCCACCACCGTACGGCGGCCGCCCCCCGCCTACGGCCCGCCGCCGTGATCGGTCGCCAAAGGCGCGCGTAGGCTCATTCCCGGCGTATCGCGGCGGCGTCTACGATGCGCCGGGCACGGTCGGCCACCCCCTCGACCAGCACAGACCGGAAAAGAACTCAACGGAAGCGAGATTTCACCACCGTGACTGCTCTCACTCTCAGCACTGCCGGTGCGGCGACGCTGCGCGCCGACGCCCTCGTCGTGGGCGTCGCCAAGGGCGCTGGATCCAAGCCTGGGGACCTCGTCCTCGCACCGGGCGCCGAGGCCGTGGACAAGGCGTTCGGCGGGAAGCTCGCCGCCGTCCTGGCGACCCTGGGCGCCTCTGGTGCCGAGGGCGAGCTGACGAAGGTCCCCGCCCCCGAGGGCCTGAAGGCCCCGGTCGTCATCGCGGTCGGCCTCGGCGCGGCCCCCGAGAAGAACGGCGCGTACGACGCCGAGGCGCTGCGCCGGGCCGCCGGTGCGGCCGCCCGCTCGCTGGCCGGCTCGAAGAAGGCCGGCTTCGCACTGCCCATCGGCTCCGTCGAGGACGCCGAGGCCGTCGCGGAGGGCGCCCTGCTCGGCGCGTACGCCTTCACCGCCTACCAGGCCGGCGAGAACAAGCTGGCCCCCAAGGACGCGAAGGCCGCCGGTGCGAAGCAGGCGCTGGCCGAGGTCGCCGTGCTCGGCGCCAAGCCGCGCGACAAGGCGTACAAGGCCGCCGCCGAGCGCGCGATCGCCCTCGCCGAGGAGATCAACCGCGCCCGCGACCTGGTCAACACCCCGCCCAACGACCTGTACCCCGAGTCCTTCGCCGCCGTGGCCACGGCCGCCGGCAAGGAGCACGGCATCAAGGTGCAGGTGCTCGACGAGAAGGCGCTCGTCAAGGGCGGCTACGGCGGCATCCTCGGCGTCGGCCAGGGCGCGGCCCGCGGCCCGCGCCTGGTGAAGCTCGCCTACACGCACCCGAAGGCGGAGAAGACCCTGGCCCTCGTCGGCAAGGGCATCACCTACGACTCGGGCGGCATCTCGCTGAAGCCGGCCGGTCACAACGAGACGATGAAGTGCGACATGGCCGGCGCCGCCGCCGTGTTCGCGACCGTCGTCTCGGCCGCCCGTCTGGGCCTGCGCGTCAACGTCACCGCCTGGCTGGCGCTCGCCGAGAACATGCCGTCGGGCAGCGCCACCCGCCCGGGTGACGTCCTGCGCATGTACAGCGGCAAGACCGTCGAGGTCCTCAACACCGACGCCGAGGGCCGGCTCGTCATGGCCGACGCGCTGACCCGCGCCTCGGAGGAGAACCCGGACGCGATCGTCGACGTGGCGACCCTGACCGGCGCGATGGTGCTGGCCCTGGGCAACCGCACCTTCGGCATCATGTCCAACGACGAGGCCTTCCGTACCTCGATCCACGAGATCGCGGAGGAGGTCGGCGAGGCGTCCTGGCCGATGCCGCTCCCGGCGGACCTGCGCAAGGGCATGGACTCCTCGACCGCCGACATCGCCAACATGGGCGAGCGGATGGGCGGCGGCCTGGTGGCCGGTCTGTTCCTGAAGGAGTTCGTGGGCGAGGGCATCGCCTGGGCCCACCTGGACATCGCGGGCCCGGCCTTCCACGAGGGCGCGCCGTACGGCTACACGCCGAAGGGCGGAACCGGCTCCGCGGTCCGCACGCTGGTGAAGCTGGCGGAGCGCACCGCCGCCGGCGACCTCGGCTGACCGGCCTCGATACGGCCCCGGGCATACGTCCGGGGCCGTATGTGTTTGACCCACGGCACCGCGGCCGGGGCGGGCGGTTTCGCTCTCGACGAAATCACCTGTCCACTACGCAGCGGTAATCCCCCGGGACGGACGATCATCCGTCCCGGACACGGGCCCCGCGTCCCGCCCACCGTCAACAAGTGCGAAGATGGGTTCTCGGCAGGACAGGGCCCCCACCACAGGGCCGAAGACTAAAGCGGCCGCACACCAGCCGACCGGCCGGTCACACCCCGAGGACGGGGCCCGGCGTACGGCGCACATGCATGGAGGACGTGACGTGGCGAACGACGCCAGCACCGTTTTCGACCTAGTGATCCTCGGCGGTGGCAGCGGCGGGTACGCCGCGGCCCTGCGCGGAGCGCAGCTGGGCCTGGACGTCGCTCTGATCGAGAAGGGCAAGGTCGGCGGCACCTGCCTGCACAACGGTTGCATTCCCACGAAGGCCCTGCTGCACGCCGGCGAGATCGCGGACCAGGCCCGCGAAGCCGAGCAGTTCGGTGTCAAGGCCACCTTCGAGGGCATCGACATGGCGGCCGTCCACAAGTACAAGGACGACGTGATCTCGGGCCTGTACAAGGGTCTGCAGGGTCTCGTCGCCTCCCGCAAGGTGCACTACATCGAGGGTGAGGGCAGGCTCTCCTCCCCCACCTCGGTGGACGTGAACGGCCAGCGCGTCCAGGGCCGGCACGTGCTCCTGGCGACCGGCTCGGTGCCGAAGTCGCTCCCGGGCCTGGAGATCGACGGCAACCGGATCATCTCCTCGGACCACGCGCTGAAGCTGGACCGCGTCCCGAAGTCCGCGATCGTGCTGGGCGGCGGTGTCATCGGCGTCGAGTTCGCCTCGGCGTGGACCTCCTTCGGCACCGACGTGACGATCATCGAGGGTCTGAAGCACCTCGTCCCGGTCGAGGACGAGAACAGCTCGAAGCTTCTTGAGCGCGCGTTCCGCAAGCGCGGCATCAAGTTCAACCTCGGCACGTTCTTCCAGAGCGCCGAGTACACGCAGGACGGCGTCCGCGTGACCCTCGCCGACGGCAAGACCTTCGAGGCGGAGGTGCTGCTGGTCGCGATCGGCCGCGGCCCGGTCTCGCAGGGCCTGGGCTACGAGGAGGCCGGGGTCGCCATGGACCGCGGCTACGTCCTGGTCGACGAGTACATGCGGACCAACGTGGAGACGATCTCGGCCGTGGGCGACCTGGTCCCGACGCTCCAGCTGGCGCACGTCGGCTTCGCCGAGGGCATCCTCGTCGCGGAGCGGCTGGCCGGTCTCAAGACCGTCCCGATCGACTACGACGGTGTCCCCCGGGTGACGTACTGCCACCCCGAGGTCGCCTCCGTCGGCATCACCGAGGCCAAGGCCAAGGAGCTCTACGGCGCGGACAAGGTCGTCGCACTGAAGTACAACCTGGCGGGCAACGGCAAGAGCAAGATCCTCAAGACCGCGGGCGAGATCAAGCTCGTCCAGGTCAAGGACGGTGCCGTGGTCGGCGTCCACATGGTCGGTGACCGTATGGGCGAGCAGGTCGGCGAAGCCCAGCTGATCTACAACTGGGAGGCGCTGCCGGCCGAGGTCGCCCAGCTCATCCACGCCCACCCGACCCAGAGCGAGGCGCTCGGCGAGGCCCACCTGGCCCTGGCCGGCAAGCCCCTGCACTCCCACGACTGACCAGTCGACCGGGCGCGACGACCGACCACTTCCGCATTTTCGTTAGGAGCAACTGAAACCATGTCGGTTTCCGTAACCCTTCCGGCGCTCGGCGAGAGCGTCACCGAGGGCACTGTCACCCGTTGGCTGAAGGCCGAGGGCGAGCGCGTCGAGGCCGACGAGCCGCTGCTCGAGGTCTCGACCGACAAGGTCGACACCGAGATCCCCGCCCCCGCCTCCGGCATCCTGTCGTCCATCAAGGTCGCCGAGGACGAGACCGTCGAGGTCGGCGCCGAGCTGGCCGTCATCGACGACGGCTCGGGCGCCCCGGCCGCCGAGTCCGCCCCGGCCGCCGAGCCGGCCGCGGTTCCCGCCCCGGCCGCAGCCGAGGCGCCGGCCGCCCCGTCGACCGAGACGCAGGCCCCGGCCCAGGCGCCGAGCGCCGAGGCCACCACCGGCGCGTCCTCCGCGTCCGGCACCGACGTCACCCTTCCGGCGCTCGGCGAGAGCGTCACCGAGGGCACCGTCACCCGCTGGCTGAAGGAGGTCGGCGAGGAGGTCGCGGAGGACGAGCCGCTGCTCGAGGTCTCCACGGACAAGGTCGACACCGAGATCCCCGCCCCGGTCGCCGGTGTGCTGCTGGAGATCGTGGTCGGTGAGGACGAGACCGCCGAGGTCGGCGCCAAGCTCGCCGTCATCGGTGCCCCCGGCGCCGCCCCGGCCGCGGCTCCGGCCCCGGCTGCCCCGGCCCCCGCCGCGGCTCCGGCCCCGGCTGCTCCGGCTCCGGCCCCTGCCACGCCCGCCGCTGCTCCGGCCCCGGCTCCGGCTGCTCCGGCTCCCGCCGCTGCCCCGGCGCCCGCGCCGGCCGCCCCGGCCCAGGCTCCGGCCTCCGCCCCGGCCCCGGTCGCGACCTCCGGTGACGACGGCGCGTACGTCACGCCGCTGGTCCGCAAGCTCGCCACCGAGAACGGCGTCGACCTGGGCTCGGTCAAGGGCACCGGCGTCGGTGGCCGCATCCGCAAGCAGGACGTCGTCGCCGCCGCGGAGGCCGCCAAGGCCGCCGCCGCTGCCCCGGCGCCCGCCGCCGCTCCGGCCGCCGCCTCCAAGGCGCCGAAGCTGGAGGCGTCCCCGCTGCGCGGTCAGACGGTCAAGATGACCCGCATGCGCAAGGTCATCGGCGACAACATGATGAAGGCGCTGCACTCGCAGGCCCAGCTGACGTCGGTCGTCGAGGTCGACGTCACCAAGCTGATGAAGCTCCGCGCCCGTGCGAAGGACGGCTTCGCGGCCCGTGAGGGCGTCAAGCTCTCCCCGATGCCGTTCTACGTCAAGGCCGCCGCCCAGGCGCTGAAGGCCCACCCGGTCATCAACGCCCGGATCAACGAGGACGAAGGCACCATCACGTACTTCGACTCGGAGAACATCGGCATCGCCGTGGACGCCGAGAAGGGCCTGATGACCCCGGTCATCAAGGGCGCGGGCGACCTCAACATCGCCGGCATCTCGAAGAAGACCGCCGAGCTGGCCGGCAAGGCCCGCGGTGGCGGCCTGACCCCGGACGACATGTCCGGTGCCACCTTCACCATCAGCAACACCGGCTCGCGCGGTGCGCTGTTCGACACCGTCATCGTGCCGCCGAACCAGGCAGCCATCCTGGGCATCGGCGCCACCGTGAAGCGTCCCGCGGTCATCGAGACCGAGGAGGGCACCGTCATCGGTATCCGCGACATGACGTACCTGTCGCTCTCCTACGACCACCGTCTGGTGGACGGCGCGGACGCCGCCCGCTACCTGACCGCGGTCAAGGCGATCCTGGAGGCCGGCGAGTTCGAGGTCGAGCTCGGCCTGTAACCAGCCTCACGAGCGGCGCCCCCGTCCGGGACACTCCCGGGCGGGGGCGCCGCCGTATTGTCTAGACACCACCGGTCGCCCCGGCCACCGTGCCCGGTGCAGGCGTACCGGTCTGTCCGAAGGAGCCCGTCATGACCCCGCCCGTCGTCCACTCGCTGCGCGAACAGATCCGCGAGCACATCGTGGAGGGGATCGTCAGCGGGCGCTGGAAGCCGGGCGAGCGGATCGTGGAGCGGCGCATCGCCACCGAGCTGGAGGTCAGCCAGACGCCCGTGCGCGAGGCGCTGCGGGAGCTGGAGACGCTGCGGCTGATCGAGTCGGCGCCCAACAAGGGCGTCCGGGTCCGCAACCTCACCGCCGCGGACCTGGAGGAGAGCTACCCCGTACGGGCGGGCCTGGAGCAGATCGCGGCCGAGCTGGCGGCCCCCGGGCTCGGCGAGGACTGCTCGCTGCTGGCGCCGCACGTGGCGGCGCTGTACGAGGCGGACCGGCGGGCGGACGGCGAGGCCCAGGTCAGGCACACGGTCGGTTTCCACCGCGAGCTGGTGCGGGCGGCGGGCAACGCGGTACTGCTGCACACCTGGGAGGGGCTCGGCATCGAGGTGTTCACGGCGCTGTCGATCCGCTGGCTGGGGACGGTGCAGAAGTCGTACGCCGAGGAGCACGAGGCACTCATCGACGCGTTCCTGCGCAAGGACCCGGACATCGGCACACTGGTCAAGGCTCACGTCCTGGGGTGCGCGCCGCGCGCCTGAGCACGATTCCGGTCACCGCACATCTGTCGCCAGGATCGCTCACCTGTGCAAGGTGACGCCCGTTTTGACGGTTAAATCCCGTCACTCGGTGCCCCGTTTCATGGCACCGCATGCCACTTTCTTCATATCGAGAAGTTTTCCCTTTCATCCTTTGATCGATCATCGATCGGCGATTTACAGTTCACTCCGCGGGCCCACCGGCCCCATCGCCCTGTCCTGCCAGTCAGGGACTTCTCCACCCCCCTCCTCACCGGAAGGCGGCGATCATGACCGACCCCGTAGGAAAGCTTCCGAGCGAGCTCGACCAGCTCCCGGACCGCGACCCGGAGGAGACCGCTGAATGGGCGGCCTCCCTGGACGCCGTCACCAAGGCCGCGGGCCCGCACCGTGCCGCGTACCTGATGCGGCGCTCGCTCCAGCACGCCGAGGGCGCCGGTCTCGCGCTGCCCAAGCTGCTGGAGACCGACTATGTCAACTCCATCCCGACCGCCGCGGAGCCCGACTTCGCCGGTGACCTGGAGATGGAGTCGAAGATCACCGCGTGGAACCGCTGGAACGCGGCCGCGATGGTCACCCGCGGCGCGCGCTTCGGCGTCGGCGGCCACATCGCCACCTTCGCCTCGGCCGCCTGGCTGTACGAGACCGGCTTCAACCACTTCTTCCGCGGCAAGGAGGGGGACGGCTCCGGCGACCAGCTGTACGTGCAGGGCCACGCCTCCCCCGGCATCTACGCCCGCGCCTTCCTCGACGGCCGGCTCAGCGAGCAGCAGCTCGACAACTTCCGCCAGGAGGCGGGCGGCAACGGTCTGCCCTCCTACCCGCACCCGCGGCGGCTGCCCTGGCTGTGGGAGTTCCCCACCGTCTCGATGGGTCTCGGCCCGCTCTCGGCGATCTACCAGGCGCGCTTCAACCGCTACCTCGCCAACCGCAACATCAAGGACACGTCGAACTCGCACGTCTGGGCCTTCCTGGGCGACGGCGAGATGGACGAGCCCGAGTCGACCGCCGCCCTCGCGCTGGCGGCCCGCGAGAAGCTCGACAACCTGACCTTCGTCATCAACTGCAACCTGCAGCGCCTCGACGGTCCGGTCCGCGCCAACTTCCGCGTCGTGCAGGAGCTGGAGGGCGCCTTCCGCGGCGCCGGCTGGAACGTCATCAAGACGCTCTGGGGCAACGCCTGGGACGAGCTGTTCCAGCTCGACACCACAGGCGCGCTGGTCCGCCGGCTCCGCGAGGTCCCGGACGCGCAGTTCCAGACGTACGCCACCCGCGACGTCGCGTACATCCGCGAGCACTTCTTCGGCGCCGAGCCCGCGCTCGCCGAGCTGGCGAAGCTGCTCACGGACGCGAAGATCGCCGAGTGCTTCTACACCTCCCGCGGCGGCCACGAGGCCCGCAAGGTGTACGCGGCGTACCGCGCGGCCGTCGAGCACAAGGGCGCGCCGACCGTGATCCTCGCCCAGACGGTGAAGGGCTACACGCTCGGCAAGGGCTTCGAGTCCAAGAACGCCAACCACCAGATGAAGAAGCTGTCGATCGACGAGTTCAAGAGCATGCGCGAGCTGCTCGGCCTCCCGATCCCGGACAGCGCCTTCGCCGACGGCCTGGTGCCCTACGCCCACCCGGGCGCCGACTCCCCCGAGGTCCGCTACCTCCAGGAGCGCCGCGCAGCCCTCGGCGGCCCCGCCCCGGCCCGCCGGGTGCACGCGGTGGCGCTGCCCGAGCCCGAGGAGCGCGCGTTCGCGGCGCTGAAGAAGGGCTCCGGCAAGCAGGAGATGGCCACCACCATGGCCTTCGTCCGCCTGGTCAAGGACCTGATGCGGGACAAGCAGACCGGCAGGCGCTGGGTGCCGATCGTCCCGGACGAGGCCCGCACCTTCGGCATGGAGTCGCTGTTCCCCTCGGCCGGCATCTACTCGCCGCTGGGCCAGACGTACGAGCCGGTCGACCGCGACCAGCTGATGTACTACAAGGAGGCCAAGGACGGCCAGATCCTCAACGAGGGGATCACCGAGGCCGGGTCCATGGCCGACTTCATCGCCGCCTCGACGTCGTACGCGACGCACGGCGAGGCGATGATCCCGTTCTACATCTTCTACTCGATGTTCGGCTGGCAGCGGACCGGCGACCAGATGTGGCAGCTCGCCGACCAGCTCGGCAAGGGCTTCATCGTCGGCGCGACCGCCGGCCGTACGACCCTGACGGGCGAGGGCCTGCAGCACGCGGACGGCCACTCGCACCTGATCGCGGCCACGAACCCGGCGTCGCTCAACTACGACCCGGCGTTCGCCTACGAGATCGCGGTCATCGTCAAGGACGGTCTGCGGCGGATGTACGGCCCCGACGCCGAGGACGTCTTCTACTACCTGACGGTCTACAACGAGCCGAAGCAGCAGCCCGCGATGCCGGAAGGCGTCGAGGAGGGCATCGTCAAGGGCCTGTACCGCTTCAAGGAGGGCACGCCCGCCACGGCGGACGCCCCGCGCGCCCAGCTGCTGGCCTCCGGTACGGCGATCCACTGGGCCCTGGAGGCCCAGGAGCTGCTGGCCGCCGAGTGGGGTGTCACGGCCGACGTCTGGTCCGCCACCTCCTGGGGCGAGCTGCGCCGCGAGGCGCTGGAGTGCGACGAGGCGCTGCTCCGCGGTGAGCAGCGGGTGCCGTACGTGACGCAGGTGCTGGAGGGCGCACCGGGTCCGGTCGTCGCGGTCAGCGACTGGATGCGCGCGGTGCCGGACCAGATCAGCCAGTGGGTCGAGCAGGACTGGACCTCGCTCGGCACGGACGGCTTCGGTCTCTCCGACACCCGTGACGCGGCCCGCCGCCACTTCGGCGTCGACGCCCAGTCCGTCGTGGTCGCGACGCTGGCCCAGCTGGCCCGCCGCGGCGAGGTGCCCGCGACGGCCGTCAAGGAGGCCCGGGACCGGTACGGTCTCTGAGCGTGATCAGGCCCGTCCGGCTCGAGGTTCCGTCCTCGATCGCCGGACGGGCTTGTTCTTTGGCCACAATGGCCGCATGCGCGCTGCCCGGCTGATCCGAATGGTGCTGCTCCTGCAGGCCCGCCCCGGCATGACCGCCGCCGAGCTCTCCCGGGAGCTGGAGGTGTCCGAACGGACCGTCACCCGGGACGCCCAGGCCCTCTCCGAGGCCGGGATCCCGGTGTACGCGGAGCGGGGCCGGGCCGGCGGCTACCGGCTCGTCGGCGGCTACCGCACCGGCCTGACCGGGCTCGCCCGTGACGAGGCCGAGGCGCTGTTCCTGTCCGGCCTGCCCTCGGCGCTGCGCGAGATGGGGCTCGCGGACGCCGCGTCCGCCGCCCGGCTCAAGGTCTCGGCGGCCCTGACCCCCGCGCTGCGGGACGCCCCGGCCGGGGCCGGCCGGCGCTTCCACCTGGACGCGCCCGGGTGGTACCAGGAGCCGGTCACCCCCGGGCTGCTGCCCGTCGTGGCCGACGCCGTGTGGCGCGACCGCACGGTCCTCGCCCGCTACCGCAGGGCCGGCCGGGACATCGGCGCGGAACGGGAGCTGGCCCCGTACGGCCTCGTCCTGAAGGCGGGCGTCTGGTACCTCTGCGCCCGCGCGGGCGAGGACGTCCGGGTGTACCGCGTCGACCGGTTCACCGCCGTGACCGTCACGGACACCCCTTTCGTCCGGGACGAGGGTTTCGACCTGCCCGGCTTCTGGGAGGAGCGCTCCGCCGCGTTCGCCCGCTCCCTGCTGCGTACGGAGGTGACGCTGCGGCTCTCGGAGACGGCCGTGCGGAGACTGCCGCACCTCACGGACCGGGCCGCCGCCGCGGAGGCGCTGGAGGCGGCCGGACCGCCCGGTGCCGACGGCCGGGTCACGGTCACCCTGCCGGTCGAGTCCCTGGAGGTCGCCTACGGCCAGCTGCTGGGGCTCGGGCCGGAGTTGGAGGTCCTGGAGCCGGCCGCCCTGCGGGAGAGGTTCGCGAGGGCCGCCGCCCGCCTGCACGCCCTCTACGGGGGCGCTCCCTGACGGCTTCGTATCGATGTCTGGGCGTGCGTCGGCCGCCCCCAGGGCAGATGCTGGACCCGTGATGGACGAGACCGAGTTCTGGGAGCTGATCGACAGCACGCGCGAGGCCGCCGACGGCGACCCCGAGGACCATGCCGACCTGCTGGTCGAACGGCTGGTGGAGCTCGACCCCGAAGCCGTGCTGGACTTCGCCCGGCACTTCGAGGCCCGCTTCAACCGCGCCTACCGCTGGGACCTGTGGGGCGCCGCCGCCGTGCTGCTCGGCGGCGCGGACGACGACGCCTTCGACTACTTCCGCTGCTGGCTGATCGGCCGGGGCCGGGAGGTCTTCGAGGGCGCCGTGCACGACCCGGACAGCCTGGCCGAGCTGCTCGACTCCTTCGACGAGGAGCTGGACGGCGACGGCGAGGAGCTGGGGTACGCGGCCGACGAGGCGTACGAACAGCTCACCGGCGTCGTCGCCCCGGACCTCGGGCTGCCGCCGCAGGCCGGTGAACCGGAGGGCACCCCGCTGGACCCGGACGACGACGCGGCCCTCGCGGCCCGGCTGCCCGCGCTCTGGGAGCGGTTCGGCCCGGAATGAGGCCCGCGCTCCTCACGGGGCGAGCGAACGGCCCATCATCACGTCGTCCACGTACCGCCCGTTCAGGAAGAACTCGCCCGGCAGCACGCCCTCGACGGTGAAGCCCTCCGCCTCGTACAGCGCGCGGGCGGGCGCGTTGTGGCCGAGGACCCGCAGGGTGATCCGGTTCGCCCCCTCGCCGCGTGCCGCGACGCAGGCCGCCCGGACCAGGGCGCGTCCGACGCCCCGGCCACGCGCCCAGTGGGCCACGGCGAGGCCCTGGATCTGCCGGACATGCGCGTTGCAGGCCAACGGGGTGGGCGGCACCACGCGTATGTAACCGGCCGGCACCCGCTCCCCCGCCTCGTTCGCCGCTTCCGCCACCAGGATGTCCCGGGGCGGGTGCCGCTCGTCGAAGAACGGCGCGTACGGCGGCTGCGGGCGCGGCTGGACCGCGTGCAGCGTCGACCAGGTGGCGCGGTCCAGCTCGCCGAGCGCGGGCTCGTCCGCGAGAACGGCGCGGCGGACGACGGGGGCTTCGGGTACGGCGGATTCGGTCATGGCCGCCACTGTGCCACGACCGTGTACGCCGGCCCGGGTGGGGCAGGATGGGTGCCATGCCGCACTCCCGTATCGCCGTCACCGGATCGACCGGACTCATCGGAGCGGCGCTGGTGCGCTCGCTGCGGGCCGACGGGCACGAGGTGGTCCGCCTGGTGCGCCGCCCCGCGCGGGACGGCGACGAGGTGGAGTGGGATCCGAAGCGCGAGTACGTGGACGTGGCCGGCCTGGTGGGCTGCGACGCGGTCGTCCACCTCGCCGGGGCCGGGGTCGGCGACCACCGCTGGACCGAGGCGTACAAGAAGGAGATCCGGGACAGCCGGGTGCTGGGCACCGCCGCGATCGCGGACGCCGTCGCCTCGCTCGACACCCCGCCCGCCGTGCTGCTTTCCGGTTCCGCGATCGGCTTCTACGGGGACACCGGGGACCGTCCGGTCGACGAGGACACCCCGCCCGGTGACGGGTTCCTGCCGTCGGTGTGCGTGGAGTGGGAGGAGGCCACCGCGGCGGCCGAGGAGGCCGGGGTGCGTACGGTGCACGCCCGCACCGGTCTGGTGGTCGCCCGGGAGGGCGGCGCCTGGGGTCGGCTCTTCCCGCTGTTCCGGGCGGGGCTCGGCGGCCGGCTGGGCGACGGGCGGCAGTACTGGAGTTTCATCGCGCTGCACGACCACATCGCGGCGCTGCGGCACATCCTGGACACCCCGGAGCTGTCCGGACCGGTCAACCTGACCGGTCCCTCGCCCGTCACCAACGCCGAGGTGACCGCCGCGATGGGCCGCGTGCTGCGGCGGCCGGCCCTTTTCCCGGTGCCCGCACCGGCGCTGCGGATCGCGTTGGGCGAGTTCGCCGGGGACGTGCTGGGCAGTCAGCGGGTGCTGCCCGCACGGCTGCTGGACTCCGGCTTCTCGTTCGCCTTCCCCGGCATCGACGCCGCCGTCCGCGCGGCCCTGCGCTGATCGTCCCGCCCCCGCCGACGCACCGTTCGGACGGGTGTGCGACCCCGTGCATCGGTGCACCGGTCCGCGCGCGCCTGCGCACGCTCGGGCGGCCCTCCTAGCCTCCTGACGAACTCACGCATTCCGGTGGGCTGTTGAGGGCATGAGCCCCCCACCACTTGCGCCGAATCGGGGAGGGCACGTGCTCAGCACGGCACACCACGCGGACGTCGTCATCATCGGGGCCGGGATCGCCGGCCTGTCGGCGGCCCACCGACTGACCAGCGCCGGGGTCAGTGTCAGCGTCCTGGAGGCCGGTCCCGGCGTCGGCGGCCGGATGGCCACCGACGAGGTGGACGGCTTCCGGCTGGACCGCGTCGGCCCGCTGCTCAACACCGCGTATCCGGAGCTCCGCACCACGCCGGGGCTCGACGGACTCGTCCTGCGCGCCTTCGATCCCGGGGTCCTCGTCCACAGCGAGGGCCGCCGCACCCGGACCGGGGAGATCCGCGGCGCACAGGGCGCACGCAGCGCACGGGGCGCGTTCAAGGCGGCGCGCGCCCTCGCGAGCGCCCCCCGGCCGCCCCGGGCGGGCGCCCTCACCGGAGCCGTGGGCGGCGCGATCGACCACGCCCGGCTCGGCGTGGCGCTGGCCCGCCTCGCCGCCACACCCCCGGCCCGCCTCCTCGCCCGGCCCGAACGCGCCGCGCTCGACGCCCTCTCCGGCCGCCTGTCCGCCCGTACGCTCAACGGCTTCGTACGCCCCCTGCTCACCGCACTGCTCGGCGACCCGGGCCTCACCACCTCCAGCCGGTGCGCCGACCTCGCCCTGCGCACGTACGCGAGCGGCCGGCTGTGCGTACCGGAAGGCGGTGCGGCCACGCTGCCCGCGCTCCTCGCCGCTTCCCTGCCGCCCGGCACCGTACGCACCGGAGTGCACGTCACCTCCGCCGGCATCACCTCCGTACGCACCAAGGAACACGGCGAACTGGGCTGCCGCTCCCTGCTGGTGGCCACCGGCGCGGGTGCCGCCGCCGAACTGCTGCCGGGCCTGCGCCTGCCGTCCTTCCACCCCGTGACGGTGCTCCACCACACCGCCCCCGCTCCCCCGCCCACCGGTGCCTCGCTCCTCCTGGACGCCGACCGGTCGGGCCCCGTGTCCCACACCGCCGTGATGAGCGCGGTCGACCCGGCCCGCGCCCCGCACGGCCGGACCCTGATCAGTTCCACGGTGCTCGGCACCCCGCCCGACGACCTGGACCGCGCGGTCCGCGCCCACCTGGCCGTCCTCTACGGCATGCCCACCGACGACTGGGAGCTGCTGGCCGCCCACCACGACCCCGAGGCGGTGCCCGCGATGCCCGCCCCGCACGACCCGCACCGGCCCGTCCGGCTCCTCGCGGGCCTCTACGTGTGCGGCGACCACCGCGACACCGGCACCGTCCAGGGCGCGCTGGCCTCGGGCCACCGCGCCGCCGCCTCGATCCTCGACGACCTCGGCGTACGCCGGGCCACCGGGGACGCACCGGCACTCCCCGAGGCGGCCTGAGGGCTTGGCGCCCGTCCGGGCGGGCCCCGGGGGCAAAGGCCGGCTCAGCCCAGCGCGGCCACCCGCTCGCGATAGCCGCGGACGGCAGCGGCGTCCCGGAAGGGCTCCAGCCGCCGCTCGAAGTCCCGCACGTACTCCGTGGCGCGCACCGAGCGCATCTCGGCCGCCTGCTGGGCGGCCTCCGCCCCCAGCCGGCACGCCTGGTCCAGCTCTCCGAGCCCGAGCCGGGCGGACGCCAGCACCACCCGGCAGAACAGCCTGCTCCGGGCGTACGCGGGGGCGCGCAACTGGAGCGCGCGCTCCGCGTACTGCGCGGCGGCCCGGTACTGCTGGAGGTCGCGGTGGCAGTGCCCGAACTCGTCGGCGAGCTGCGCCTCGTCGAAGTGGCGCGCCCAGTGCGGCACCTCGTCACCGGGCCGGGCGGCCTCCAGCGCGTGTTCCGCCCGCGCCAGCGAGGCCGTGCACGTCTTGGCGTCCCCGAGCACCGCGTGCCCGCGCGCCTCCACCGCGTGCAGCATGGCCATGACGGTGTGCGGCGCGGCCGAGCCGATGCCCTGCTGGGCCACCCGGGCCAGCTGGACCGCTTCCCGGCCGTGCGTGAGGTAGACCGCCTGACGGCTCATGGTGATCAGCACGTAACTGCCGTAGGCCCGGTCGCCCGCCGCCTGCGAGAGCCGCAGCGCCTGCACGAAATAGCGCTGTGCGAGGCCGTGCGCCGCGATGTCGTAGGAGGTCCAGCCGGCCAGCCTGGTCAGATCGGCGGCGGCCGCGAACAGCCGCCGGCCGGTCGCCTCCCCGTACGTGCCGCGCAGCATCGGCTCCGTCTCGTGCTCCAGGTACCGCACGAGGGCCTGCCGGGCGTGGCCGCCGCCGTAGGCGTGGTCGAGGGTACGGAAGAGCTCGGCGACCGAACGCAGCGCGGCGACGTCCCCCTCGCCGACCCGCAGCCCCGACCCCCGCTCGGACTGCCGCTGCCGGGGCACCCCGGCGGCGGCCGGGGCCCCGGGCGGCGCGGTCGCCCCGCCGGGCCGCGACGGGCCGGGCCCCCGCACGCTGTGCCGCCCGCCCGGGGCCCCGGCCTGCTCGGGCATGGCGGGGAGGGTGCCGTGCGCCGCGTACGAGGAGGGGCCGGCGGGGATCTGGGCGCCGGCCGGGTGCCTCGCGGCGCCGGCCCTGACCGGTCCGCCCGGGGCGGGCCTGCCGACCCACTCGTCCGCCCGGCCGATCAGCCAGTCCCGGCTGGGGACGACGAGACCGGCCGGGGTGAAGGCGATCTTCCGCAGCTCGGTGTGGCTGCCGGAGTCCTTGCGCCACAGCCCGCTGACGATGTCGACCGCCTCGGCCGGGGTGGCGGCGAACTCCAGGCCCGCGTAGACCGGGGCGCAGGCGTCCAGGCCCAGGTCCTGGGCGGAGAGCCGGCGGCCGAGGCGCCGGGTGAAGACCTCGGCGATCAGGGCGGGGGTGGTGCCCCGGGGCTGCTGGCCGCGCAGCCAGCGGGTCACGGAGGTCTTGTCGTACCGCAGGTCGAGGCCGTGTTCGAGGCCGAGCTGGTCCACCCGGCGGGCGAGACCGGCGTTGGAGAAACCGGCCTCGGTGATGAGCGCGGCGAGCCGCCGGTTGGGCGTGCGCTGCGGAGGTCGTTCCGACATCAGCTGTGGGATCTCCTGCCTTCGGGGCCGGGCGGGCAGCCCTCAGGGCCTCCTCTGACGAACGGCGCGAATTTAGCTGCCTGCGGGGCGGACACAGCCCCCTTCGCTCCACATTCATCCGATCGTGTGAGGATTGTGGGCGGCGCTGACAGGAAGACCTGCCGGGCCCCCGCGTCGGCGCCGGTCGTAAAGTGGCCGGGGCGCGATTCGTGCAGGGTGACGCGGTACCGGGGGACCCCGGGACCACGGCGCCGCGAGGAGAGAGGCTGCTGCCGTGACTGAGCTCCGGTTCGTCCGCATGGGATTCGGCGAGAACGCCGTCGACTACCGGGAGGCCTGGCAGAAGCAGCGCGAGGTGCACGCGGCACGGTTCGAGGACACCGTCCCCGACACCTGCCTGCTCCTGGAACACCCGCCCGTCTACACGGCGGGCAGGCGCACGGAGGACAGCGAGCGCCCCCTCGACGGCACCCCCGTCATCGACGTGGACCGCGGCGGCAAGATCACCTGGCACGGCCCCGGCCAGCTCGTCGGCTACCCGATCCAGAAGCTCCCGCGCCCCGTGGACGTCGTCGCCCATGTGCGCCGGCTGGAGGAGGCGCTGATCCGCACCGCCGCCGAGTTCGGCGTCGAGACCACCCGGGTCGAGGGCCGCAGCGGCGTCTGGGTCCTGGGCGACCCCGTCGAACAGCGCCCCGCCCCCGGCGGCCTCACGCTCGACTTCGACCCGCGCCTGCAGGACGACGAGTTCGACCCCCGGCTCAACGGCCCGGAGTACGCCCCCTCCAACGCCGGCCAGCGCCGCGAGGACCGCAAGCTCGCCGCGATCGGCATCCGCGTCGCCAAGGGCGTCACCATGCACGGCTTCTCGTTCAACGTGAACCCCGACAACACCTGGTTCGACCGGATCGTCCCCTGCGGCATCCGGGACGCCGGCGTCACCTCGCTCAGCTACGAACTCGGCCGCGACGTCACCATCGACGAGGTCCTCCCCGTCGTCGAGAAGCACCTGCGGGACATCCTGGAGAACGCCGAACTCGCCCCCCGTGCGATCGGGCGCACCGAGGACGCCGTGGCCACGGCATGACCCACGGAACACGCCCCCGGGAATAGGCCCCACCTGCCCCAGGTTGGGCAGACGTAAAGCCGAATGAACTACGGGCGTACCCTGGTGTTCGCCGAAGAATCCAATGCAGTGAAAGCAAAGGGGAGTGCCGGAGTGTCTGTCGCACCTGACGGGCGCAAGATGCTGCGCCTTGAGGTCCGGAACAGCCAGACCCCCATCGAGCGCAAGCCCGAGTGGATCAAGACCCGGGCGAAGATGGGCCCCGAGTACAACCAGCTGCAGAAACTCGTCAAGAGCGAGGGCCTGCACACGGTGTGCCAGGAGGCCGGCTGCCCCAACATCTTCGAGTGCTGGGAGGACCGCGAGGCCACGTTCCTCATCGGCGGCGACCAGTGCACCCGGCGCTGTGACTTCTGCCAGATCGACACGGGCAAGCCGCAGGCGCTGGACCGGGACGAGCCCCGCCGCGTCGGCGAGTCCGTCGTCACCATGGACCTGAACTACGCCACCATCACCGGCGTCGCCCGCGACGACCTGGAGGACGGCGGCGCCTGGCTGTACGCGGAGACCGTGCGCCAGATCCACGCGCTCACCGCGGACCGGGAGGCCGGCCGCACCAAGGTCGAGCTGCTGATCCCCGACTTCAACGCCGAGCCCGGGCAGCTCGCGGAGGTCTTCTCCTCGCGCCCCGAGGTGCTGGCGCACAACGTGGAGACGGTGCCGCGCATCTTCAAGCGCATCCGCCCGGGCTTCCGCTACGAGCGGTCCCTGGAGGTCATCACCCGCGCCCGCGAGGCCGGCCTGGTGACCAAGTCGAACCTGATCCTCGGTATGGGCGAGACCCGCGAAGAGGTCAGCGAGGCGCTCCAGGACCTGTACGACGCCGGCTGCGAGCTCATCACCATCACGCAGTACCTGCGGCCGTCGGTGCGCCACCACCCCGTCGAGCGCTGGGTGAAGCCCCACGAGTTCGTCGAGCTGAAGGACGAGGCCGACGCCATCGGTTACTCGGGCGTCATGTCCGGACCGCTCGTCCGCTCCTCGTACCGCGCGGGCCGGCTGTTCCAGCAGGCGATGGACCGGCGCGAGGCGCAGGTGCCGGCGCCGTCCGCGTGACGCGGTCCGGGTGAATCCCACGCGAGCGGCCGCCCACGGGTGACGCCCGCCCCGACGCGGTCCGTCCGCTCCCCGCAGGTCCGAGAGGCCACCGGGGCGCGGACGGACCGCGTCGGCGTGCGCGGCGCCCGCATCAAGGTTTCATTGGTGTTTGACCGACCGGTCATGCGCTGGTAACACCGAACAGTGACCCTGGATGAAAGCGCAGCGCGGTGTCGCGGTGACTCCGACCGCCACCGCCTCCCCTGCGCCCCGTCTCCAGTCCGCGCAGCACACGCACATCGTTCCGAGGGGACTTCCACGATGCAGGCCGCGCCGGTACGCGCCACCGTCATCCCGTCCGTCACCGATGCCCTCCGCGCCGTCGAGTCGCTGCTGCTCGGCGGCGGCCAGCGCACCGCCCGCCGCAACGCCTGGACGGCCGTCCTGGAGGACCGCCGCCGGGCCAGGGACCGGGCCGAGTCCTACCACCTGCTGGAACGGGAGGCCGTGGCCGCCCGCCGTTCACGGGCCACGTAAACTTCATTGCATGGCGAGGAAGGCAAACACCACTGAAGGCGCGGACAGCGCCGAGAACGCGGGGCGGCTCAAGCAGATCGCTCTGACCTACAAGATGACCAAGCGGACCGACTCCAAGATCGGTCTTGTGGTCGCGGGTGTGGGAATCGTCACCTTCGGTGTCATCCTCGCGATCGGTTTCCTGATCGATCACCCGATCTACCTGGGCATCCTGGGCTTCGTGCTCGCCCTCCTCGCGATGGCGATCGTCTTCGGACGCCGCGCCGAGCGCGCCGCCTTCGGGCAGATGGAGGGCCAGCCGGGCGCCGCGGCCGCGGTGCTGGACCGTGTGGGCCGCGGCTGGACGACGACCCCGGCGGTCGCGATGAACCGCAGCCAGGACGTGGTCCACCGCGCCGTGGGCAAGGCGGGCATCGTGCTGGTCGCCGAGGGCAACCCGAACCGGGTGAAGAGCCTCCTCGCGGCCGAGAAGAAGAAGATGGCCCGCATCGTGGTCGACGTCCCCGTCCACGACATCATCGTCGGCAACGGCGAGGGCCAGGTGCCCCTGAAGAAGGTCCGCACCAAGATGCTGAAGATGCCCCGCGTCCTGACCGGTCCCCAGGTCACGGCCGCCAACGACCGTCTCCGCGCGATGGGCGACCTCATGAGCAACATGCCCCTCCCGAAGGGGCCCATCCCCGGCCGCGGCGGCGCCGGCCGCCCGCCGCGCGGCGGCAAGATGCGCTGACCGGACCGCGTTCGAAGCGCGAAGAGGGCGGGCCGTGAACCACGTGGTTTAAAGCCCCCCCCCGAACCGCGGAGAGAGGCCGCGGAGCCGCCCGTAGGGGAAGAAAGGCGGGAG